>CAYMWM010000018.1:0-29161 GCA_964394185.1 uncultured Smithella sp.
AGCTTCTGAATCGTGCCTGTCTGTTAACCACAAACAACTACCTGGCGCATAATAATCTGGCGTCGGCACTGGCTGAAAAAGGAATGATGGAAAAAGCTATTGATAATTATAATAAAGCTATCAGCATAAGGCCGGACCTGTCTCTCTCCTTTGTTGGGAGGGGACTTGCTTACGATAACCTTGGTCAATTCAAACGTGCCATTGAGGATTATAATCATGCCATCCATCTGAAAGCGGATTATGCCGAAGTCTATTATAACAGGGGAAATGCGTACGATGAACTTGGTCAATATGAGCAAGCCATTAAGGATTATGATGAAGCAATTCGACTAAACCCGGAATATATTCAGGCTTACAACAACCGGGGGAATACTTATTTTTCACAAGGCAATAATGAACGGGGTTGTTCTGACTCACAAAAAGTCTGTGCAATGGGCAACTGCCGATTATTGGAATTTGCAAAAAATAAAGGACTTTGCCGTTAATCTTCAACCAGTTTTTTTCTAAATCATCGTTTTAAGAAAAAAATGTTTTCGATACTCATAATTTAAAGGTATTTTAAATATCAGGATTTAGACTTAATATATGCTCAACATAATGATATTTGTTATTTATTACGTATCAATATCTGATATTTATTAAATCGAAAGAATGTTAATCAAAATTTAAAGTTTCTTAAATATTTGCAACTAAACTCAAAGAATGCTAGTTTATAAAAGTAATAATAAGATAGTGTCATGATTTGCCGAGAAGGCAGGAATATTTGTATTTGCGGAGGTAAATATGGGAGAAGGAATCAGTGATTACACAAAATATTTGGTTGATTTAAGGCGGCATATGTGGATGGCAGGCGTGGAAGTGGAGTTGAGGCGCCTCATCTGGCAGATTGCCGTTGTTGGTAAATATATTTCCGCGAAGATCCACGAGTCCAACAGAAAGCTTGCGGGTCTGAAAAATATTTATGCTGATGATCAGATGGCTTTGGATCTGGCGTCTGATGAAATTCTGAAAAATCAATTGGAGTTTTCCGGTTTTGTGCGCGAATACGCTTCGGAAGAGTTGGAAAATATCATTAAAATCGGTACCGGCCAGGAAAAATATGTCGTGACGGCTGATCCGCTTGACGGATCCTCTCTTGTTGATTCCAATTTGGCCATTGGAACGATTATCGGCATTCATAAAGATTCCGTTCTGGATTGTGGCCGGAATACGATGGTGGCAGCGCTTTACATTACGTATGGTCCGTTAATCACAATGATGTATTCAGCGGGGAAGGGCACGCATGAATTTGTTCTTAATCGTGAAGGCGAATATGTTTTATCCGAGGAAAACATCAAGTTGAAGGAAAAGGGCTCGATCATTTCTCCGGGAGGTCTGCGCCGTGACTGGAATCCGGAGCATCTTGCCTTTGTCGATAAACTGGAAAGCGATGGCTACAAATTACGTTACAGCGGCGGTTTTGTTCCCGACATCAATCAGATTCTGATTAAAAAAGGCGGTCTGTTCAGCTATCCCGCATTAAAAAAAGCACCGAATGGTAAATTGCGCCTGCTTTTTGAATTGCAGCCCATGGCGTTTATTATGGAACAGGCCGGAGGAATGGCGACCGACGGAGTGCAGGATATTCTTTCCGTAAAAGTGGAAAATGTAAATCAGATATCGGCGATTTATATCGGAAGTGCATACGAAGTAAAGATGGCAAAACAAATGTTATCATCAGGGGCTTAATACTTATTATAAGGAGTCGTTATGATTTACAAAGACAAAATAGAATTAAAGCAGAGGTGTACAAAATATACTTCAAAGATTATTGAAATAGACGGCAACGATGTTCTTATTTTAGATGAGGCCAAGCTTAAAGGCGAACTTATTGACGATTTAATCCAGACCGCAGTATTTGCTACCGACGAGGCGATGCAGGAAGCTGCCCGATGGTTGATTCGGCGCGCCGGCTGGGCTTTGGGGATTGTATCCGCTTCCGTTCAGTCTCTTTATGAGGCCATGGGACGCGAAGAAGTGAAAGGTTTTACCGTTCCGGCGATTAATATCAGAGGAATCACTTATGATGTGGCTCAGGCTGTTTTTCGCGCAGCCATGAAAGGCAAGGTTGGTCCGGTTATTTTTGAAATCGCCCGTTCGGAAATCGATTACACAATGCAGAGACCGGTTGAATATACCTGTGCAGTTATTGCGGCAGCGATTAAATCCGGTTATCGCGGACCTGTCTTTCTGCAGGGGGATCATTTTCAGCTCAGCGCCAAGAAATTTGTTGCTGACGCTGAAAAAGAAACGCAGGCGGTAAAAAATCTGATTTGGGAAGCTATCGAAGCTGGATTTTACAATATTGATATTGACACATCCACCCTGGTGGACTTATCCAAATCGACTGTAAAGGAACAGCAAAAGACAAATTACAGCTTGGCAGCTGAACTTACGACTATGATCCGCGATCTGGAACCGGAAGGAATTACTGTGTCGGTGGGTGGTGAAATAGGAGAAGTCGGCGGGAAGAACAGCACGGTGGAAGAGCTTCAGGCTTTCATGGATGGGTATCTGGAAGAACTCAAAAAACGAGGCGAAGCACTTAAGGGGATAAGCAAAATTAGCGTTCAGACGGGAACAACGCACGGCGGTGTTCCGCTGGCGGACGGCACGGTGGCGAAAGTTAAAATTGATTTCGCGGCTCTGGAAGAATTATCGGCTGTAGCACGGACGAAATATGGTCTTGCCGGGGCTGTTCAGCACGGCGCCTCTACACTTCCCGATGAGGCCTTTGACAGATTCCCTGCTGTGAGAACAGCCGAAATTCATCTGGCTACTGGGTTCCAGAATATTATTTACGACAGCGCTCAGTTTCCTGGAAACCTGAAAGAAAAAATCTACGATCATTTAAAAACGGAATTCAAAGCCGAATGGAAGGATAAAGATACCGAGGAGCAGTTTATATATAAAACCCGCAAGAAAGGATTCGGTCCTTTCAAATCGGAAATGTGGAATCTGCCGGCTGATATTCGCAAGAAAATCGGCGCTGAACTGGAAAAACAATTTTCTTTCCTGTTTGAGAAATTGAAAATGAATTCAACGCAGTCAATCGTTGAAAAATACATTAAGCCGGTTGATGTGTCGCTGGAAATTCCTGCTTCCTTGAAATGAAAGCAGCGGTCTTAGAGCGGATAACTGATTTAAAAGAAAACAAACAGCCCCTGAAAATGTCTGAGGTACCCGAGCCTGTATGCGGGGATAATGAGATTCTGGTCAGGGTATCGGCTTGCGGCGTATGTCATACGGAACTGGACGAAATTGAAGGAAGGATTCCACCTCCAAATCTCCCGATTATTCCGGGACATCAGGCGGTGGGAGTTGTAGCCGGATGTGGCAAGTATGCTCGCAGGTTCGCTACAGGTATCAGAGTTGGGGTAGGCTGGATTAATCGGGCATGCGGATGCTGCGGGGCCTGCCTTGCCGGAAATGAAAATCTCTGCGCGGATTTTAAAGCGACCGGCAGGGACGTTCATGGCGGTTACGCTGAATTCCTGGTAGTACCCGAAGATTCTGCTTTTGCGATTCCCGAAGTTTTTTCCGATATTCAGGCAGCGCCGCTTTTGTGCGCCGGTGCCATAGGGTACCGGTCTTTACGTCTTGCCAATCCAGTTGACGGGCAATGTCTGGGGTTGACCGGATTCGGTGCTTCCGCCCATCTCGTCTTGAAAATGGTACGTTACTGTTACCCTCGTACGAAGGTTTTTGTTTTCGCCCGCAGTAAGAATGAACAAAAGTTCGCTCTCGAAACGGGAGCTGTCTGGGCAGGAGATGCGATCGAGCAGTCACCTGAAAAACTTCACGCTATAATCGATACAACGCCTGTTTGGAAACCGGTCGTCGAAGCCCTGAAAAATCTGGAACCGGCCGGAAGACTGGTCATCAACGCGATACGAAAGGAAGAAACGGATAAAGATTATCTGCTGAGTCTGGATTATGACCGTCATCTCTGGATGGAAAAGGAAATAAAGAGTGTGGCTAATGTAGCCCGCCGAGATATTGAGGAATTTCTTGCTCTGGCTACTCAAATACCCATAATACCGGAAGTGGAAGAATATTTTCTTGCTGATGCCAATCGCGCTCTTTTGGAACTCAAAGAAGGAAAAATCCGCGGCGCCAAAGTATTGAAAATAAGCTAAATTAAAAAACATCCTTCCTGTAAATTAGTATTTGAAAAAATAATCAATTAATGTTTTAAATTTAACATTATTAAGAATATAAATATTTTCTATTTGTCTTTGCCACATTGGCAAATATCGGATTCGTAAAATAGCTCTGAGCGGTAAAATTGGAATTATCCAAGACCATCGTGGAGACCAAGTATGAAGATAGCCAACATAGATGAAATGCGATTTATGGATCACCATGCCATAGAAAAATTTGGTATTGCCGAAGAAATTCTTATGGAAAACGCGGCTCTTGCCGCTATAAATCTGCTCAAAAATAAAATAGGTGTACGTGATAAGAAATTTGTAATTTTTTGCTCCTCCGGCAATAATGGCGGAGACGGTCTCGCTGTTGCCCGATTGATTCATTCCGCAGGCAGCAAGGTAAAGGTATTTTTAATCAGCGACAGTGATAAATTCAAAGGAGCGGCCAAAATCAACTTCGAAATCCTTAGCAGACTGCCTGTGGAAGTTGTCAGACTTAAGGATGCTGTGTCGGCCAGAAAGGATTTGGCTCATTGTGACGTGGTTATTGACGCTATTTTCGGGACAGGCCTTGATCGTTCGGTTGCCGGATTGGCCGCAGACATCATCACGCTAATAAATAAAAGTAAAAAAACAATTTTGTCCATCGATATTCCTTCCGGTGTCAACGGCAATACGGGAGAAGTCATGGGCGCAGCTATCAAGGCCGACTATACCGTAACTTTCGGTTTGCCCAAAATCGGCAATATGCTTTACCCCGGCTATGAACTTGGCGGAGAATTGTACGTCAGTCACATATCATTTCCGCCTTTTCTTTATAATAAAAAAGAAATTCTCGTTCAGACCAATGATGATGTCATTTTGCCCGGGCGGCCTGCGGAGGCTTATAAGGGCGCCATGGGAGATGTTCTTTTTATCGCGGGTGCATCCAATTATTATGGAGCCCCTTATTTCGCAGCCATGTCATTTATAAAATCAGGTGGCGGATACGCGCGCCTTGCCGCTCCCCGTTCGGTTATTCCCGTTATCGCAAAGAAGGGTAGGGAGATTGTTTATCTGCCGCAGGAGGAAACAACGAAAGGAAGCATTTCGCTGAAAAATAAAAAAGCGCTGCTTGCTGCTGCGGCAAAAGTGGATATGGTGGTTATCGGTCCGGGGCTTTCTTTGCAGGAGGAAACGGTTAATCTGGTCAAGGAAATGGCCGTGGAAATTAAAAAAACAATCCTTATCGATGGCGATGGCCTGACGGCTGTTGCCCAAAATCCGGAAATATTAAGTTCGCGGAAAGCGGCGACGATTCTGACACCGCATACTGGTGAGATGGCGAGGCTTACCGGAAAATCTGCCGTGGAAATCAATTCCAATAAAATTTCGATTTTGCAGGAAACGGCAAAAAAACTTAAGGCAGCCATTGTTTTGAAGGGAGCTCATTCACTTATCGGTGCAAGCGACGGCAATGTTTATGTCAATTTAAGTGGTAACGCGGGGATGGCAACAGCCGGTTCTGGTGATGTGCTAACGGGTTGCATTGCGGCCATGTACGGAATGGGATTAAACCCCAATGAGGCGGTACGCAAGGGAGTATTCCTTCACGGATATGCGGGCGATCTGGCGGCGGCGAAAAAGGGCACTGATGGAATCACGGCGAAAGATATTATGGATTTTCTGCCTCAGGCTCTTAAGGAAGATCGCAACGGAATAATTGACCTGAAATATTATAATCCGCTAATTTGGTAACTTTACGCGGTATTAATCGCACAAGGCGTTTGATCGATATGATGGTTATGAATCGTAAAATGAAAGTGCATCCGGTGACACTGAAGTTTTCCGGCGAATCAGCATACCTTGAAGCGTCTTTCATTGAAGATTATTATAAGGGGTCACTTTCCAACATTCGTATATTTCTGGTTCTGGGAGGATTGCTGTACGTGGCTTTCGGCGTTCTCGACGCAATCCTGATGCCGAAACTAATGTTCAGCATATGGCTTGTACGTTTAATTATCGTTGGTCCCGCGCTGGCAGGTGTCTTGCTTCTGTCCTTTTCCAGGATATTTGAGAAGTATATGCAGGCCATTCTGGCCGGTGCCTACCTGCTGGCTGGAACAGGCATTATCTGTATGATCGTTATGGCCCCTGCTCAGGTAGGCCATCTCTATTATGCCGGTTTGATGCTTGTTTTTATGTGGGGTTACACACTGATTCGCCTGTTTTTCATCTGGGCTTCTTTTGCCGGATGGCTGCAGGTTATATTATATGAAATAGCAGCTGTATGGATCAATCCGACACCCTATGATGTTATTTTAAGCAACAATTTTTTCTTTATCAGTGCCAATGTCATCGGCATGATGGCCTGCTACGCCATTGAATTCTATGCGCGGCGTGACTTTTTCATGAAACAGCAACTGGAAAATGAAAGAGAAAATGTCAGCCGGATAAACGAGGAACTGGAAGACAGGGTACGGAAGCGTACTGAAGATTATCAAATTCTTAATGAAGCGCTTTTGCAGGAAGTGAATAGTCATGAACTGGCGAAAGAAAGACTTCAGAAGGCTCTCGACAGCCTCAGGAAGTCGAGTGAAGCAACCATTCAGGTTATGGTTTCCGCTGTCGAAGCACGCGATCCATACACAGCCGGTCACCAGATAAGGTCAGCGAATCTGGCCTGTGCCATTGCCGAGGAAATGGGACTGCCTCAGGACATGATTGCTGGTATTCAAATGGCTAGTTCCATCCACGATATAGGGAAGTTATCCATACCGGCGGAGATATTGACAAAGCCAACAAAATTGACGGAACTGGAATTTTCACTGATTAAGGAACATTCCACCTGCGGGCACGAAATGCTCAAAGACATTGAATCTCAGTGGCCATTGGCGGAAATAATTTTCCAGCACCATGAACGGATGAATGGCTCGGGATATCCTAGGCAGCTCAAAGGGGATCAAATTCTTATTGAAGCCCGTATTCTTGCGGTTTCCGATGTCGTGGAGTCGATGGCATCCCACCGTCCATACCGTCCCTCACTGGGTATCAATGCGGCCCTTGAAGAAATTGAGAAAAATAAAGGGATCCTTTATGATGCTGTTGTAGCAGATGCTTGTGTCAGATTATTCAGGGGAAAAAAATACAATTTGAAATAATTTCAAATCACGTGATGGACAATTTCTTAATGGTCAATCTGATAGGGCAAATGAACTTTACTTATAATGCGGGAGTAGAAATTGTCAAAGACAACCAGAAGCGAACAGGAAATTGAAGAGGTAAAAAGAGTTATACTTGATGAAGCGTTGAAGCTCCTGCATAGGGAAGGATTTGAAAATCTTTCGATGTACAAACTCGGCAAGCGGACGAATATGACCGCGGCCAATCTTTATAATTACTACAGAAACAAGAATCAGCTTATCATTGCAATACATAAAAAGACATTTGAATTGCTATATAATATGCTCAATGAATCTATAGAACATGAGCATGATCCTGTTCAAAAGATTAATAAAATAATGACGACGTTTATTCGTTTTGGAAAAAACTTTCCCAATTTCTACGACATTATGTTTAACCGGCGAGTGCCGCAGTTGTCGGATTTCACCGGAACAAGTGAAGAAATGTTGTCATGGGATGAGTATCAGAGTTCCATCAGAAATTTGCATCTGGTCATCAACATCGGAAAGGAGGTTGTCTCCGCGCATCCCGAACTGGAGGGAATAGACACGGAGTTTTATTTTATTAAAATATTCAGTGAGCTGCATGGGGTATTATCTCTTTATAACAGCGGTGTTCTCAAGGAGATGGTTGATAATCCTGACCAGATAATTGATAGGATAATTGGCGACCTGCCCATGGAATATTTAAAAGAAAAATAGATTTTGGGGGCTGTTGACCGGGTGCGCATTCCCATCAGGAAAGCGCAATTATTAGCATACGCTTTCCTTGACGGTAAAATTCTCGGGATTTTACAAAACGCTCATCTGCTGTGTTGCGCTTTGCCATTCGTCATTGCATATGGACAAGATACGTCTCATTCCTCATGGCTCGCGCGCCTTGCATTTGAGCATTTTTGAACAGCCCTTTAATTTTTGGTTTTAAACTCCTTTTTTTCATATTATTCATTGTCTATTTATAATGTTAAGCTAATAAAAAATATTTAAAAATCAAATACTTAAAAATAATCATCATAAATAAAGAAAAAGCTTGACTTTTAAATTTAATAATATTAAATTTAATAATATTAAGTGAAAGTTTTTGATGTTCAAATTTACATTAAATGAACGAAAAAAATGGAGTGAAAATATGAACACAGCAGAAAATTTAGACGATAATAAAAGCAGCCGCCAGTTGTCAACCTACCTGGGACTTGCTTTAAGCGTGTCAAAATTGGGGGTCGGCAAACTGCTTCGCAAGCATCAAATGTTGCTGGATGGTTTTTTAAGTTATGTTGCCGGCAGGTTTAATGCTTCTCCTGTTTTGCGTAATGAACTCAAAGGCACACAGGGCTGGATCAACCTTACCGTGGTTATGAAATCGGAAGATAATCTTCTCAAAGCCGCGATAGCGTTTAAAGACGGTTCAGTAACCGCGCTGAAGAAAATTCCCGCTGATGTGGATTCATTCATTGTTTTTAAAACGCCTGATGATATCATAAAAATGGCTGATGCGAGTCCCGATGAATTATACCAGATGATGCTTCTGGGTACAATGAGAACGGAAGGCAATATCATGCTGGCCAGCCTGTTCAATTATTTGATGACGCTTGTTTTTGACAAGGATCAGCAAAAGGCTGTGGACAAGCAGATTGAAGAACATAGGAAAGAGAATAAAGTCATGGGCAAAGATGTTGCCAATACTGCCCATTGCAGGACAGAGCGTCCCAAGAGAAAAATCAGCCGCATTCCCGGGAAAAAAGTAGATCCGGGTGTTAAATATCTTGAAGATCCCCATCTGGCAGGCTACGGTCTGGAAGATTTTCCACGTCTTGAACAATACCGGGCTGAATATTTCGGCAAGAAAAAAGAAGCTGTTGTCTGTCACGAATACGGGAAACTGCTGACGGACTTTCATATTGAAAACGGATACGAAATTGATAAAAACGGCAACCCCTGGGAACCGAATCTTCGCAAGGCCCAAAGCCTCAAATACGTACTGGAAAACAGAAAACCGGTCATCAGGAAAGATGATCTTCTTGCCGGAACCTATACCACATCTCCTGTTTCCACCTGTGTGGCTCATCCTTTCTCCATAGGCTGCTACAGCTGGGGAGAATTGAGATCGTTTTCCCAAAGAGAACTTATGCCCTATGAAATCAGCGAGGAATCCATTCAGATTCTACACAAGCACGTGTTTCCGTACTGGGCAAAAAGAAATATGCACGAACTATGGAGAAGCCACACCGGCAATGATCTGCCTGTTCAGATACACGACAGGTTCTTTTCAGTTTATTACTGGAAAACGATATCCATGTCGGAAGTACCTCCGGGACATGAAAGCATTGTTAAGCTGGGGACGAAAGGACTGATTAAGAAGATAGAAGACGAACTGAAAAATGATGCTGCTGCCGATACGGAAAAAAAGGATACCTTAAAGGCGATGATCATCAGCCTTGAAGCAGTAAATGCTTATGCCCGGAATCTTGCCCGCCAGGCTCTCGCGGACGCCGAAGGTGAAAATGATCCGCAAAGAAAAACAGAATTGCAGAAGCTGCATCAAATGCTTTTGAGAGTGCCTGAAAATCCGGCACAAACACTCGATGAAGCGGTTCAGACCATTATCATCATGCATATCTGTCTGGGAATGGAAAGCACCGACGACGGTCCGATGTTCGGAAGGCTTGACCAGATATTGCAGCCTTATTTCGAATCGGATATTAACCATTTTGCATCGCAGGAAGAAAAAGAAGCATATATAAAACACGTTATAGACATATTAGGTTGTTTTTATTTCAAGGAAGCCAGTCATCAGATCCTGGCTCCGGATATCGGCAACTGGCAGAACGGAGATTCCCCGCCCAATGGAACCATCACGCTGGGAGGCGTTACACCGGAGGGTGAAGACGCGGTTAATGATATGACGTATATTCTGCTGAAGGTGACGGAGTTGCTGGCGCTGAACGATCCCAACGTGCATGCGCGTTACAAGCCGGATAAAAACAGTGCTGCCTACTTAAAACGGGTCTGTGACGTCAATTACATCACCGGCGCCACGCCCTGCATTCACGGTGATGATGCCGTCATATCGGCTCTGACCGCGCACGGCTGGAAACTTGAAGATGTCCGGGACTGGGTTGTCAACGGTTGTGTTGAACCGGGCATTCCCGGCAAACACTGCAGCGCAACATCAAGCATAGAATTCAATCTGGTGGCTCCGCTGGAAATGGCCCTGAACAACGGCAGACATCCTCTCATGAATTGGGAACTTGGCCCCAAAACAGGCTTGATTGAGAACGGCGATTTCCATACTTTCGAAGAATTCTGGACCGCGTTTAAGGCTCAATGCGAGTTTCTTTTTGATCAGGCTGTAAAAGGCAACAATCAACTGGGCGAGGTATATCAGCAGCATCAGCCCGCGCCGCTTATTTCCAGCATGACGGAAGGATGTATAGAAAACGGCAGGGGTGTCACCCGCGGAGGAGCCCAGTATAATTCCTCCGGCGTTTCCATGATAGGATTGGCGGACGTCGTCGATTCCATTATGGCGATTAAAAAACTGGTGTTTGACGATAAAGTCTGTTCCTTCGCTCAAATGAAGGAAGTGATTGACAGTAATTTTACCAGCAATCCCAAACTGCACGCCATGACGAAAATAAAAGTTCCCCGTTTCGGTTCCGGCAACGATGAATCCGTGGACATGGCCAACAGAGTCACCGGAATGGTGCACGATTATTTCGCGTCGCGTAAAAACTACCGGGGCGGGCCTCATGCTACGGGATGGTGGTCCATGGCCAATCACGCGGTATATGGGCGTGTCACCGGCGCTTTGCCTTCCGGCCGGCTGGCAGGAGAACCCTTCACACCCGGGCTGACTCCTCATCCGAGCGCGTCACACAATTTGCTGGATAATCTCCGGGATGTGGCAAGACTAAAGCCCGAAACACTGGACAATAATATTGCTTTCAATGTTAAGGTCATTCCCAGCGCTTCGGACAGTCACGAAAAGATAGTAGGGACAATGGCGAATTATGCCGATACATTTTTTAAAATGGGGGGCATGCAGACTCAGTTTAATGTGGTTTCTTCCGATATGCTGAAAGACGCAATGGCGAATCCTGAATACTACAGAGATCTTATGGTCAGGATATCAGGATACGTCGCGTATTTTACAAAACTGCAGAGGGATTTGCAGTTGGAAGTCATTCGCCGGGCTGAATATAAAATTTAATAGCGTAGAAAAATAGATATGATATTTTAAGACAACCACGCTTCACTACATAATTTGATATTCACCATCGAAGATCATATGATGATGGCGAATATCAATTGAGGTCATCCAATGCATTGTCTCGTTACAGGCGCTACGGGTTTTTTGGGAACAAATTTAGTGCACGAACTGCTAAAGGATGGCTGGAAAGTCCGTGCCTTCGGACTGCCCGGCTCTGAGACGAAATATATTGATTCCCCGCAGGTTGAAATCATGCTCGGCGATGTAACCAATCCGGAGGATGTGGTAAATGCGGCCAGGGGATGTGATGTCGTTTTTCATGTGGCAGGGGACACTTCATTCTGGAAAAAGAACTTCGCGCGTCAGCGCAAAATTAATGCCGACGGTCCTGTCAATGTAGCCGAGGCCTGCCTTAGAAACGGGGTTAAGCGCCTTGTGCATACCAGTTCCGTGGACGCGCTGGGATTCAATCCGCGCGGTCTTGCCGATGAGAACTGGCCGGATTACAATTATGCCGACACTGGGTATAATTACGGCGATACAAAGCGCGAAGGAGAGATGCGTGTTCTTCAATATAACAGTGATCGCCTGGAAGTGGTCATCATCAATCCCGGAAGCATGATCGGCCCCTTCGACTATACATTGCAATTCGGGAGACTGTTCTTTAACCTGCGTGACGGAAAATCACCCGGCATACCCAAAGGCGGAGCTCCCTTTGCCCATGTGCGCGAAGTGGCACGCGCTCACGTCAGCGCGGCTGCGAAAGGCAGACCCGGTGAAAGGTACATCTGCGGCGGTGTTAACATTACCTACCGGGAACTTTTTGAAACCATTGCCGGGAAGTTCACAAGACCCGCGCCGAAATTGGATATTCCACGATGGGCAATGGTGCTGTATGGCCATATTATGGAAACTGTTTCAGATTTAACCGGCAAACCGCCGGAGATGAATCCC
Source organism: uncultured Smithella sp. (assembly GCA_964394185.1). GTDB lineage: Bacteria > Desulfobacterota > Syntrophia > Syntrophales > Smithellaceae > Smithella. The sequence continues at coordinate 12,516 of CAYMWM010000018.1, forward strand.
GGCATGGCGCGTTATATGACATGCTATCCCTATTATGATTCATCCAAAGCCATACGCGAACTGGATTTCAAAGTCCTTCCACTTAAGACCATAATCGACGATGCCTATGACTGGTATAAGTCCAATGGTTTCTTATAATGCCATAGGATTGACACAGGAAAGAATTGCCGATTGAGGGCCTTTTTATTCAAGACTAAATATTTCGGGACAGGATATATTCAGCAACAGCCATCAATTGTTTCTTCTCGTGGCTGTTGTCGAAAACATTTAACTGCGCTTTGGCTTCATTAATGTATCCGGTTGCGATTTGAAATGAGGAATCAATCGCGTTGTATTTTTTAATCAGGGTGGTAATTTCGCGGGCTGCTTTTTGTGAACCTTTCTTGCGTTTTATAATTTCCCTGATGATGCTTTTTTCTTCCTCGTTGCTTTTTGAGAGAGTGAAGATTAACGGCAGCGTCATTTTGCCTTCTTCCAGATCCTTGCCGATGGATTTGCCAAAATCCTTTCCTTTGGCCATGTAATCCAGAACATCATCCGTTATCTGGAAGGCCATGCCCGCGTTCATGCCGAATTTTGCCAGCGCATCAACTTTATCCTGTTGAGCGCCGCCCAGAATAGCTCCGGCGGCGCAGGAAGCGGATATCAGAACGGCTGTCTTCTTCTCAATGATGCTGAGGTAGTCTTCCTGATTCATATTGACATCGCCGCATTTCGTCAGCTGAAACACTTCGCCTTCGGACATGATATTGCCCATTTTGGAAATCAGTTCGAAGATGTCGTTATTGCCGATTGAGCTCAACAGCATGAACGCCTTGAAACAGAGAAAGTCACCAACCAGAATGCTGACGGAATTGCCGAAAATCTTGTTGGCGGAGTCCTTGCCCCGCCGGATGTCGGCCTGATCAATGACATCATCGTGCAGAAGCGTGGCCGTGTGAATAAATTCCATGACCGTGGCCATCGGAAAGCGATTCTCCTTCTGATAACCGCAAAGCCGCGAGCAAATGAGAAGCAGTAGGGGGCGGAATCTTTTACCGCCGCTGTCAATCAGATGATGCGCGATTTCCGGAATCAGTTTGATTTCAGAAATGACATTTTCATTGATGGTCTTCTCGACCTGTTGAAGATCATCCTTATAAATTGAAAAAACATCTTGAATCTGCATAGGGAAACCGCCTTTACCATGGATCAACGAAAGCATGACAAGGTTCTTTGGTTTTTTTGACGGGCATGGATTTCATGCCCTGCATAATCCACCTGCGGGTGTCGGCGGGGTCAATAACGGAATCTATTTCCAGATAAGAAGCCATGTTGATAGCCTTGCCCCGTTTATATAATTCGCCGACCAGTTGTTCATAGAGTTTTTCACGCTGATCAGGGTCTTCAATCGCGGCCAGTTCTCTTTTAAAGCCCGCCTTAATCGCTCCTTCAATGCCCATAGCGCCGAATTCTCCCGTCGGCCAGGCGGCCGTGAAGATGGATTCATGGAAACCGCCTCTAGCCATGGCCATGGCGCCCAAACCGTAGCCGCGGCGCAGAACAACCGTGAAATAGGGGACTGTCAAATGCGAGCCGATAACGAACATCCGGCAGACATGACGAACCTGCGCGCGCTTTTCTATCTCCGGCCCCACCATGAAACCGGGCGTGTCGCACAGCGAAAGGATAGGTAGGCCGTGCGCCTGACAAATCTGCATAAGCCTTGCCGCTTTGTCCGCGCCTTCCGCTTCAATGGCTCCGGCCATGTGCATACAGTTATTGGCGATGAGACCGAAGGGACGGCCTTCAATTCGGATAAATCCCGTAATCATGCCGAGGCCGAATTTGGGACGTAGTTCCAGAAACGAATCGGTATCGGCAAGAGCCTTGATGACCGTCCGCATGTTGTAAGCGCGCTTGTGATTTTCGGGGATCAGATCGCGCAGAGGAAGCTGATCGGCTGCTTCCCATTTGGGAACCGTTCCCTGAAAATAGGAGAGATATTTTCTCGCGGTTGCTACAGCCTCCGTGTCGTCGGCAACTTCGATATCAACAACGCCGTTGGCGCTCTGCACGTCAATCGGGCCTACTTCCTCCGCCTTGAAAATGCCAAGTCCGCCGCCCTCAATCATGACCGGGCCACCCATGCCGATATTGGAATTCTTTGTCGCGATAATCACATCGCAGCAGCCCAGCAGCGCCGCGTTGCCCGCGAAACAGGGCCCGGATACGACACCGACCACAGGAACGCGGCCGCTTAATCCGGCGAATGCACCGAAAGTAGACAAATCCAGACCCGCTGTCATGACGCCGACCGCATCAACATCGCCGGGCCTTCCGCCGCCGCCTTCCGCAAATAATACCAGAGGGAGACGCCGTTCATGGGCGAGTTTCAGCATCCGGTCCATTTTTTTATGGTTAAAAAAACCCTGAGTGCCGGCCAGAACCGTGTAATCGTAAGCCATGACCATGCAGCGGGAATTTTCGTCTTTAACGGAAGAACCGTTTACCGAGCCGATACCAGCTATGAGGCCGTCCGCAGGTGTTTTAGTTATTAAATCATCTTCCGAGCGCCTGCCGCGCTGAGCGGCAATCGCCATTGCGCCGTATTCGATAAAACTTCCGGCGTCGCATAAATCTTCCACATTGGCGCGGGCTGTTCTCTGATTTTTCTGCCCGCGTTTTGCAACCGCCTCGGGACGGTTTTCATCAAGGCCGAAAGAGAGCCTTTTAATCATTTCGGCCAGTTCCGGACGCATTGCTTTTGTGTCAGCTTCTTTTTTCATTTAAGATTGTCTTCCTTTGCTTCTCTGAATATTTACATAAAATTCATACAACAATTATATACGTATTTCAAAGGGTAAATTCGGCACCCCTTTACCCCGCTAAAGCGGAACAGTTCAACGAACGAATTTCAGTTAACTGCGTAACTGTAATTCGAGTTTCACTTCACACCGCGATATAATCTTTATTTTTGAAATGGTATAATAAAAATGATAAATAGACTTTGTTATGTACAAATATAAACAGAGGTTTTATGCAGATATTTGTTGATGCTGATGCTTTTCCGAATGTTATCAGAGACATCCTGATCAAAGCCTCCGTGCGATTAAATATTTCTTTGATTTTCGTGGCCAATAAACCATTGCGCCTTGAGAACCTGACGAATCTATCTCTGATTATGGTTCCGGAGGGGCCTGATGTAGCTGATGATCGCATTGTCCAGTTAGTGCAGCCGGGCGATCTCGTGGTAACCGCCGATATACCGCTTGCCGACCGGGTAGTGGCCCAAAAAGCTTTTGCGATTAATCCCCGCGGCAAACTATATACAGAGCACAACATCAAAGACCGGCTGGCTATGCGTGATTTGCTCAATGAGCTAAGAGATAACGGCATGATGACAGGCGGTCCGGCCGAGTTTAGCAAAAAAGACCGACAGGCATTTGCAAACCAACTGGACAGCTTTTTAATCAGGCAGCTAAAATTAGAAAACGAGGCAAAATGAACAATGCCATACAGTTTTAAATACCGAAAAGACAGAAGGTGGATTCCGGTATTGTATAAAGTCAAAAGGTATAAATTATGAAAGAGCCGCTCTCCTGCCTGCAATGCGGCAAGTGTTGTTTTGTTGATTTGACCGCTTATGCTCAGAAAGAAGATTTTGACCGCTGGCGGGCCGAAAACCGGCAGGATATCCTGGATATTATCGAACACCGCCATCTTGTCTGGGCCGGAGACCGGATGATTTCATCCGATACAGGCGATTCCCCGCGTGAATGTCCTTTCCTTTACAATTCAGAAAATTCCTGGCTATGCTCGATATACGAGACAAGGCCGATGGTTTGCCGTGAGTATCTTCCGGGCTCATCCGAGCTGTGCCCGCAATGGAAGGCAACGGGGATGGGCAGCATGAAGCGGAGTGAAAAAAAGTAGCAGGTAGCGAAGTAGCAAGTTACAAAGGGCAAAGTGCAGGTAGTAAGGGGGAGCTCTTGTCTAACCCTTGAATAATACCTTAATGAATAACTTCTCCGAACAGGTCGTAATCATCGGCGGAGGTTATTTTACATTTTACAATGCTGCCAATCGGGGCTTTGAATTTTTTGATGTATGTTACGCCGTCTATTTCCGGCGCCTGTCTGCGGCATCTGCCCACATGAGGATAATCGCTGCGGTCGCTTTCCCCTTCGATGAGCACTTCCTGAATCGAACCGATGAGTGTTTTGTTGATGGCGGCGGAAATGGCCGCCTGTTCATCCATGATCGTTTCCCGGCGGCGCTCCTTTTCTTTTTCGGATACATGCGATTTTAATTTCGCGGCAATCGTTCCTTCCTCGCGCGAATAGGTAAAGACGCCGAGATGGTCAAACTTTATTTCATTTACGAAATCGAGCAGTCTGTTGAATCTAGTCGGCGTTTCGCCCGGAAACCCGACTATAAGCGATGTTCGAAGGGCAATGCCGGGAATGATTTGACGCGCCTGGGCTATAACCTTCTTGATTTTTGCGCCGGTCACTTTGCGGTTCATTGCTTTTAAAATATCATCGTCAATGTGCTGGATGGGCAGGTCAATGTAGCAGCAGATTTTTTCGCTTGCGGCAATGGTTTCCAACAGATCCGGTGTGACGCGCGCGGGATGCGCATACAGCAGACGAATCCATTTTATATTTTTTATTTTTGCCATACCGCTTAGCAGGGCTGACAGACGCGGACGTCCTTTTAAATCCCTGCCGTAATTTGTGATGTCCTGAGCGGTGATGATAATTTCCTTTATTCCTCTTGTGGCCAGTAGTTCGGCCTCACAGAAGATGTCATCCGGTTTACGGCTGCGCGCCGCGCCGCGGATGGATGGAATAACACAGTAGGAGCAGTGGTTGGAACAGCCATCGGAAATTTTCAGATACGTGCTTGCCGAGGTTGACGGCAGAATCCGCGCATGCCGGTAATTCATCAGAAAATCCGGTTTGGTGATCACGGCGTTACGTTTATATTTTATCTGATTTAATTTATGGATGTGGTTGACGATGTTGCCCACTTCACCGGTGCCGATAAACAGATCCACCTCGGGTATCTCATTGAAAAGTTCCTTGCCGTACCTCTGGGCCAGGCATCCGGCGACGACAATCCGAAGTCCCGGATTGTTTTTCTTTTTTTCTTCGGCCAGTGTCAGAATTTCTTCGATGGCTTCTTCCTTGGCCGGATTGATGAAAGCGCAGGTGTTGACAATAACCGTATCTGCCGATTCGTTGGTATCCACCAGTTGGCTGCCGGATTGAGTTAACAGGCCTCCCATGACTTCCGAATCGATTAAATTTTTCGGACAGCCCAGAGAGATGATACGAACTTTGTTTTGCTTTATTGTTTTCAACCGGGAAGCTTTCTAATAAGGACTTTTCTGGGTTTGGCGCCGTCGGAAGGGCCGACAACACCTTCGGCCTCCATCTTTTCAATGATGCGTGCGGCGCGGTTGTAGCCGATTTTCATGTAACGCTGGACTAGCGATATGGATGCCTGTCCCAATTCTCCGACCAACGCCACGGCTTCGTCATATTTTACATCAAAATCGTCATCACCTTCGTGCTGGGTCTGCGAGGCCGCCAGCGCGAATTTCTCAATGGAAGAATCATACGCCGGTTGTGCCTGCATTTTGATGAAATCAACAATGCGCGAGATTTCCTTGTCGGAAACATAAGCGCCGTGGATGCGGGAAAGCTTGGACGTTCCCGGCGGAATGAAGAGCATGTCTCCGGCGCCGAGAAGCTTTTCCGCGCCCTGCTGATCAATAATGGTGCGCGAGTCGATTTTGGAAGATACCTGAAACGATATGCGCGTGGGGAAGTTTGCTTTAATCAAACCGGTAATAACATCGACCGATGGCCTCTGCGTGGCTATAATCAGATGGATTCCCGCTGCCCGCGCCATTTGTGCCAGACGCGTCAGGGATTCTTCCACATCCCGCGGCGCGACCATCATTAAATCGGCCAACTCGTCGATAATGACGATAATGTAGGGAAGCTTGGTGTGCTTTATTTCCTGCTCAGGATTAGCCGCCTCCGCTGTGTCGGCTGTTTTTTCAGGTTCCATATCCGGGTCAACCTGCTTCGGCAGCGCCAGAACGGTTTTGCTCTTGAGTCCCTTTAAAAGCAGTTCATTATAGGCGTCAATGCTTTTTGCCTTCAGGTCGTTAAGTATCCTGTAGCGTCTTTCCATTTCCTCCACCGTCCAGCGCAGAACTTGCGAAGCTTTTTTAGCGTCAACGACGACGGGATGCAGCAGATGCGGAATACCTTCGTAAGAGGACAACTCCAGCCTCTTGGGATCAACCATCAGGAATTTGACATCCTCCGGCTGGGCTTTAAAAAGGATGCTGCAAATCATGGCATTGAGTGCAACACTTTTACCAGATCCGGTGGTTCCGGCAATAAGCAGGTGAGGCATTTTGGTCAAGTCGGCAACTACAGGCGTGCCCACAAAATTGACGCCCAATGCAATCGGCAGACGGAAAGGTGATTCCGTAAAGGAATCGTTGTCGAGCACTTCCTTGAGAAAGACAGACTCTCTTTTTAAATTGGGAATTTCAATCCCGATGACCGATTTTCCGGGAATCGGCGCCAAAATGCGGATACTCGGCGCCATCAGCGCCAGGGCAAGGTCATCGGAGAGATTGACGATTTTATTGATTTTGACGCCGGGGGCCGGTTCCAGTTCGTACATCGTAATGACCGGTCCGGGCATGACTTCCACCACGCGTCCCTCGACACCGAAATCAGACAATTTCTTTTCCAGAATACGGGAGTTGGTTACCAGAGCATCCCGTTTCACGCGGGCGTCCTTCTGCGGAGCATCTTCCATTAGGGTAAAGGGTGGTATTTGGAACTTTTCGTTGGCGTCAGGTTTAGTGAAATTAAAATTGGTTTGCTCAACTTTCTTCGGAAGCGCTTTTTTGACAACAGGTGGAAGTTCCTCTGTTACTTCTTCTTCCGGCTCTGTCTTTCTTTCGATTTTAGTGCTGTTCATGACGAAACTGACAAAAGATGAAACACGGCTTTTGCAAAGAGAGAACAATGCCCCAGTAAATTGGGATATTTTCCCCGTTACAGACACCATGGAAAATTCAACCATAAAGGTCAGTGCGATGACAAATATCAGAAACAGAATGATATAGGTTCCGGCGACGTTAAAATATAGGCGGAGCATTCGGACGATGAAAACGCCAATCAGGCCGCCGGTTCCGTTCGTCAGCGATTCACCGTAAAGGGTGACGCTTCCGCTGATCAACAGCGACATGATTCCGCCAAATGATAGAATAACAAATAATAAGCCCGATGCCCGGCTGACATTGATGGTAAACTGAGGGCGTAAAAAATAACTGAAACTGCAGAAAAAGAAAATAACGGGTAAAAGCAAAGAAGCGACTCCCAGAAGACGAATCAGTGAGTCGGCCGTGTATGATCCCGCCTTGCCGGTGAAATTATGGGTCGCCTGATCACCGGCGACAAAATGGGTAAACGAAGGGTCCTGAGGATGGTAGGAAACAAGGCATAAAAGTAAAAAAAGAGCAAGCGCTAGAAAAACTGCTCCTTTGATTTCTCTGATTCTTTTATTGTCCGTTTGTTGAGTTTGCATATTACATTATTGCCGTATCTTAAAATAATTTGTCAACAAATTAATTATTTCAGAAAAAAGAAGATTTGACAAGTAAAGTAAAAGTTCCAAAAGCCCAGCAATAGTAAGCAAAGAATTTCAGACGCGCTTCACGAATAATGAGAAAAAACAGTTTCAGGGAAATTAATCCGGTAATGGCCGAGCAGATTGCTCCGGTAAAATACAACCAGATTTCTGCGGAAGGGATTTGCTCAAAATAGCGTGCTTCGAAAATAACGGCGCCGCATACTGCAGGCAGAGAAAGAAGAAATGAAAATTTTGCAGCAGTTATGCGGTTTAATTTTCGGAAAATGCCTGCTGTTATTGTAGCGCCGGAGCGTGAAATTCCCGGTAAAAGTGCCAGCGATTGGACAAGCCCAATAAGAATACTGTCAGTCATATTTATATCTTTTTCATCGCGTCCGGCATTTTCTACCCTGTCCGAAAAAAACAGCAGGAATCCGGTGATGATTAAAAAGAAAGCCGCCGCGCGGGCGGAAGCGAAAACGCTGTGAAGGAAATCTATAAAGAGTACGCCTAAAATAACGGCGGGAATAGTGCCGATAAGCAAATAAAGAACCAGCTTTCTTAAAATAAAGGCATCATCATGGCCGGAGGCATCTGCTTCTTGATATTTTTGAGAGGCAAAAGCCCTTATCATCTTAAGGATATCGGCTCTGAAATAAAAAGCGACGGAAAACAAGGTGCCCAGATGAAGTATCGCGTCAAAAGTTACACCCGGCTGGTGAAAATCGGGCAGAAAACTTTGCAGGATAACCAGATGTGCGGAACTGCTTACTGGAAAAAGTTCGGTCAAGCCCTGAACAATTCCCAATATGATGGCGGTGGAAAGATTCAAGTAGCCTCACTTTGCAAATCTTTAATGAAATGATCAGGATCCTGCCATTCATTATAATTTTTGATGATTTCATTTCTGACTTTTTCGATAAGGTCATGCCGTCTTTCAATAGTGTAATCTATAACTTCTATGGGCTTTCCGAAGACCAGTTTTATCTGGCCGGATTTTATTCTCAATGATCTTTTGGGCATGATGCGGCCGCTGCCGATAATGGAAACAGGTATGATGGGCACGCCTGACTTGATGGCGAGATAAAATGTGCCCTGTTTGAAAGCCTTAATTTCTCCGTCGCGGCTTCTTGAGCCTTCCGGAAAAGTCATAATGGATTTTCCCCTTCGAATGCTTAATGCGGCTTCATCGATACTGTGCATGGCCTTTTCCCGGTTGCTCCGGTCAATTTCTATGTAACCGGCGCTTCTCATGGCTGCGCCGAATACGGGAATCGAAAACAATTCCTTTTTAGCGATCCACCGGAATTGAACAGGCACATATGCCAGAGAAATCAGAATATCAAAGTCACTCTGGTGATTAGACATGAAAATTTGCGGCTGGCCGCGCATGAGATTTTCTTCGCCAATGACTTTTACCTTTGTATTGGATAATCTGAGCAATATTTTTGCCCAGAGATTGGCCACCCTGTGAATCTTGTTGTCGGCGGCGGGAAAAACTGAAAAAACAACAGACCAGAAGGACATAAAAGCTGTTAGCGCAACACCTAATGTGACCAATAACGCTGAGTGAATCATAAACGCCCTTTTCTGTTATCTTTATTGAACTTTTCCGGTAATTTTTTACTTGATTATATTAGTGAAGTCAATGATGAATTATGCGTTAAAGAATGTATTTTAAGTTTCGTGGTGCAAATGGAAAAGCTGATAAGAGCATGGAGGCGTCGGAATTATATCAGTTTGAAGCCTTTTTCCCTGAATAATTTTATGCAGGCTTTGGCCACGTCACGATCATAGAGCACTCCGGCGTTATTTTCAATTTCAGCAAGCGCAATTTCTATTCCCAGGGAAGGTCTGTACGGGCGATAGGATGTCATGGCTTCAACCACGTCGGCAACGGCCAATATGCGTGCTTCAATAAGTATGTTTTCACTCTTTAATCTTTGCGGATATCCGGAACCGTCTATGCGTTCGTGGTGCTGGTAAACAATATCGGCCAGGGGCCAGGGAGATTCCACTTCTTTGATGATTTCATAACTGTACTGGCAATGGGCTTTGACGAGTGAAAATTCAAGCTCGGTTAGTACGGTCGGTTTGCAGAGGATTTCCGAAGGTATGGAAATCTTGCCGATATCATGAATGGCCCCGGCCATGCGGATTCCTTCGATGACATCATGGGAAAGCTTCATCTCTGTGGCGATAGCACGGGCAAGGTCGGCCACTCTTTTTTGATGACCTGCCGTGTAAGGGTCCCTTGCTTCCGAAGCGATGCCCAGTACCTGAATGGTTGTTTTTATGGATCTGCGTAAAGTTTCCAGCGTTTCTTTTAATCTTGCTTCGGCTTTTCGGCGTTCGGTTGTATCCTGATATATGACCTGAGACTGTTTCTTCCCGTTCCAGAAAATTTCTTTGCGCAGGGTGTTAATATGTCTGATTTCTCCGTCTTTTCTTATGATATTGATTTCGTATTCGGACGGGCCTGATTCCCCCCTGTCTCTTTTTCCCCGACGCTCTTTAAATTCAGCGAAACTCTCCGGCGTGTAGCGTTTATTCAGAGGAGTATTTTTAAGCTCATCAATGTTCTCATAACCGTATATATCCAGGACGGTTTTATTGGCGTATAGCGTTTCGCCATCCGCCGATACGATGCGGACTCCCAGGGGAGAATCATCCAGGGAATGACGGAAATTTTCTTCACTTTTTCTCAGAGAATACTCCATTTGTTTTCTTTCCGTTATATCCCGGCCTTCTCCAAGTATGGACAGGGGGTATCCCTTTTCATCCCGAATGAAACTGAATACACATTCAACCCCAAAAGACCGTTTGTTTTTATCAATTAATTCCAGCTCTACCAACTTGTGCATTGAATATGCAGGGTCCGCCTTTGCGCGGGGTATCTCCTCCCTATAGATATCCATTGCTTCTTTAAAAGAAGCTGACGAGAGGTATTGATCCAGGGTTAGCTTTTGCAGTTCACCAAGAGAGTATCCGGTCATCCTTTCCACCGAAGGGCTTATGTAGGTGATGGATAGGTTCAAATCCATAAGCCAAACGAGATCTTTTACATGATCCGCCAGCAGGCGGTACATTTCTTCACTTTTTTTGAGCAATTCTTCGGTATACTTACGCTCGGTTATATCATGGAGAATACCGCGAAATCCGATGGGTTTGCCGGAAGAATCCTTTTGCAGCGATGCCGATTGTTCAATATATCTTTTTGTCCCGTCTTTTCTTATGATCTGCCAATCAAATTCTTTTGTGGATTCACCGGTCCTGTATACTTTGTTAAAGGCCTGAAAAACTTTTTTTGCTGTTTTCCTGTCCGTGTAATTCCGATTGTTCATTCCCATTAATTCTTCCCTGGAGTAACCCAGAAGCTTGCATACGGGTTCATTGAAAAATGTGAAATTGCCGGCCAGGTCTATTTCGTAGTAACCTTCTTCGGTTGTTTCAAGAATGGTCCTGTATTTTTCTTCGTTTTTGCGTTGGGCTTTTTGGGCAAGTTTTTGGTTGGTGATATCCGTCAGAATGGCAAGCAAATATCCTTTATCCTGATGCTTGATGCCTTCCGCAGAGAAAAGACCTATAATTGTTTTTCCGTCTTTACTCCTGAATTTCATTTCGTAATTTTCAATATAGCCGTTCATCAACAGCTGTTCCAGAGCATTGCGCCTCCTGTCCTGCTGCATGAAGATATTCAGCTCATCGCTTGTTTTTCCTATGACTTCTTCCCGTGAAAAACCGAATGTTTTAAGCGCGGTTTCATTGATATCGATAAGTTTTCTGTCAGGAAGTGTCATCAGAACGATGGATGAAGGATTGAGCTTGAAAAGAATGTTGGATTTTTGCAAAAGATTCTCCTGCTCGAAAGCATTAATCTTCTTAATTTCTATTCTCTCAGGAGTGCAAATTTTATTCGATGGTTTTTTTGTTCCGGCGATTGATAATTTTGGGGAAGAGGTGTTTTTTTTATCCAGGGGGTTTTGTTTAACTGTTTTAGTTTCCTTCATCCTGACTTCCATTCGCTATGCGCTAATTTTACAAGATGTTCCCAGACAGTAAAAAATACAGTGACGCATCATAAAGGAATTGTCTTTCTGTGTCAATTAATAAGTAGGTGCGGATGGAAAATCTATTCGATGGACATCAGAGAATTCCATCGTTCCCATTCCGTAGAATGCGGCAGGTTGTTTTTTCTAAGAATGCCGATAATCGAATCCTCATTGAATCGCATGTAAGGATTTATTTTATGCTCGTCGGCTATCGTGGAATATAAGGTGCCACGGGACCTGTAAGTATTATGGAAAGCATCGATATATTTATTGTCTTTCTCCAGATGGCGGGCGAAGGTGAGTGATGCGGCAATATAATCATGACCGGCGTAAATTATGGTTTCGTCAGGCAGACTCATCAGACGTTTAATGGATAAATAAAAATTTTTCAGGTTTCCGGGAAAACAATTGCCTATGGTTGCGTTGAATAAAGTGTCACCCGAGACTAAAAAATTACCCGTATGGAAGCAAACGGAATCATTTGTGTGTCCGGGAGTTCGATAGACCGCTATTTTTTCTCCCTCCAGGATGATTTCGTGATTGTCGGGAAGAACTGAGGAACTGAGGAATTTCGCACCGGTGGCTTTCAGCAGATTTTCGTTGCCGGAGGTGTGGTCAAAATGCGAATGTGTGTTGGTGACTATGTTAAGAATGAGATTTTTCTTCCTTAAAAATGCAAGTATTTCTTGCCATGCACCGCCGTCAATGGCAATGGCCTGCTCTTTTCCATGGATTAAATAGGCAAAATTGTCGGTTCCATAACGTAATTGTTCGATGCTTAACATGCTTAACCATTTAATAATATTTAATAAATATTGATAGTTATAAATTTATATCATTTTCCCGAATCAATATAGAAAAGATATGAACAATCTGTCAAGAAAATCGTAAAACAGGATAATGTCTTTTTAGAAAATGTTTGACAAATTACGGTCTTAGTAATAGTATTCACCAACTTTTGTACAGAGGGGGGCGCGTTAAGCGCTTTTTTTAATTTTTTGGTTATAAATGGAAATTATCCAGCGTAAGCAATCCATAATTCTTTCAGGAGTTATCTTTATAAGTGCATAGATTTTTAACAAAAAAAAGAGCATTGGAAATAATTTCCAATTTCTCCCGCTCCGGTGTTCTGGTGGTCGGAGATGTGATGGTTGATCATTTTATCTGGGGTAATGTATCCCGAATTTCACCGGAAGCTCCTGTGCCGGTTGTTGATGTTCAAAAAGACAGCATCCTGCTTGGCGGTTGTGCCAACGTGCTCAATAATATTTATGCGATGGGCGGTAAAGCATATATTGCCGGGGTTATCGGTTCTGACAATATCGGAAAACAAATGCTTTCTGAACTGCGCGAAAAAACGATAGAAGCTGATGGCATCGTGGTGGAAAAAGGCCGGCCCACTACTCTAAAAACCAGAATTGTGGCACACGGTCAGCAAGTGGTGCGTTTTGACAAGGAAAATCGGAAACCGATTCCTCAATCCAGCATTGATAAAATTCTGGATTATGTAAAGTCACTGCGCAAAAAAATAGGAGCAATCGTTATCTCCGATTACAATAAGGGAGTGGTTTCTAAAGAATTGATCGGAGGAATAAAAGAAATAATAAATGATTCAGGAATTTTTATATGTCTCGATCCTAAACAAAACAATTTTTCCCTTTATAAGGGAGCACATATTATTACCCCTAATCATCATGAAGTGCAGCGTGCCGCCGGTATGGAAATAACAGGTACCAATGATATTCAGAAATTGAGTGAGACGGTATTAAAAAAATACGCCTTTCCGGCGATGCTGGTTACGAGGGGAGAAGAAGGCATGAGCCTCTTTGAAAATGGCCGGAAAATCGTTCATACGTATTTTCCAACGCAGGCCAAGGAAGTTTATGATGTGACCGGCGCCGGTGATACAGTCATCGGCATACTTGCCCTTTGTCTGGCCTCCAGGGCAAATATGAAAGAGGCAACATCTTTAGCAAATCTGTCAGCCGGTATTGTGGTTGGGAAAGTCGGCACGGCTATCGTTTCACAAAAAGAACTGATTGAAGCGCTATGAGTAAACCGAATACGGCTGAGAAGGTGAAATTAATCTTCAGCCTTTTTGCGAAAGAAACCGTTTTAATAAACGATACAATCGAGGTACTGTCAGACGCATATGGACAACCGGATTTCATCAGTGTGTTGATTCCATTTGATTATACGGATTATTACAGCGCTGAAATGGGTGAAAATCTTGTCAGGCGTTTTGTGACCATGGATAATTTAATCAGCCCTGATGAATTGCCCGACATTAAACTGGCGACTAACGAAATCGAAGAAAAATTGGCGAAAGAAACGCATCGGCAAATTAATATTGATCCCGGCTACTTATCCAAAGCTCATTTGATTTTGGCTACCGGCAAGAGTTACACGCATCGTCCCTATTTGCGGGATGGCATTTATGCCGATTTGACTCTGATTTATCAGGGGAAAAAATTCTGTTCTTTGCCCTGGACCTATCCGGACTACGCGGATGAAAGGCAGCTTCTGATGCTGGGCAGAATAAGAGAAAAATATTTGTTGCAGTTGAAAATATCACGGCAGTAGAAAATTATTAATAAGGAAGCAGGTATTTACATGATAAAAAGCATGACCGGTTATGGGCGGGCGGAAACCGTTTGCCAGAATAAAAACATTATTGTGGAGGCCAAATCCGTCAATCACCGTTTCCTGGAAATAGTTTTGCGGACACCTTCAGCGCTTTTTCCTCTGGAGCTTGAATATAAGAAGAAAATTAGTGATAAATTCAAGAGGGGGCGCATTGAAGTATTTATAAAATTGGAAGGCGATAACGCTGACGTTTCCAAAGTGAATCTGAATATGGAAGTTGCCCGCGATTATATCAATGTTCTGAACCGTCTCAATGAGGAATTCAATCTGCAGTCTTCCGTAACAATACAGACCCTGGCCGGTTTTCGCGATATCTTTACTCCACCCGCGGAAGCTCAGATTGATGCTGATTTTCTGAATCAGGTGGAAAAAACCTTTCTGGAAGCGCTCAGTATTCTGGCTGGCATGCGGCAGGAAGAAGGTCTGGTCATGTTTCAGGATATGCAGATGAGACTCCGGGAAATCGCGGAAATTCTGAAAAGCATCAAATCGCGGGCACCGCTGGTTGTTGCTGAATATCAAAAACGTTTGTCGGAAAAAGTTAAGGAATTAACGGAAGGGTATACACTCGACGATACCCGTCTGGCGCAGGAAGTAGCCATTATGGCGGACAGAACCGATATTACTGAAGAGATCGTGAGAATGAACAGCCACATTAGTCAGTTTGAAGCACTGTTACAAAGCGAGGGAACTGAAGGCAGAAAGATTGATTTCCTGCTACAGGAAATGAACCGTGAAATTAATACAATCGGTTCGAAAGTGGGCGATGTTGCCATAACCCGTCACGTCATCGAAGTAAAAAGTGAATTGGGAAAATTACGCGAACAGGCGCAAAATATAGAGTGATTAAAATATGTCCAAGGGTTTGTTTATAATTGTTTCGGCTCCGTCCGGCGCTGGCAAGAGCAGTATTTGTCAGGGGCTTATGAAGGCTTATCCCAAAATAGAGTTTTCAGTTTCCTATACATCGAGGTCTCCGCGTCCCAATGAGGTCAACGGGAAAGATTATTATTTCGTTTCCCGTAATGAATTCCGTAAGCGGATTAAACAGGGCCGGTTTATTGAATGGGTGGAAAATTATGGTCATTTCTATGGTTCTTCAAGAGAACTCATTGAAGAGTCTATTCAGAATGACACAGATTTATTACTTGATGTTGAACCGCGGGGAGCAAAAAAGATAAAACAGAAATTTAAAGGCGGGATATATGTTTTTGTTCTGCCTCCATCACGGTCGGAATTGTTGAAAAGACTGAAAAAACGAGGTCATGAAACGCAGGATGCTATTCAAAAAAGATTTGCTCATGCTGAGAGTGAATTAATAGAGCTTTCCTGGTATGATTATGTTATTTTCAACCAGGATTTGAAAAAGGCAATTAATCAATTAATTTCGATTTACGTTGCCGAAAAATGTAAAAGAAGCAGACTGCGAGACGAGATTAAAGAATTTAATAAAAATAAAAATATTTAAGGAGATAGTAAATCAATGGCTAGAATTACAATAGAAGATTCTTTGCGGGTTGCCCAAACAAGATTCGGGCTTGTGTCGCTGGCATCCAAGCGCGCGCATCAATTGCTGAAGGGATCGGCGCCGCTGGTGCAGAGTAAAAACAGGGAAATTGTACAGGCCCTGCGTGAGATTGCTGCGGGCAAGGTTGTGTACGCCAATCCCGAGTATTTAAATGGAACGAAAGAAGATTTCAAACCTATTCCGGACAGCACAGAGTTTATCGGCGATGAAGAATATATCGAGTAACCCGGCGAGTGATAAATTAATTTTCGCTCTTGATGCAAAAAGTTATGAGGACGCTCTGTCGTGGATAGAACTTCTTTCCGGCCATGTCGGCATGTTCAAAGTTGGCAAGGAGTTGTTTACCGCCGTCGGACCGAAAATTGTTCAGAGCATCAGGGAAAGATCACAAAAGGTATTCTTGGATCTTAAATTTCACGACATTCCCAATACCGTTGCCGGTGCAGCAGAATCTGCGGTCAATCTAGGCGTTAATATGTTTAATGTTCATGCTTCCGGCGGTTCTCAAATGATTATGGGGGCGGTTGACGCTGCGTCTGGTTGCGCAGAAAAGCTTGGCCGCCCCAAACCCATTGTCCTTGCGGTGACGGTGCTGACCAGTTTAAATAATGATGATCTGAAAGCAATAGGTTTTCGACAAAACACCGGTGAACTTGTTTTTCATCTGGCCGGGTTGGCAAAGAAAGCGGGTGCGTCGGGAGTTGTCGCTTCACCGCAGGACATTTCCATGTTGAGGAAAAATTTAGGGAATGATTTTATTATTGTGACAC
>CAYMWM010000018.1:29171-38456 GCA_964394185.1 uncultured Smithella sp.
GGCATACGCGGTGCCAATGAAACTAAAAAAGATGATCAGAAAAGAACGCTCAGTGCTTACGATGCCATCAAAGCAGGCGCCGATTATATAGTTGTTGGCAGGCCGATTCGAGCCGCTAATGATCCCCTTTTGGCCTGTCGGCAAATTGTTCAGGAAATTGCCGAAGGACTGGCAGCAAGATAATTCACTAATGAAGCTGGAAAAGATATGGAGGTAATATACGGTATAAATTCCATCAGGGATTTACTCCGTCAAAACAAAGACGGCTGGGGAAAAATTGTTATTGCTTCCGGACGCAACGGATCTTCCATCAGAGAAATAATTGAAATGGCCCGCACAGGAAAAATTCCCCTGGAGTTTTCTGAGCGCAAAAGCCTGGATAAACTGGCGGGGACTCCTGATCATCAGGGTATTGTTGCTTTCTATAAATCCTTTGTTTATGCGGATTTGGATGAAGTGATAAAAAACCGCAATCAGCATTTTAACTTCGATCTTATCGTGGTTCTTGACAGCATCATGGATCCCCAAAATTTAGGATCTATCATTCGTACCGCTCATTGCATGGGCGCAAACGGAGTAGTCATTCCGGAAGACAGGGCGGCTCAAGTTACGGCCGCTGTAATCAAGGCGTCAGCCGGAAGTGTTGGACAAATACCTGTGTCAAAAGTGGTTAATCTTGCACAATCACTGGATTATCTCAAAGAAAAAGGATTTTGGGTTTTTGGCGCGGATGCCCATGAGGGAAGTCATTTAAAAGATACAGATTTTATTTGTTCTGTTGTTCTCGTTCTGGGTGGAGAGGAAAAGGGCCTCAGACAGCTGGTGAAGAAGAAATGTGATTTTCTAATAACTATTCCAATGGCGGGGAACTTTGATTCATTGAATGTGTCCGTTGCCGCAGGAATGATGCTGTATGAAATTATTCGTCAGCGTGAAAATCATATTTGATTAAAAACAGGTAAAGTAGTATTAATTAACTATAATTAAATATTTTTTTATCTATTTCCTATGATATTTATAAAAAATCCTTCTAATTAAATATTTATACTTGATTTTTAACTTGTTGAATTTATTTGCAGGCTGGTTTACAATATATTAATATTAATTCATTTATGCATGGAAAGGATTCAATATGCCGGTTTTTTTATGGGAAGGCTTAACTAAAAAAGATGAAGTAAAAAAAGGGGAGATGGAAGCTGTTGACGAAATCACTGTTCGCAGTATTTTACGGCGTCAGGGATTCAAATCCGTTGAAGTCAAAAAAAAACCAAAAGACTTAATGGAATATATGCCCGCTTTTATGCAGGGTAAAATTAAAGAGAAAAATGTAGTTGTTTTTTGCCGCATTTTCTCGACAATGATCAATGCCGGTCTTCCTTTGATTCAGTGCCTGGATCTTTTAGCCCAACAAGAAGCCAATAAAGCTTTCTCAAAAATTATTAAATCGGTAAAAGAAGATATTGAAGGCGGCACCAGTTTAACCAATGCCCTTAAAAAATACCCTCAAATATTTGATGAGCTTTTTGTAAACCTGATTGCTGCCGGTGAAGCAGGCGGTATCCTTGATGTTATTCTGGAACGTCTATCCAATTATATGGAAAAAGCGATGAAATTAAAAGCCCGTGTCAAAGGCGCGATGACTTATCCTGCGGCCGTTATGGTTATCTCGGTGGCCGTTGTCGCGTTACTGCTGCTTAAGGTTATTCCCGTATTCAAGCAAATGTTTGAAGGCATGGGTGGACAATTGCCTGCGTTGACTCAGGCATTGATTAACGCCAGTGAGTTCATGCAGAAATACTTTTTATTTATGATCGTCGTTGTGGTTATTATTTTTGTGGCTTTCAGCAGATTCTACAAAACGGAGAAAGGGCGATGGATGATTGATTCTCTGCTGCTGAAATCCCCTGTTTTCGGTGAACTTTTGAAGAAAGTGGCTGTCGCCAAATTTTCGCGCACATTATCAACCATGATGAGTTCCGGCGTGCCCATTCTGGAAGGTTTGATGATTGTGAGTAAAACTTCCGGTAACGTCGTTATCGAGAAAGCTCTTATGAATACACGGCAGGCCATCAGTGAAGGACGTTCTATTGCTGAACCTTTGTCTGAAACAGGTATTTTCCCTCCCATGGTTGTGCAAATGATTGCAGTTGGTGAGGCCACAGGCGCACTGGATTCGATGTTGTCCAAGATTGCAAATTTTTATGATGATGAAGTTGATGTTGCCGTGGATTCAATGACTGCATTATTGGAACCGATCATGATGGTTTTTCTAGGCGGCGTTGTCGGCGGCATGATTATCGCGATGTATCTGCCGGTCTTCAAACTGGCATCCGTTGTTACTTGATGCGGAGAATGTAGCCAAAATACATATAAGATATAATATGGTCGGGATGGCGCGATTTGAACGCGCGACTCCTGCGTCCCGAACGCAGTGCCCTACCAAGCTGGGCCACATCCCGACACGGAGCGGACAATATAAAATTTATTTTAAATTGTCCACACATTTTTATTCAAATTATTATAATCCTTAAATAGCATAATAAAACGACGGTTTATTATAAATATTTTATTTTACCTTTATTTATATATAATTGAGTTTTATTGAAGAGCATGTTATAAAAAAGCAAATTATTTATAAAAAAAGGTGATTTGCCTGTGATTATTTACGATTTGAGATGCGAAAACGGACATATATTTGAGGGCTGGTTTAAAGATCGGGAAAGCTGGATTGCGCAAAATTCACAAAAGCTGGTTGCATGTCCGGTTTGTAGTAATACGAATATAGAAATAATCCCTTCCTCGATTACAATCATGGGGAAAGATAAGAAGGATGATAAAAAGTCTCATAACAAAGAACTTTCTCCCGCTACAGTTCTGAAAAAGCTGCAACAGTATATTGACAAGAATTTTGAGGATGTTGGTGATAAATTTGCCGAGATTGCATTAAAGATGCACTGTGGTGATGAAGAAAAACGAAATATTAAAGGAACAAGCACACCTGAAGAGGAAAAAAACATGAAAGAGGAAGGTATTCAATATATTAAAATTCCTGTAATAAAAATGGATAGTTAGAAATATCATGCCCGTGTTCTTGGATGTACACTGATGTCTACTGACCCCATAAGGGTTTTTTTTTAAGGTTTTAATTCATGAGTCGATTTTATAAAAATATCTTACAAGGGATTGGCAATACGCCACTGGTGGAAATCAGTAAATTAAATCCCAACATAAAAGTAAAGATATTTGCCAAGATTGAAAGCGCTAATCCTGGCGGTTCCATCAAGGATCGTACCGCATTATATATGATTGAGAACGCGGAAAAGAGAGGAACATTAACACGTGACAAAATAATTTTGGAAGCGACGAGCGGCAATACGGGAATAGGATTGGCGCTTATTGCTGCAGTGAAAGGTTACAAACTACGCCTGATATTGTCGGAAGCAGCCAGCGACGAACGAAAAAAAATTTTACGTGCGATGGGGGCTGAATTGTATTTTACCCAGGCCAACCAGGGTACCGATGGCGCTATAGAATTAGCCTACAAAATGCTGCGTGAAGATCCGGATAAGTATTTTGGTACCGATCAATTTAATAATGAAGATAATGTATCAGCTCATTATTACGGCACTGCGCAGGAAATATGGGAACAAACCGATGGTAAGGTAACAATGGTTGTATCCAGCCTTGGCACCAGCGGTACGGCTATGGGAATTTCCAAAAGACTCAAGGAGTTGAATCCGCAGATTAAAATTATCGGTGTCGAACCCTATCTTCAGCATAAGATACAGGGCTTAAAGAATATGCGGGAGTCCTATCGTCCGGGGATATTTAATAAAAGCATGCTGGATGAAAAGATAAATATTCAGGATGAAGACGCCTTTGAAATGGCGAGAAGAATAGCCCGTGAAGAAGGTATCTTTGTGGGGATGAGTTCCGGTGCAGCCATGTTTGTTGCCGCCCAGCAGGCCCTGAAAATGGAAGAAGGTCTGATCGTTGTTATTTTCCCGGATAGCGGAGAGCGGTATTTAAGCACAGATTTATTCGCTTTTAAAAAAGAAATTTCCACGTTTAATCTTTACAACGCTTTTAACCGTCAGAAAACACTTTTCAATCCGCTCAAATCCGATGAAATCAGTATGCGTACATGCGGGCCAACGATCCATGATACGCCTCATCTGGGAAATTACCGGCGTCTGGTGATTTCCGATTTAATCAGCCGTTATTTGGTTTATAAAGGATACAAGATAAAACATGTTCTTGATATTGTTGATTTCGGAGATAAATCCATAAAAGGGTCTGAGAAGGAGTCAATGGCACTTGCTGATTATTCAAAGAAATATCTGCAATATTTTATGGAAGATGTGCAGTTCCTGAATATTCGTCAGGATAACATCTATGTTAAATCTTCTGATAATGTTGATGCGATGTTAAAAATTGTCAAAAAACTCGTGGATAAAGATTATGCGTATGAAAAACTGCATTCAGTTTATTATAATATTGCCAAATTAACGGAATATGGTGTTCTTTCCAACATAAATTTGGGAAAGACCCGACAGGGTAAATCCATCGATCTTGATGATTATGAAAAAGACAGCCCAGCTGATTTTGCTTTGTTGAAAAGATCAAGCTTGGCGGAATTGAAAAGGGGTATTTATTATAAGACAATATGGGGTAATGTCAGACCGGGCTGGCATCTGGAGTGCGCTGCCATTTCCCAGAAATATCTTGGCGCAACTTATGACATTCATGTGAGTGGTGCAGACGAAACATTCCCTCATTGTGAAAATGTTTTAGCCATCCATAAAGCTTTTTCCGGCCATAAGGGACCGAATTATTGGATGAATGTCGAACTGGTCATGGTTGACGGAAGGAAGATGTCCCGTTCTTTGAATAATACGTTGTCCCTTTCTCAGTTGCGGCAAAACGGTTATAGTGGGATGGCTATTCGTTTTTTACTGCTGGGAGTACATTATCGTAAACCTTTCAATTATTCGGATGGTGCACTGCAGACGGCAGGGAATACAGTAAAAAAAATAAATACTTTTATTAACCTACTCAACGCTGTGGATAATAATACAAAAGGTACTTTTACGGATACCGATCAGTTAATCTACGACCTAAAGCACGATTTCACAGCCGCATTGGATGATGACTTAAACATCGCCGGATCTTTAGTTGCGTTATTTAACTTTATCGGTAAAATAAATGCTCCATTGGCTAATGGTATGATCAATAAAGAAAGTGCTCTAAAAATTCTTGAAGCACTGAAGAATGTTAATGAAGTGCTGGGTATTATGGATTTTGAGATGAAAGTTTCTCACGAGAAAATTAAGGATTTGATCGATAAGAGAAATGCTGCCAGAGTGGCTCGTAACTGGAAGGAGGCAGATTCCTATAGAGTCCAGTTAGCCGAGCTAGGCGTTGATGTTCTGGATACGCCTCAAGGTGTAATCTGGCAATTTAAGTAGAAAATATATGAATACGATTAAAAAATCAGTCATAGCCGGTTCATGGTATCCTGGAAATCCTCTGGTGCTGAGAAGGGACATCGAAAATTTCTTCAACTCTGTACCCGAATTGAAGTTGGAAGGAGAAATTGTGGGATTAATCTCTCCTCATGCCGGCTACGTTTATTCGGGACAGGTAGCCGCTCATGCATACAAACTTATCCGCGGAAATAAGTACGATGCGGTTATTGTTGTCGGACCCAGTCACCGTGTTGCTTTTCACGGCGTGTCCGTATTCAGCAGGGGCGGTTATGAAACACCTCTGGGAATTGTTCCTGTTGATGAAGATTTGGCGGATAAAATAAAAAAATCAAGTTCTATAATAGCGGATATACCTCAGACTCATTTGCAGGAACATTCTTTGGAGATTCAAATGCCCTTTTTACAGATAGCTTTGAATGATTTTTCATTTTTGCCTTTGATGATGGGAGATCAGGATGCGAATACCTGTCAGGAACTTGCACGTGCAATATATGAATCTGCCCAGGATAAAAAAATATTAATCGTGGGCAGTTCCGATTTGTCTCATTTTTATAGTTATAACAAAGCAAAAAAGATGGATTCAATCGCTTTGGAGTATTTAAAAAAATATGACACTGAAGGTCTTTTGCGATGTTTGGAAAATGGAGAAATTGAAGCCTGCGGTGGCGGTCCGATGGCTGTTGTTATGTTGGTTGCGCGTTTGATGAAAGCGGATAAAGCACATTTTTTGAAATATGCCAACTCCGGAGATATTACAGGTGATAAAAACTCGGTCGTAGGCTATGCGACTGCTGTTTTTTGCAGATAAGATAAAATCCTTTTCCTGCTGTTTTGTTTCTGCGGCTGATCATAAATCAAAGCAATTATTTTTTGATTATTTATGAAAGAGGAATAAAAAATGGAATTAACAGATAAGGAAAAGAACACGCTACTGGATATTGCCAAAAGCGCCATTGAAGCCAAAATTAGCCATAAGGAAGTGCCGGAAATAGAAATTGATTCAGAAACCCTGAAATTGAAAAGAGGAGCATTCGTGACTTTGAAAAAGCAGGGTCACTTGCGCGGGTGCATCGGTTATATCAAGGCATATAAACCTTTGTGGGAAACCGTCCAGGAAATGGCAGTGGCGGCGGCATTTCATGATCCACGCTTTCCATCTTTAAACAAGGATGAACTGAAAAATTTGACTTTTGAAATATCCGTATTAAGTCCGTTTAAACGCATTAAGGATATTAACGAAATTGAAGTGGGGAAACATGGTTTATATATGGTTGACGGATTCAGATCCGGATTGTTATTGCCTCAGGTGGCTATTGAATATGGATGGGACAGGGAAACTTTTTTAAAAGAGACCTGCTATAAGGCCGGATTGCCTCTGGATTCATGGATGGATTCATCAACCGAGATTTATATTTTCTCGGCAGAATATTTTGGTGATATTTAACTTAAAACATTCATGTCAGACATTTCTATAAAATATTTTTAGGACAATTCTTTGGGTAAGAAACGGAAAAGATTGATTATCTTGGCTTTTGTTCTGTTCATTACAGCAGGAGTTGTTTTAATTTCTCCCCGTTTTTTACTATATTCCACAGATTATAAAGAAGTGGACGCGATAGTAATTTTACTGGGACCTGATTTTAAAGCGCGTCAGAAAGAAGCTTACGAATTAATCGATAAAGGAATGAGCAATTATTTGATTATTCCCGCTTATCACAAAGCGTTCAGAATAAATAGTGAGGATAAGAGAAAATATTTGCTGAATTATTTGAATTCATCCCGGTTTGCTAAAAATAAAGTTACATCTTATCCATGTTTTTATGAAGATACACATATTGAAATCATTGAAGCTCAGAAGGTTATGTCCTTCTTTGGTTTAAAGTCGGCAATATTTGTCAGTTCGCCATATCATATGCGGAGGGTTAATCTGATTGTCTTAAAGGTATTTGGAATTCATGATGATTTCTATTTTGTTCCTACTAAATACGAAGAGGCTCCGGTTGACTTTTGGGAATTATCTTCTTTAGAGTGGATGAAAGTAAGGAGAGAATACAGCAAAATGATTTGGTTTTATATTTATTTTACATGTTCAAAGTATATTAATTTCTGATAGGCAGGTATATAAGATATTAAAACCCCCCTTAAGATCTGAAATCTTAAGAAGGGTTTTTGCTATGTTAACAGATCATGTTTGTTTCTGGGAGTTAAACACTCTTTCTTTTCGCACAGGCTTCCTGATAGAGCCTCATTATGCAGAGGAAAAGACCCAGGATAAAGAAGCCCAGCATAAAGTTTGGGGAAGTTCCCAGCACGCCGTCGAGTAGATGCCCGATATAAAGGAACAGGAAAGAAACAACGACCATTGTGAATCCCCACGCGGAAAGCATTATAACCTGTTTAAAGTCATTTAATTGAACATGGTGTGTTTTTGGTGTTGCTAACATTGTTTATTCCTCCTTCCCTAATAATGTTTGCCCTGATACATCTTAGCTGACGATAGTTTTCACGGTTTCGATAACCGGATTGGTGAACAATGCCATCAGAATGGTGTAGAGGGCGAAGATTCCGACCACTTCACCGACATACATCTTTTCATATTTACGTTTTAAAGAGACCAGAATCAATCCGCCGACAATCAGGCATCCCAGCTGGAAGAACGGGAAATTGGCCGCTCCTGCCGCTGTATATTCAGCAAAGCTGAATGTTGCCGTTAAAAGAATAACTGCCACCGCAACTATTGTGGTTGCCATTGTTTTTTTCATGATCTGTTACCTCCCTGTGGTAATTAATTTAAAGTTGTCCTTATTTAATGAAAAGACCGTGCCAAAGAATGAAAAATATTGTGTATGATAGATAAATAATAAATATCATTGGTTAATTTTATATGTATGTTTTGAATCAGTCGAATATCAGGCGAGCTATTTTTCTTTTTTTGAATATTATATTTAAGACTGTTTAACAAAATGTGTAAAAAAGACGTTGAAAGAACAATCTGAGATAATAAATGTGATATGCCATGAAATGAAAAAAATAAGACAGAGAGGGGTCGATGAACCCCCTGTTTATGGGCTGTTTAAAAATGTTCAGATGCAAGACGAGCAAAAACCGATCTGTGAGGCGTATATGAACATACATTGAACAGAGCGGTTTTCATCACAACTCCGGCCTTCACTGGGGTAAACTCCGAAGATGAACGTTTTTTAAAAGCCCGACAGGTGCTTTTTATCGAAAAGGAGATTCCGAGAAATTATTTAATACAAACACGTCTCACCTGTTTGAAATCGGTAAAACCTTTAAAGACCTTTTGAATACCATCCTGTAGAAGAGTGGTCATGCCTTCACTCATCGCTTTTATCCGTAACATTTCTACCGTTTCATGCTTTTGAACCATTCTTTTTATATCTTCCGTGCCGACCAGGAGTTCGTGAATACCCAATCTGCCTTTATATCCGGTCCCGTCGCAATTACTACAACCCTTCGGTCTGTATAATTTTAAATCGTCGGTATAAGGAATGTTTGCTTTTTGGAATTCTTCAAGGCCATAACTTGCGGCCATTTCGTCGTATTCTTCTTTAGTGGCATGATATGCTTCCTTGCATGATTTGCATAAAGTACGGACAAGACGTTGAGCGAGAATAGCCAGCAAGGCATCGGCGAAATTGAGCGGGTCAATACCCATATCCAGCAGACGGACAATAGTTTCCGGAGCGCTATTGGTATGCAGAGTACTGAATACAAGGTGACCGGTAAGAGATGCTTCGACACCTGTTTTTGCTGTTTCAAAATCGCGCATTTC
>CAYMWM010000018.1:38487-42687 GCA_964394185.1 uncultured Smithella sp.
ACCTGACGCAAACCGTACTGAGTAATTTCGACAGGATCTTCCGCCGTCCATATTTTTTTATCCGGCCGGTTAATGTGGTGCAAAGCCGCATGCAATGTAGTTGTTTTACCGGAACCTGTTGGACCAACGCATAAAATCATGCCGTAAGGCTTGGAAATAACATTGACCAGTTCCTGGTAATTACGCGGAAGCAGGGCCATGTCTTCAATAGGCATGGTTTCTCCTTTTGCCAGAATACGCATTACAACATCTTCCACACCACCTTGCGTGGGAATTGTGGCAACACGCAATTCAATTTCCTCACCTGTGTTGCGCCTGAATTTAATCTTTCCATCCTGAGGCAGTCTTTTTATTGTTATATCCAGATTGGACATGATTTTGATGCGCGAAATGATAGCGGCACGGTAACTGAAAGGAACGGTTTGATAAAGAGAGCAGTCTCCATCAACGCGGAACCTGATTTCGACATTCTTTTTGCCGACATTGGGTTCAACATGAATATCCGAAGCGCGGCGATTATATGCGTCGTTAACGATTTTATTAACAAGCTGCATGATGACACTGT
Organism: uncultured Smithella sp.; assembly: GCA_964394185.1. GTDB lineage: Bacteria > Desulfobacterota > Syntrophia > Syntrophales > Smithellaceae > Smithella. Next base: position 39,053 of record CAYMWM010000018.1, read on the forward strand.
CCGATTCGGTGACTCCATCTCCCATCTCTTCATCATCGAGTGGAGCAGTACCATCATCTTTCTCCATTTGTCCCAGTAATTCCGTAAAGGAATGTTCCTGATCCGGAGTGTTATAGAAAAGATTGATATATTTGATGATGTCTTCTTCTAAAGCAACGTCATACTTTATCTTTTTTGTTTTCAGAAGACTTTCTATGGTATCTTTTTTTATGATGTTATTGGGATCGTCTATAATGACATGGATTCTATCCCCGATCATTTCCAGTGGAACCCAGAGTTCGCGGCGCAGAAAGTTCTTTTTCAAATCTTTAATCAGATGGCCGGGAATCGGTAATTTATCGTTATATTTGATGAAACGGCAATTATAGAACTCCTCGAAGGCACGGCCGATATCGTCTTTGGATATTTTGTATTTTTGCATGAGAAAATTTTCCATGGATTCCTTTTTCTCACGCGATTCTTTCCATGCGCTTTCCAGTTCTTCTTCCTTAATCAAGTCGTGACTTAACAGATAATCAAAGCGGGTTTTTCTGTGACGCACGAAACGCTGCTGATTGTAGAAAGCAACTCCGAGAACTTCGGCAATTTCAAGTGCCAGTCCAATTTCCTCTTCTGAAAATTTTCCTTCGCCGACTTTTTTGTTGATAATCTGGATGACACCCATAAGCTGGTTATTGTTGTAGATGGGTGCTGCGAGAACTTGTCTGGTTTTAAAACCTGTTTTTTTGTCCCAGCTGTCATCAAAAGTCAGTTCGGCTTCAATACTTTTAAGCTCTTTCAGGTTGTAAGCATTTTCGATATTAATGACTGCTCCGGTGTTGGCAACATATCCGGCGATGCTTTTATTGTTTATCGGAAGCCGGATTTCCTTCAGCTGTGTTCCTGCGAGGAACATGGAATAAATTTCATTACGTAATTTATCCACAACGTAAATCGTCAGGGAATTAGCGTTAAAAATGGTCAGAATCCCGCCTTTTAAATCTACGAGAATCTGTTTGATGTTTTGCGCCGCGTGGATGCGGTTGGTTATGTCCAGAAGTTCCTTGCGAACCCGGGCATTATCGTTCGCAGCAGGTGTATTTAAAGGTATGGCCATGGAGTAATTTGTTCCTCAAACCTATATGTATAAGTTATATTAGCAAGGATTTGTGTGAATGTCAATGTATCTAAACGGCAATTCAACCAGTCTGGATTAAAATCAACCCGCCGTTACAATTCTGGAAAAATCGGCAATTTTATGGAAAAGCGCTGAAATTTCCGCAAGAAGCGAAAGGCGGTTAAAACGCACTTTCTCGTCCTTGTCCATTACCATTACATTATCAAAAAAGCTATCCACATGGGGACGCAGGGCAGCCAGTTTGTTCAGCGCCGTTCCATAATCCTTTTCCGCGATGCCTTTTTCCACGCGGGGCTTGATATTGTCAAAATAGGAAAACAGATTTATTTCCGCGTCATTAACGAGCAGATTAACATCAAACTGGCCATCATGGAAATCCTTTAAAATATTGTCTACGCGTTTAAAGGTGATGGAAACCGGTTCAAAATCCGGATTCTGGCGGAAATCCTGCAAAGCCTTTATTTTTTCAATAACTTCGACAAGTTCATCAATATCAGTGGACAAAACGGCATCCACCGTATCATAAGCGTATCCCTGTGAAATCAATTGATTTTGCAGCCGTCCTTTGAAAAATTCCAGAATATCCTTTTTCACTGCCTCAGAAGGTTTTTTCAACACATCCTTAAGTTGGAGAAGGCTTTCATCAATCAGGAAATGAAGTCCCAGTGAATAATTGCGCGACAAAATGATATTAATGATACCCAGCGCCTGACGACGCATGGCGTAGGGGTCGGCTGTGCCCGTCGGGGGTAGACCTACGCCGAAGAAACCGGCAATGGTGTCAATTTTATCGGCGATTCCGACGATTGCTCCTTCATCGGATAGCGGCAGGTCGCCACCGGCGACGATGGGCAGATAGTGTTCATAGATGGCGTTGGCAATTTCCGGTTTTTCGCCGGCTAGAAGAGCGTATTCCCGCCCCATGACTCCCTGAAGTTCTGAAAATTCTCCAACCATCAGCGATTCCAGGTCAGCCTTGGCCAGAAGCGCAGCCCGGTCAACATTTTTCTTGACGGAAGGTTTTACTTTTGAAGCAATTTTTACCGCAAGCTTCCGGAAACGAAGTACTTTTTTGTGAGATGTCCCTAAAAACGTATGGAAGACAACTTTTTTAAGTGATTCCACCCGATTCTCCAGAGGCACTTTTTTGTCTTCTTCGAAAAAGAAAGATGCATCGGCAAGTCTTGCCCGCAGCACCCTTTCATTGCCCTTTGCCACGACCGATATATCGCGGGGCTTCGTGTTGCTGACGGCAATGAAATATGGCAGGAGCTTTCCGTCATCATTGACGACCGGGAAGTATTTCTGATGCGAGATCATCGTCGTCGTGAGAACTTCTTTGGGAATTCTCAAAAAATCCTCTTCAAATGTGCCACGCACAATCACCGGATATTCCACGATAAAGCTGACCGTTTCCAGCAGGTCATCCGTGAAGAAAAGTTTCCCTCCTACTTCTGCCGCCGCCTTCTGCGCTTCTTGCAGAATGAATTCTTTCCTTTGAGCCTGATCGGCAATGACAAAATTTTCTCCGGCTTTTTTCAAATAATCTTCAAAATCAGTAACGGCAAATGGCGCGGGGCTCATAAAACGATGTCCACAGGACGTGTTGCCGCTTTCAATGTTTTCAATCTTTAATGGAACAACATTACCGCCATAGAGCGCCAGAATCCAGTGCACCGGCCGGGCGAAACGCAGTCCGTAATCTGCCCACCGCATAGATTTGCGGAAAGGTATCGCCAGCATAAAATCTTTCAGGATATCAGGAAGAAGATCTTGGGTCGGCTGTCCAGCGTTGGTCTTGCGTGCGCCTAAATATTCGCCCTTCTCTGTTGTAATGGTTTCGAGTTGAGAAACTTCCAGTCCCTGTCCTTTAGCGAATCCTATGGCAGCTTTTGTCGGCTGTCCGTTTTCATCGAATGCAGCTTTTTTTGCCGGCCCTATTTTTTCAATGGTCTGATCTTCCTGCCTGGGGGCAAGTTCAGCAATATAGAGAACCAGACGGCGCGGCGTGGCCAGACACTTGATGCCTTCAAAGGCGATTCTTTTTTCTGTCAGGGATTTGCGGATGATTTCTTCCATATCGACAACAGCTTTGGACAGGAATCCCGCTGGAATTTCTTCGGTACCGATTTCAAAAAGTAGTTCGTTGCTCATTTTTTCTCCAGATATTTATTACTTCTTCAAGAGGGGGTAACCCAGCTCTTCTCGTTGTTTCAAATATAATTCCGCGCTGACGCGCGCCAGATTCCTTACCCGTCCGATATAGCTTGTGCGCTCGGCTACGCTGATGGCGCCGCGGGCGTTGAGCAGATTGAAGGTATGCGAGCATTTCAGGCAGTAATCGTAAGCGGGCAGGGGCAGATTTTTTTCGGCGATGCGCATGGCTTCCTCTTCGTACGTGTCGAAAAGTTTTCTGAGCATCGGAATGTCGGCCACTTCAAAATTATAAGTGGAAAACTCCACTTCGCTGCGGTGGTGGACGTCTCCGTATTTGATTTTATCCGTCCACTGCAGATCA
>CAYMWM010000019.1:0-13571 GCA_964394185.1 uncultured Smithella sp.
TCTGGGTTTGCATGATGTCGGACTCGTGCTGGGCATGGAGAAAATGTACATGGACGACCGGGAAAAACGGTTGAAGCTGTATTCATCATCGGCTGACGTCGAGGTCGTGGAAATGTTTGTCAAAGCGATGAAAGAGGATGCCGAACGCAGACGAAAGGAAGCGGAAAAAAACACGGCGGCGGGAGACGGGAAGAAGAAGGAAAAGGTCGAAGGAAGCGCCTTTATGGAAATATACGCCACGGCGGCGCGGATTCACATGGAGCACTATGGCATCACGCAGCGCCAGCTCGCGGCCATCAGCGCCAAGAATCACGCCCACAGCGTAAACAATCCCTACGCGCAGTACAACACCAGTTTCACCGTTGACGAAGTTCTCGCCGCGCCCACGGTTGCTTATCCATTGACCCGTCCTATGTGCTCTCCGGTTGGCGACGGCGCGGCGGCTTTGATTATCTGTTCCGGAGATTATGTGAAGAAAATCGGCGCGAAAAAGCCGATTAAGATTCTGGCCACGGTACTGGGCGGCGGAGTGGACAGGGATTTCTTCGCCCCGGATATCGGTGAGCGCCTGTCAAAGGTTGCTTATGAAACGGCGGGCGTCGGGCCTGAAGACATCGATGTCGCGGAAGTTCACGATGCGACAGCGTTCGGCGAACTCCGCGCTTCCGAAGATATGGGATTCTGCAAGATGGGCGAAGGAGGAATTTTCGCCGAACAGGGGCATACGACCATCGGCGGCAAAATTCCCATCAATCCTTCCGGCGGCCTCGAATCCAAGGGACATCCGGTGGGGGCGACCGGAGCAGGCCAGATTGCCGAACTTGTCTGGCAGTTGCGCGGTGAAGCGGGAAAGCGTCAGGTGGAAGGCGCCCGTATCGCGCTTGCGGAAAACGGCGGCGGAAATATCGGCGTGGAAGAAGCCGCCATGGTGATTACAATTCTTCAGGCCGATTTTTAAACGGTGCTGAATAAGAGGGTATGCATATGTCTAACGGATTGAAAAATTTTCCTTTATTTAAATCTTTGTGGCTGAACGTAAAGGATCCGGACAAGGTCGCTCTGATTTTTGTGAATGATGACGGCAGCGACGAGAAAATAACCTATGCCGGTATTTTTGAAAACACCAACCGGATATCCCGTGCGCTGGTTCGGGCCGGAATAGGGGAGGGCGACACCTTTGCCGTCCTGATGAGAAATCATCCGGAATTCCTCTATTGTCTCGCGGCGGCGCTTTCTCTGGGCGCGATCATGGTGCCCATCGATCCCCGCTCGAGGGGAGCGAAGCTTTCTTTTCAGATGAATAACACGGGAGCCGGAGGAATGATTGTTTCCGACGAATTCATCGACAGCATCAAAGAGATAGAGAAAGACATCAGGGATGTTCGGGTTATCGGCGTAACGTACAAGAATCATCATCATGTGCCGTTTGATTCTTCATATCCTTCGCTCAATGAAATACTGGCGGGTGAAAGCGGTTCCCCTCCCGATCAGGTGAAACCCATGAAATTAAGCCGTCCGGCGCAGATTATTCATACATCGGGAACCACCGGCGATCCCAAAGGCGTAATTTTACGCGGACAGCGCCTGCGCGATTCCGCCATTCTCGGAAAGCTTATTTACAAATATAAGCGTGACGATATTTTATACAACGGCCTTTCCATGACGCATGGCAACTGCCAGTCCGTGACCCTGTTTCCGGCGCTTTCCAAAGGCATCCCGGCGGTTATCGGGGAAAAATTCACCAAAAGCAGAATCTGGGATATCTGCCGCAAGTACGGCTGCACGTCCTTTTCATCGCTTGGCGGCATGATGGCCGGTATTTATAATGAACCGCCCAAACCTGATGACGCGGATAATCCTGTGCGCGTGGTGGTGAGCGCGGGCACGCCCGCCGCCATCTGGGAGGATTTTGAAAAACGTTTTAATGTGAAAATCCATGAATGGTACGCGGCTGTCGAAGGGGGACTTGCCCACAATCCTCCGGGCAGGGGGCCGGTCGGTTCTTTCGGCAAACCGAATTTTTTCATGTACCGGATGAAAATCGTGGATGAGAACGATAAGGAAGTCGGGCCGTTTGAGAAAGGAGAACTCATCAGCAAAATGACGTTCCGTCCGACAAAAGTCGATTACTTTGGCAGGAAAAAGGAATCCGACGCCAAGACAAAAGGCGGATGGCTTCGCAGCGGCGACATCTGCCACCGGGACGACAGGGGTTTTCTTTTCTTCGATTTCCGTAAAGGAGGCGGTTTGCGCAGGCAGGGCGATTTCATTCAGCCCGATTATGTCGAAAAAATAATCGGCGGGCATGAAAGTGTTTCCGAAGTCTGTGTTTACGGGATTCCGGCGTCATCCGGAGCGCCGGGAGAGAGCGATCTGGTGGCCGCGGTTATGCCGCTGTCCGGCAGGAAAATAGACGTGGATTCTCTGCTCAGTCTGTGCCTTAAGAAACTGGAACGCAATTCGGTTCCCTCATATTTTCAGATTGTCGATGAGATTCCCAAGACGATTACGGAAAAAGCTCTGGACCGGGTGCTCCGGGAACAGTTCCGCCCCGACGCGCCCAATGTTGTGAATGTTCAAAAACGGATGTCTTCGGGATAATCCCGGCGCTCGGGTTGAACATTTGTAAATTATCGGCATTCGATGAAATAATAAAGCAGGAGGAAGATAAATGTCTTCAGCAAAGGGAATCAATACGAAATCGCACAACGGTTTGCCAAAGGGAAGCCGTCGCCCGGACCGGTATAAATATTTGAACGACCCTCCGGTTGTGAACAGCCCTTTCAATATCAACATTGATCGTGACAAATGCGTCGGCTGCGGCGTCTGCATCAAGCAATGTCCCTGCCAGACTATCGAAATGGTTCCCAGACAGGAGGCGTCGAACCGGCAATCTCCGGCGTGTCAGTACCGGTGTCCCGCCGGCACCGATGTCAGAAAATATTTGTCCCTTTTGTCCCGCGACAGTTCTCTGGAGGAGGCCTGGAAAATCATCATTCAGACAAATCCCTTTCCCGCCGTTACCGGCAGGGTGTGCCCTCATCCCTGCGAGGATGGTTGTAACCGCGCGGGCGTGGACAACGCTGTGAACATCCACGGCATGGAACGCGTCATAGGCGATTATGGAATCGAAAAAAACCTTTCCTTCGCGCAACCGGATAAATCTCTGGATAAGAAAGTGGCTATCGCGGGTGCTGGTCCGTCAGGCCTTTCATGCGCTTACCAGCTCACGCGTTTAGGATATAAAGTGACTGTTTTCGAGTCGGAAGAGAAACCCGGCGGTATGCTTTCCACCATACCGAAATACCGGCTACCGGATTCCATTGTGAATGCCGAAGTCAAAAGAATTCTGGATCTTGGCATCACCTTGAAGACGGGTGTGTCTGTAGGAAAAGATATTTCTCTTGAAAATATCAGGCGGGAATTCGCGGCGGTGTATATTGCTCCCGGCGCGCAGGGTAGCATGGCACCCGGCATAAAAGGGGATGAAAATGGTATTTATTCCGGAACGGCTTTTCTGAAATTTGCTAAACAGGGACAACCGCTTTTTACCGGGAAGAATGTGCTGGTCATCGGCGGCGGCAACACCGCCATCGACGCGGCCCGCGCGGCCCGCAGGATGGGCTCCGATGTCACCATCCTTTACCGCAGAACAGCCTCCGAAATGCCAGCGCACAAAGAAGAAGTTGATGCCGCTGTGATGGAAGGGGTAAAAATAAATTTTCTGTGCGCTCCCGTCGCCATAAACAATAATGGTCTTACCTGCGTGAAAATGGAACTCGGGGAGGCCGATGAAAGCGGCAGACCCAAACCGGCTCCCGTCAGGGGCAGCGAATTCGATCTCCCTTTTGACACTGTCATCGCGGCTGTCGGCCAGGACCTTCAACCGCGGGGATTTGAATCTCTGCTGGGGTCTTCCTGGATCGCGGCCGACGCGCTGGGCGTGACAAAGGAAAAAGGAATATTTGCCGGCGGCGACGCGGTTACCGGTCCGGGGCTGGTCAGCGAAGCCATCGGAGCGGGCAGAAAAGCCGCTCTGGCGATAGACGCCTTCCTAAACGGAGAAAAAGCCGAATGGCCCCAGAGGAAAGAAATAGACTATTCAGGCGTGCCGCTGGACGACAAAAATAAGATTTCCCGCAACGACGGGAAAAAACTCGATGTTGCCGGGAGGTTCAACAAAATCGATGCCGAAGTGAATCTGGCGCTCGATTTGAACCAGGTGTTTGCCGAAAGCAAAAGATGCCTGGGCTGCGGATTGCTGGAACCGGAATTTACCGGCCTGGACTACTTCGGGAAAATCTGCATTGCCTGTCATAACTGTGAAGCGGTTTGTCCCCAGCAGGCCCTTGAATTTCCGAATTTCTATCGGGTGGACGAAGGAAGATGGGCTTATGATTTTGATTACCCCGAACCCGGTCAGGGGATTCCCAACCCGCTCATGCTCGATAAGCCGGTGCCGCTGGAAGAAATCGAATCGCGGCTCACGGGCGTCGAAAGGGTTATTTACCGCCGCCGTTCAGTCCGTGTTTATAAAAAAGACCCGGTGCCGAAGGAACTCATCAATCGGGTCCTGGAGGCGGGACGGTTCGCGCCTTCGGCGGGAAACTGCCAGGGATGGAAGTTTGTCGTCATCACGGACCGGAATGTTATGGATGAAATATCGGCGTCCACCATCAGGTTCCTCAGCGTATTCACGAAACTCTATCAGGGGAAAGACCCGGGCCGGACGGCGCTTAAAAAGATGCTTGCCTTCATCAAGCCCAGCTCTTTCGATCAACGGCCCATGGTGGCTATTCAGGCCCTTTCTTCTCCGAAATTCGGCGAAGGCAGACTGGACTGTTTCTTCGGCGCGCCGGTCGCCATTTTATTGCTGACCCATCGTCTGCATGTTTCAGAGCCAGAACTCGGCATGGGAATCTGCGGACAGAATATGGTGCTGGCCGCCCATTCCCTGGGGCTTGGCACGTGCTATGTGGGTTTCATTTCCAATACGTTGAATCTCGATCCGGTGTCCAAATTGAAATTCAGGAAAAAACTGGGAATCGTATGGCCCTATGATTCCGTGGCGACAGTTCTTACCCTCGGCTATCCCGCCGTCGATCTTTATAAACCAGTGGATCGGGAATTTCCGAAAGTGGAGTGGGTGGAATAAGATAAAGGCTTCGCATCGAAATGATATAAGGATTAAAGAATGGTTTGAAACCGTTCGCTACAAATTAATTAATCCAGCCTCCCAGCAGGCAATCCAAATCGTCCACCATCTTGCTGTCTGTCGGGAAGTTAATTCCACCCTGCCCATTGACTCAACAATTTTTTCTTTTTAAATAATTGACATATCGACGGATTCCCCCTATACTTGCATGGTTAAAAATAAGCATCTTTTCAAATATAAATCCGATACGCTTTGACGCCGCTCTTTCTGAGATTCAACCGGCAGTGTGGTAAATTAAAAAACCATAAAAAGGAAATGGAAAATGGCAGGGATAAGCTTTATTCCTTACAATGGAGTAAGGATTGTATATCAGGATTGGTCGTACAGCAAACCCAATGTCATACTCGACCTTATAGAAAGGGCCAAGTCGATGGTTGTCCTTCAGCCGAAAAATTCGGCGCTGGTGCTTATAAACGTCAAAGGCGCGAGTTTCAACCTGGAGATAACCAGAGCCCTCCGGGAGTTTGCAAAAGAAAACACGCCCTATGTCAAATGCACCGCGGTGTATGGCGTGGAAGGCCTGCAGGAAGTTGTCTTCAAGAGTGTTCTGACGGTCACGGGCAGGAAAAATATTGTTCTGGTTAAATCGCTGGATGAAGGAAAGGAATTTCTGGCGGGTTTTAAATAATTCAATTACAGGCTGCGCAATATCGTGGTAATGGATCGCCACGGTATTCGGGGAACGCTTAGCAATTACACGTTTGCTTTTTTCCTCCTCCGTCGCTTCGCGACACCTCCTCCAGAGGAGGACATTGGAACTGTTTGTAACCTTTTCCTGCAGACGAAGGCATTAGCGGAAATGGAGTGACCGGTCGGTGCCGGGCAATGATATGTCAGTTGGTTCAATCTGCAGGATTCAATGCCCCTCTGATTTTCTTTTCGTTTAATCCACCAGCATTAGACTGAAATTGTTTCGTGTTTCCGTGTATTTGCTTAGTGTCTGAATGGTAAATCCGTTATTCCTTGCCGTTTGAAATACGTCCATGCCGCATGATTCCATGGAAGGTCTGGCATTGCCCCTGTTGTTGCAGAGTTGTCCTGAAAGAATGGCACAGTCATTACACAGGTCACATGGACCAGTCAGGAATACAAAGGCTTTATAATATCCGTCCTTAAACATTGTTCCTTCCAGTTCCCTGAGCATCTGTCGAATTTTTCTCAAACGTTTATCTCCATGCGGTGAATAAGGAGCTTCAATATGAAAAAGAATGGCTCTTTGATATGAATTCAGGATTTGCCGCATTTCTTCAGAATTGAAAGAGTGGGGCGGACAGCAGTAATTGTAACCGTAACCGACGCAGCCGAACTTGCACTTCAATCCAACCCACGGCGCCGTTACGACAGTATCCGGGTTGATTATTTTCAGGCCGGTTATTCCTTTTGCCAGGGCATGATTGCAGTATTTTTTCAGATCGTTTTTTTTCATGTCTTTGCTATCTTCCCTGATTTCTTTCGTGAATGATTGCTGTGTTCATTCCGTTTTGTATTGCAGGTTCCTGCCGGTTTCCTCGTTCCACGACGCCTCCGGATGGAACAGGTAAAATCCGGGGCAGGATACCTGATGCTTCAACGGATATGTCCCGCCAGCAGGTAACCCAGATCGTCCACCATTTTACTGTCTATCGAGAAGTTGATGCCTTTGGCAAAATAGTCCAGCACAACGACGGCTTTGATGCTGGAGTCTTTGGTGTCTATGGTATGGAGTCTTTTTAAAAAGCTTTCGTTGACTTTTTTGATGTTGTCGTAGGCTTCGGAAAGTTTTTGTAGGCTCCATTCGGGTGTCCCGCCGTGCTTGTATAAAAAATACTGGGAGACCAGATACATCGATATGGCCCGGTAAGTTGTCTCCTCCAGCGTGGCAAAGGGCAGATGAAAGCGCACCATCGGTTTGAGTTTCTCCATGACGGGGCATCCGCCGGTGACCATGTAAATGCCCAGAAGCGAACTGACACCGTTCTGCAAAGAGACTTCTTTGCTGTAGGTTCTGTTGTTGGATGTAACGATAACCTCCACGGGTTCGGAGGAAACGAAGACGCTGAAGTAATCGACAACATCCACCAGATTCACGGCGATGGGGCAATATTCGTGCTGGTGTTCGTCCAGGGTGCAGTTGGGGCATTTGAAACAGTCGAGTTTTGTCCATGCGGGGCGGTAGCTCTCGCCCGTCTGTATCAGGTTCAGGGTGAATCTGTTCAGTTCGATATTGAATTCCTGTTCCTCTCCGCTTTTGAAAATGAATTTGTAATTATATATTATTTTGTCCGCGGAATCGGGTGATCGATCGGTCATGGTTGGTTCCCTCCTGTAAATCAGCCGTTTGTTTATATAACAGGACAATTATCGTTCTGGGGCAAGAGCATTTCCTGTATAGTAAATTAAATGATGTTTTCTGTCAATTATCAGGATGGGATCCGTAAAAGGGGAAGGCAGGGAAGAAAAATAATACTGGATTCTCAGGTCGGCGCCGGGCAATGATAAAAAAGGGAAGGCGAACCCGAAGCTTCGCACAAAAATTTGCAGAGTATTTCAGCGCAATGTTTTTGTTTTCTGCTTGGCGCGCTAATGAAGATGTGGTAGGAAAGAACGTTGTTCATGTCCATCTCCGGGGATAAAAATAGCATGATACCGATTTCTTCCAAACTGCCGAATGTCGGCGTTACGATTTTTACCGTAATGACCCGGCTGTCCAACGATTCAGGGGCCATCAACCTCTCGCAGGGTTTCCCTGATTTTGATGTGTCCGCGGAACTTCGCGGGCTGGTCGGAAAATACATGGCCTCCGGGCAGAACCAGTATGCCCCCATGCAGGGCATCCCGTCTTTAAGGCAGCGAATTTTTGAAAAAACAAAGGAACTCTACGGCGCTTCCTATGACCCGGACACGGAAATCACGGTAACCGCAGGGGCAACGGAGGCCCTCTTTGCCGCCATCACCTGCGCGGTCAATCCCGGCGATGAAGTGATTCTTTTCGAACCGGCCTATGATTCGTATGCGCCTGCAGTTTTGCTCGCCGGTGGAATTCCCGTGTATGTGCAAATGAAGTATCCCGATTATCATATCGACTGGAATGAGGTGAAGGACGCGATAACGAAAAGGACAAAACTTCTTATATTGAATTCACCCCACAATCCCACCGGTGCAATACTGGGCGTGGATGATATGAAGGCTCTCACGGACGTCGTTGACGGAACCAATATTCTTATCGTCTCCGACGAAGTTTATGAGCATATCGTGTTTGACGGACACCGCCATGAAAGCATAACAAGATATCCGGAACTCGCCTGCCGGAGTTTTGTCATCAGCTCTTTCGGCAAGACTTATCATGCCACGGGCTGGAAACTGGGATATTGCCTGGCTCCCAAAAATCTTTCTGTGGAATTTCAAAGAGTACATCAGTTTCTCACGTTTGCCTGCCATACGCCGACGCAGTATGCCTATGCCGAATTTATGGAGCGCAAGGAAAAGTATCTTTCCCTCGGGAGCTTTTATCAGGAAAAAAGAGACCTGTTTCTGAAGCTGATTAAAGACTCGCGATTCAGATCGCTTCCCTGCCGGGGAACGTATTTTCAGATGCTATCCTATGAAGATATTTCGGATGAAAAGGATGTTGATTTTGCCAGAAGGCTCACCACCGAATATAAAGTGGCGTCCATTCCTCCTTCGGTTTTCTACATCAGCGGAGAAGACCACAAGGCGCTACGTTTCTGTTTTGCCAAAAAGGATGAAACCCTGATTAAAGCCGCGGAGAAATTATGCAGGATTTGACCCTCACCGTGATTCAGACGGAACTTTTCTGGGAAGATAGACCCGCCAATCTTGAAATGTTTGACAGGAAGATTGACGGCATTTCCGAAAAAACCGATATTATTATTCTGCCGGAAATGTTTACCACCGGCTTCACCATGAATATTGAAAAAGCGGAAGAGACGATGACCGGTTCTGCTGTTTCGTGGATTGCCGCCAAAGCAAGGCAAAAGCAGGCGCACATTCTGGGAAGCGTAATTATCGAAGAGGATGAAAAATATTTTAACCGTCTTTTATGGGCAAAACCGGACGGCAAAATCCTCACCTACGATAAGAAGCATCTTTTCAGAATGGCCGGAGAGCACAAGGTATTCTCGGCGGGAAATTCTCATCTTACCGTTGAGGTCAACAACTGGAAGCTGCGACCCTTCATTTGTTATGATTTGCGTTTTCCCGTCTGGTGCCGGAATATTGAAAACCACTATGATGTTGCCATTTACATTGCCAACTGGCCTGCAAAGCGCGCCCCCCACTGGAAGCTTCTGCTTCCGGCAAGAGCCGTCGAGAATCAGAGCTATGTCATCGGCGTAAACCGGGTGGGAAAAGACGGCAAAGGCTTTGCCTACAGCGGCGATTCGTCCGTCATCGATCCTCTGGGAAATATTCTTTTCCGGCAGGCGGACACCCCCTGCATTCACACGGCAACATTGAATTTTGAGACGCTAAAAGAATACCGTGAAACATTTGCCGCCTGGCAGGATGCCGACGGGGATGCAGTGTCTTTCCCGCGCTAAAGAGCAAATTTCGGAATCGGTTCTCACTTTTATTTCGTTAATTAACAATCGGGATTATCTTTTGATTGACTCCTTTCGATGCTTTCCCGCCAATTAGCGTCAAAAATATTTATCGAATAAATATTAATCAAGCCGGTAATTTAGGACTCATTGACTTCTTTGTGATTATGTTTTATTTGACATATATAAGTATTTTATGCTTTATAAACAAGCTGTTAATTTACTAATACAGGTTTTGACATTATGCAATATATATTTGAAAAGATTATCGACGAATACATCCCTGACGGTTATGCGGCCATGCGACTTCCCCGTCAAAGCTACAGCACTTTTATTGAAATACGGATTTGAAGTCCGATAAAAAATAAGTTAACAAAGAAGGAGGATTTACGTATGAAGAACATGGTTAAAAGTTTGTTGCTGGTTTTTGTTTCCCTGATGTTGTTTGCCGTGCCTGCCGTGGCAGCCGAAAAGAATCAGGCTGTTGACATTAACATCTCTGCCGCTGCCAGCATGAAGGATGCGATCACAGAACTCGAAGGCAACTACGCCAAGAATAATGCCGGTGTTAATTTCCAGAATAATTTTGGAGCATCAGGCGCGATAGCCAAGCAGATTGAGAACGGTGCGCCCGCCGATGTGTTTGTTTCGGCAAATCTGAAATGGATAGACTACCTGAAGGAAAAGAAATTGATGGATGAAAAAAGCATCGGCACTTTCGCCTTCAATACGCTTGTATTCGTCGGGAACCCTGATTTGAAAGTCAGGAAGCTGGAGGATGTGGTTAAACTGGATAAAATTGCCATCGGAAGCCCCGCAAGCGTTCCGGCTGGTGAATATGCTCAGAAGGCTTTTCAGAAGGCCGGCATCGACAAACAACTGGAAAATAAACTGGTTATGGCCAAAGACGTGCGGGCATGCCTTATGTATGCCGAGACAGGTGAAGTGCAGGGAGCATTTGTATATAATACGGATGCTGTCATGGCAAAAAATGTGAAGATTCTTTTTACCGTTTCTCAGGAGCTTTATCCGAGGGTCACCTACCCGGTGGGACTCACCCTGGAGGGCAGCAAGAAAAAAGAGGCAGCGGCATTCTTAAAATATCTCCAGACTCCCGTTGCCCAAAAAGTTCTTACTAAATATGGATTTGTATTAAAATAAAGATCAATGGCCGGTTTTAGTCCTTCAGATTATTCGGCAATATTCCTTTCGGTAAAGGTGGCGGTGGTGGCAACGCTGCTGTCTTTGCCGTTTGGTTTTGCGGTAGCCTATATCATGACCTACAAAAGATTCAGGGGGAGGATTGCCCTGGATGTGCTGGTCAATCTTCCCCTGACCCTGCCGCCTGTTGTGGTCGGGTATCTTCTCCTGCTGCTTCTGGGACAAAACGGGCCAATCGGCAAATGGGTGTTGCAGCCTCTGGGATTCAAGCTGATCTTTACCTGGAAGGCTGCGGTTATCGCAACAGCGGTGGTCGGCTTTCCCCTGATGGTCAGATCCATTCGCACCGGCATGGAATCCATCGACAAGAGGCTTATTCAGGCCTCGCGAACGCTGGGGGCCGGATGGCTGGACAGCATTATGACAGTGATTGTTCCGCTTTCTGTCCGCGGAATTCTGGCGGGCTGCATTCTCATGTTTGCCCGCGGACTCGGTGAATTCGGAGCAACCATTATCGTCGCGGGCAATATCCCGGGTGTCACACAGACCATTCCCTTGGCCATTTATGAATATGTCAGCTCACCCAGAGGGGACGTAATGGCCATGTCGCTTTGTCTTGTCTCAATTACGCTTTCCGTCATCGTGCTCATATTCCACGAATGGCTGAGCAGACGCGCGGTCAGGGCAGATTGATATGAAACTGCATTTTACCGCGCAAAAAAAGCTGGACAAGTTTTTTCTGGACATGGATTTTACCATTGAAGGCGACCGGATTGGAATATTCGGCCCGTCCGGATGCGGCAAATCGACACTGGTCGGGCTTATCGCCGGACTTAGCCGTCCCGACCGGGGTCACATTCTCATCAACGATCAGCCCGTTTTTAACAGAAGCAAAAAAGTGAATATCCCCGCCGAGCACAGGCGCATCGGCATGGTCTTTCAGCATCCCCATCTTTTCCCTCACCTGAGTGTCAGGGCGAATCTTCTCTATGGATATAAGCGTTGCGCCCCCGATGATCGCAAAATCACGCTGAAAAATCTTGTGGATGTTTTGCAGATCGGCGATCTTCTGGACAGAGGCGTAAACAACCTTTCCGGTGGCGAGAAGCAACGGGTGGCAATCGGCAGGGCGCTGCTTTCCAATCCCCGCATGCTGATAATGGATGAGCCTCTTTCCGCTGTTGACGACAGCCTCAAGTTCCAGATCATTCCTTTTTTTCAGAAATCCTGCGAAGCGTTTGCCATCCCTTATCTCTTTATTTCCCACTCATTGACGGAAATGAGAATCATGGCCGAACGGATTTTGAACGTCACCGAGGGACGCATTGCCGGGCAAATGACAGCGGAGGAACTGGCCAGAAACCTGATGGGTAGGGGGCCCATGCCCTATACGAATCTTTTGAAACTAAAGAAGGCTCGCCGTCTTGACGGTCTGTCTGCCTATAATTTCGGATACAGCGAATTGCTGATTTCCGGAGACGGGAAGGAAGACGCTCTCTATGAGCTTTTATCCACCGATATCATCCTTTTTAAACGTCACCCCGAGGCAATCAGCGCACGTAACCTTCTAAAATGCCGCGTTGGTGAAGTGTTTCAGGCAGGAAGCAGAATGGGTATTGAGCTTTTGCAGGGGCATGAGAGACTTGTTGCGGAGATTGTGAAAGAATCCGTTTTGGAACTGGACATCAGGGAAGGAACAGAAGTTTTTGCCGCTATCAAAGCGACAGCCTTCAGACAACTGGGATGAAGCATTAAATTTTTTGATACAAAAAGGGGCTTGCCCTTCAATTCGCATTTTTAAGGACTACCCCTTTTCAAAAAACCGTAGCCGCATCAACCCGGCCCTTTAAAATTATTTAATCAACGGCAATCATAACGTTTGATGCCTTGACGACCGCATAGACCGCTTTTCCTTTTTTCAGACCGAGAGCCTTGGCTGAAGCTTTTGTTATAATTGAAACGACTTCCGTGCCACCCGGCAGTTGAACAATAATTTCTGAATTGACCGCGCCGGTGGTAATTTTCTTGACTTTCCCTTTCAAGGTATTACGTGCACTTATTCTCATTATATACCTCCTAGTGATGGTTTCAGACGTCTATGACTTAACATTTACGGCTGCGTTTGTTTCAACGTGGCCCATTAACCTTATTGTGTTTATTCTAGCACATGGATTGCTTTACGTCAAAGTATATACTTTGAAACATGGTTTAACATTGTCATCTTTTAAAGTCTAAACATCAGCGGATAAAATTAATTTATATTCACATTTCATGTTGAATTTGCTAAAAGTAACTTTAATTCTAATATCGGCACCGTTTTTGAATCTTGGGATAATATTAGCTCAATCATTCTTTTTAGTTGGGGCATCACGAACCTGTCAGGAAGGTAAAAATGAATATTATAACGGAAGCAGCCCTGGAGCCGGGTAAGCTGTTTGAAAAACTCCAAAAACAGACATCGGGATCAGTGATTTTACATTATGCCGTTGTCAAGAGCCAGGCAGGTGAAAAACCAACATCGGGCATCCGGTTTGAAAGCGGTGGGGATATGGAATCGGAAATGTCGGAGATTGAATCCGACATCCGAAAACGCTGGAACGTTGATGATGTTTTGCTCGTCCGCAGGCTCGGTCTCCTGCGGGTGGGTGATCTGATTT
>CAYMWM010000019.1:13581-19535 GCA_964394185.1 uncultured Smithella sp.
GTTGCCGTGAGCGCCGAAGCAAGCAATAACGCATTTGAAGCATGCCAGTATGGTCTGGGGTGTATCAGAAAAATGGCAAGCATCAAAAAAACGGAACTTTTTCTCGATTAAAGAGGCATTCCTTGTTTTTTAAAGTTAAATCGCCTGAAGAGGTCTTCGAGATTTTAAAAGATTTTGACCCCGTGGGCACCGAGAAAATCTTTATCGGCGGTGCCTTCAACCGGGTCATTGGTGAAGTCATTACCGCTCCGGAAGACATGCCGAATTTTTCAAGATCTTCGGTGGATGGTTACGCCGTTTGGGCAAAAGATACCTTCGGTGCCTCAGACAGCCTTCCAGCCTTTCTTGAGCTGGCCGGTGAAGTCGTTATGGGTAAAGCGGCCCAAGACATTGTCGGTCAGGGAACCGCGGTTAAAATACCGACAGGCGGCATGATTCCCGAAGGAGCTGACGCCGTGGTCATGATCGAATACTGCCACGGCGTGGATGAAAAAACCATTGAGGTAAGCCGTTCCGTCGCGCCCATGGAAAATATTATCAGCCGTGGTGACGATTTCCGGAAAGGGTCTGTCCTCTTTGAAAAGGGCACAGTTCTCAGACCTCAGGATATCGGACTTCTTGCGGGTCTCGGAATCAGGGATGTTTCTGTGTATAAAAAGCCAAGGGTCGGTATTATCTCTACTGGCGACGAGGTCATTCCCCTTGACCAAAATCCCAAACCCGGCCAGATACGGGACATCAACAGTTACACGCTCGGCGCCTTTTGCAGCCAGTCGGGAGCGATTCCCGTTAATATGGGGCTTTGCAAAGACGACTTTGACGAAATGAGGAACGTAGTAGGCGAAGCTTTTGATATCTGCGATACCGTCTGGATTTCAGGAGGAAGTTCCGTGGGCACAAGGGACATGACGCTGAAAGTTCTGGAATCCTTCCCCGATGCAAAACTTCTTGTTCACGGCATAGCCATCAGCCCCGGCAAACCTACCATCATTGCCCGAATAGGAAACAAGGCCATGTTCGGCCTGCCCGGCCACGTTGCGTCAGCCATGATCGTTGCGGAGATTTTTCTGGATTCTTTTCTGGCAAGACTCTCCGGCGAAACAATGGAGCCCGGGGACAATCATTTTTATCTTCAGGCCGAGCTTGAACGAAACATTGAATCGGCAAGCGGTCGGGAGGATTATATCAGGGTTAAGTTGAAGAAACGCAATGGAAGAATACTGGCGGAGCCGATTTTCGGAAAATCGGGTCTGATATCCACACTGGTTGAGGCACAGGGATTGGTAAAAATCGATAAAAATACGGAAGGGCTCTACAAGGGACAGATTGTCAGTGTGATGCTTTTGAAACCCTATAAAAAGGGAGAAGTATAGATGAAAAGAAATGTCTATCTGGCCATGAAAAGCCTTGAGGAAGCAGCGAGCATGTTTTCCGGATTATGGCGGGAAAAGAGAACGCTTCCGGAACAGATTGATACAAAAGACGCTCTGGGACGTGTCACAGCCGAGCCCGTTTATGCGGGGATATCCGCTCCCACCTATCACTCGGCTGCCATGGACGGAATTGCCGTAATAGCGGAAAAAACATACGGCGCAACGGATCAAACACCGAAGGTTCTAAAACTGGGCGAAGATGCCGTCTGGATTAATACCGGCCATGCCCTGCCTGAAGGATATAACGCGGTAATCATGGTGGAAAAGCTCCACGAAATTGATGATACCCGTATCGAAATCATGTCACCGGCCTATCCCTGGCAGAATATCAGGAAAGTGGGAGAAGATATTGTCGCAACCCAGCTTCTGTTTCCGCACAATCACGTCATTCGTCCCTATGATCTGGGCGCGCTTGTCGCAGCCGGCGTTTTTAAAGTTACAGTTCACAAAAAACCCAAAGTGATGATTATTCCGACGGGAACGGAAATCATCAGTTACGAGAGTGTTACCGATTTTGGCCAGCTGAAAAAGAATCAGATTATAGATTCGAATTCCATCACCCTGTCGGGACTTGTGCGGGAGGCGCACGGGGAACCGCACGTTCTGGAAATAACCCCTGATGATGAAGGGACGATTCGGAATACTCTCTTGAGGACATCGAATTCCGATGCAGACCTTATTCTGATTATTGCCGGATCTTCAGCAGGCTCCAAAGATTATACAGCTTCAATCCTTTCCGACATTGGCGAAGTGCTGGTTCACGGCGTCGCCATGATGCCGGGAAAGCCGACAATCCTGGGCGCTGTCAATGAGAAACCGGTTATTGGAATTCCCGGCTATCCGGTTTCGGCCATACTCTCCTTTGAACAATTTGCCAAGCCGCTTCTTTTTAGCCTTCAGGGCATGCCTGCTTCCAAAATCCAAAAGATTCCGGTCAGGGCATCCAGAGCGATTCCATCAAAATTGGGATCGGAGGAATTCGTCCGCGCGAACATCGGCAAGGTTGGAAATCTCATCATTGCAACACCGCTTCCCCGGTCGGCGGGATCGATCACTACACTGACAAGGGCTGAAGGCATTATCCGGATCCCGTCTTTTTCAGAAGGCATAAATCAGGATGAAGAAATAAAAGCCGAACTTCTGGTAGATGAAGAAGAGCTCGTGAATACCATCGTCGTTATCGGCAGTCATGACATTACCATCGATATACTTGCCGATGAAATCAGAAACCTCACGGGAAGGAACGTCAGGATTTCGTCAGGAAACGTGGGAAGTCTCGGCGGCCTGATTGCCATCAAAAAAGGAATCTGCCACTTTGCGGGTTCCCACCTGCTCGACACACAGACAGGCGAATATAATGTTTCCTACATCAGGCGTTACCTGAAGGGTATTAACGTCAGTCTTTTTCACCTCGTCCTGAGAGAGCAGGGATTCATCATTCAGAAAAACAACCCCAAAGGGATAAAGGGAATCGTGGATCTCACGCGCAATGATATCTCATTTGTCAACAGACAGGCCGGGTCGGGAACACGTATCCTGCTTGACTATAACCTTACGCGTGCGGGAATAAAAGCCGAATCCATCAAAGGCTATGATCATGAAGAATTTACACATATGTCCGTAGCCGTCGATGTATTGAGCGGCGCTGCTGATTGCGGCATGGCCATTTACGCAGCCGCAAAAGCTCTTAATCTGGATTTCATCCCGATGGATACGGAACAATACGACCTCGTAATTCCGACTGATTTTCTGAAGGATCCAAACATTCAGGCTGTCCTGAATACAATCCGTTCCCAAAGATTCCGCGACCGCGTCACAGCTCTCGGCGGCTATGATCCGTCAAAGAGCGGCGAACTGGCAATGGAAATAAATTCCTGAGTCGATCCGCAATTTGCCGTTCAGACTTTTTTCTTATTTTGTGTTTCTGGAAGAGTTAAAACTGAATTTAAAAAAGTTTTTCATCACCCGACAGTGAACATAAATAATGTAAGAGACGGCTTTTCTGCCTGTTTTTCAATCAAAAAGCGTGAACCCCGGCGGTCAGGGAAATCGGTTTCAAGTTAATTGCCGGCAAAATAGAAACCCCTCACATAACATTTATGGTTGCGAGGGGTTGAAGAGAACCGCTTGTGCCGTCTCGTCTTTTATCTGGAGTCTGATTTTTTTATTTGGTCTATTCCGGGTGATCATCACCACGAAGACCCTGTGCTTTTTTTATGCGTTAACATCCAGTAGAATAGACTTAATACGTACACAGCAGTATCTCGTTTCTGCCGGTTAATTCTGTTAAAGAGGGCTGCAACACGACTTCCTCAATCCGGGGACAATTCATTTGGCAAATGCTCCAAGAGCAGTCTGGCTTGCCGCTCAACACCCAAGGATGGTTTATTGAATAAACCACAGTGAAAAGGCTAGGCTTTCACCAACATTGTCAGGGTATTGCAGCTCTCTTCGGATTTAATTTAATGATGGCAAAAGATGATTTCAAGGCATGGCGCGATAGTTTTCTTAAAAAGCCGCTCTTACGCGGTTCCGGTGCTGTATTAAAGCCATATAATTGATGTTATTAACTAATTCTATATGTTTATGCTTAATCTGTCGCGGGTGGAAAAAGTATGGGGGAATATTTTTTGCGCGTGCTTCTGCGCATTTGCCCGTTTAGCCATGGTTGTATACAGGGCGGCGTCAAAATGGGTCAGGGCAAGCCTTTTTGCTTTGGATTCCAGGGCAAGTTCTGCGGCAAGCTGGGGATTCATGTGAGGCCAGTAATCCGATGTCTGCCCGCTGAGCAATGCGCATTCGGAGATAATCAGGTCCGCGTTTCGGGAGAGTTCCACGGAGTTTTTGCAGTAACCTGTATCGGTGCAGTAGCTGATAATTCTGTCTTCGATTTCCAAACGATAACCAAAACAAGTGGATGCATGAACAAGTTCAAGGGCAATGAATCTACAAGGGCTGTTGTGGCGGCCTTCATTTATATCCCTGACTTTACAGGGGAAAGGAAGTTTATGGACAGGAATGGAGTATTTGGGAGCGAGAAATTCCCTGATCGTTGCTCTGGTTCCTGTTTGCCCGATGATGTCCAACGACCTGAATCTGAACTTGGCCAGCAAATGAAGGCCTTCTATATGGTCTATATGAAAATGGCTGAGAAACAGATAAACAGGCAAATCCTTCTTCATATATTTGTCCACTTTGTGAATGCCGTTTCCGGCGTCCAGGATAATATAAGCGGACTTCGTTTCGATAATCGTGCAGATAGTGTTGCCGCAACCGGTATCAAACCAGCCGTTTGTGCCAAGAAATGTAATTTTCATGCATTCTTCATATATCCTTTATTATTCGAGCGCAAGCGGGAATAAGGCCGATATTCGATAAAATGGAATCGTTCCTTTTTTCTAATATGTTCATAAAAATCCTGTTTTGAAAAAGATTGATTTTATGCTAAAGAGTCAACCTTAATGGTTTCATAATAATAAAATCCCGGGGTAACTTTTTCCATCGTATGTGTTGAAAAATGCGTATGGCTATGAACTATGGTTAAGGAAGCCTGAATGGGTAATGAAAATACCGTCCGAACGGCTATTGATGATTCTCTTGAATGTAGATTAGTAATCCGAAGAAGACGTAAAAGAATGACAAGTTTCGACAAATATACACTTATTAAATTGCTGGCCGTATTACTGATATTTTCTGCATCAGTAAATATGTTTCTTTACATGAATGGCATGATGACTGAAGATAAATGTATCGCGTCGAGAAACACAAGCATTGAGCTTTTACCTTCCCCGATAGCATGGACCAACACAGAAGAATATCTCAGGTTCCAGAGAAATTATTCCTCAAATTACTTGGCCCTTAAGGAAAGAATTGCAAATGTTCTGAAGAATTCTTCTCATAAAGGATATTACGGAGTTTATTTCGAGGACCTGAATACGGGCGCGGGTATCGGCGTCAATGAACAGGAAGGATTTCTCCCCGCAAGTCTTTTGAAGTTACCGATTATGGTTGCCATATTGAAGAAGATTGAAGCGGGAGAATTAAGTCTGGATAAGCAAGTAACCCTGGCTCCCAAGGATATTGATTTGCGCTGGGGGTCATTGGGGCGTAGAGGCGCAGGTTATCAAACCACAATAAAGGAGATGCTCAGCTATCTTATCAGGGAATCCGACAACACGGCGGCAACGGCTTTACTCAGGTTCATCACGCCTCAGGAATGCGCCAGAGTAATCATCACGGTGGGAATTTCACCGAAGCTGTATCAAGGCAATGAAGTCACCGTCAGCCCGAAACAATACAGCAATATGCTCAGGTCAATATATCATGCCGAATATCTCAATAGAATATTTTCAGAATTGTGTCTTTCGATCATGTCGGACACGGATTATAACAAACAACTTCCTGCCGGCTTGCCTTCCGATATTAAAATTTCACACAAGTACGGCGAGTATCATTTATCCGGCGAACAAAACGGATATAATGATTGCGGAATAATCCACTATCCGGATAAGCCTTATATGC
>CAYMWM010000019.1:19545-42363 GCA_964394185.1 uncultured Smithella sp.
GAGCAGAAATAATACGAAGGATGAAGCGGAAAAAAACATCAGTGAAATCTCGAAGGTTGTATACGAATACGTACGTGCAACTCAAAAAGGGAAGGATGTTTTCCTGAACTAGCCAATGATAATTTTTGTCTGCGGCAAACAGGACCCAAATGGAAAATAAAATAAAAGTCAGAATATTGAATACCGCGTGGGTCAGAACAAGAAAAAGTATGCTGCTTGAAGGGGCAAAGTTTGAACCTTTCAAAGTAGCCACGCTTTTTGCTGTTATCAAACATCCTCAACAGGGCATTATTCTTTTCGATACGGGACATCATACCCGATTTTACGCCGCCACGGAAAAATTTCCCTACCGTATTCATCGTATTTTGACTCCCTGCGATTTAAAAGAGGAGGAAAATGCCGTCAATCAATTAAAGAAAATCGGAATAAATTCCCGTGATGTTAAGACCATCATCATCAGTCACGGCCACGCGGATCATATTCCGGGAATTGTTGATTTTCCCGATGCTAAAATTATTATTAACAAAGTTGAACTGGATTGCATGTGCTGGGATCACACGAAACATCATTCCGTAAAATTACTCACAAACGGATATCTTAAATCTTTGTATAACGATTGCAGAAACGAAATCATGGATGTGGATTTCAGTATCCGAGGCAGAAGTCACGGTGTTTTTAATCAGGCCGTTGATCTTTGGGATGATGGCACCATGTATCTGGTCGCTTTGCCCGGTCATACGAAAGGGCAAATGGGCTTATATATGAATGACATCGAATCCAGAGATTTATTCTTTGTGGGCGACGCGGCCTATTTGCAGGACAACATCCGCAATAATATTCCGACCTCGAAACTGTTTCAGATCGTTTACGCCTCACCCAAAGATTTTGTTAAAACGCTGGAGATGCTTCATCAATTACAGAAATCAAATCCCGATTTGCTGATGATTCCTTCTCATTGTCCCGAAACATGGGATATTCTGAAAAAACTTAATTTGGCGGTCGCAAATTAAGCCCTAAGATTAAACCTTAAGGTTAAACCAGCCTGAATGTTTTAAGAGATGCCATGAAGATATTTTTCAGGGACGGGATTGAGTGTCCCGGGTCTGTCCCTGTTCCTGTGTCCGGGGAACAATCCTGATTTCCACTCTCCTGTTTATCTGACGTCCGGTCTCGGTGTCGTTGGTTGCCACGGGCATGGTCTCACCGTAACCATACGCGTCAATGCGGTCGGCGGCCACGCCGCGCAGGGTGAGCAGGGTTTTGACCGCCTCGGCGCGTCGCTGAGAAAGTTTCATATTGTATTCATCGGAGCCTCTGTTGTCGGTGTGTCCTTCCACGCTGATTAAAGTATCGGGGTACTGGTTCAGGATTCTGGCGACCCTGTTAATTTCGGTGTAAAGTTCCGGTCTGATTTCCGTTGAGTTCGTATCGAAGGTGACGTCGCCTTTGAATGTAACCGACAGAAGATTGCCTTCTCTTTTAACCGCGGCGGCTTCCGACTTTGCCAGCGCATCGCGCATTTCCTGTTCCTGTTTGTCCATCATTTGGCCGACGCCGTAACCCCCGGCTCCGCCAACGGCAGCGCCAATGGCTGCTCCAATGAGAGTGCCTTTCGTGTCACGGCCTATAGCCTGTCCCAGGATAGCCCCGACGACGGCTCCGCCGGTTGCTCCGATTGCGCTGCCCTGCTGAGTTTTGGTCATGGTTCCCGGCGCAGCGCAGCCCGTCATAAGTAAAACACAGCTAAGAAATACGGAAATTATTATTTTTTTCATTTTGTTCACCTTTCAAAGACGCATTTCCCCGCGTAATTTTTTATAAGTTATTATTCTATGGGTGGAAAGTATAAGAGCAATGAATCCGCGCGTCAAGGAAATATTGGCGACTGTGATTAGGGGTTCAGTATTTGTAGTGTGAATATGTTTTTAAAAAAGTGTTACTATATGAACTAACAGGGATAGGAATTTAAAACGTATATAATCATGGATATTATTAAAATAACATTGCATTATTCTTACAGGTGGAGTATAAAAATAGTATATTATTAATAAGGTAATAGCGCTATGCAAATCATACTCCGAAGAGTTTTTCTTGCCTTTTTCATATTTTGTTTTTTGATTTGTCCGAATTCAATCTCGGCGGAAACTGAAAAAACTGCGGGCGGGGCTGAGATGAAAAAAATATCGAAAGCCGCTGTTAAAGAGGTTGGCAGAGATGACCGTTTCATCGGTTATGATGACGGAACCGTTCTGGATACAAAAACAAATCTGATGTGGGCAGCGAAGGATAATGGGAGTGATATAAACTGGCCGGATGCCAAATTCTACTGTGAAAAATATAAAGGGGGAGGCTATGCCGATTGGCGGATGCCAACGCAGGATGAGATGGAGGCATTATACGATAAATCAGTTGTCGGAAACAACAATTACCATTTAACCGCCATGATAACCCTGACGGCCAGCTGTTTTTGGTCTTCGGAAACACGCCGCAACGCAGCCTTCTATTTCCATTTCCGCACCGGCGCGCGTCATCTGACTCACCAATCCAACAGCGTCAGTGGACGGGTGCTTCCGGTGCGGTCGGTAAAATAACCATACTGTTGCCTGTGTTTAATATTTAATTGACAGATGGTCAAATATTACGTATGTTAAATTTATATGAAAACAATTCAATATTCAATTATGGAAGAAATTTGTTATTTACATAAATCTATGGTTGGATATTAATCAATAGAAAAAATAATTACTAGGAGACAGGGACAATGAAACGTAAATTGTGGCTAATATGGGGAGTGTCGTTGATGACTGTTATGGCGCTGTTTGCTTGCGCCTGCAATGATGATGATGATGAATCATCGTCAAAAGCTATTACGGCGTATTCCATAAGTGTTGGAGGTTCTACCTATACGGCAACAATCAATGAAACAGCTAAAACGATTGCAGTAACCGTGCCTTACGGCACAAGTGTTCTTTCTCTTGTTGCGACTTTCACCACTACCGGTGAAAAAGTCAAAGTGGATACTCTTACTCAGGTGAGTGGGAGTACAGCCAACAACTTTACATCGCCGGTATCGTACAGAGTGTACGCGGAAAATGACTCATCGGTGGTATATACGGTTACTGTAACTGTGGCCCCGTCAACGGCAAAATCAATTGATACCTACTCTCTCGGCTCATATGTGGGAACGATAGATCAGACATCGAAAACCATCGCTGTAACGGTTCCCTATGCTTATGATGTTTCTGCTCTTGTTGCGACCTTTACCTATACAGGTTCCAGCGTTAAAGTCGGTTCAACCGCTCAGGTGAGCGGCTCGACGGCCAATAACTTTACCAGTCCGGTAACCTATGTCGTATCGGCTGCGGATGCTTCGACCGTCAATTATACCGTGACGGTATCGATGCTTTCCGGAGGCACATGGACACAGAAAGTCAATTTCGGCGGAGAAGCGAGAAAAGAGGCTGTCGCCTTTGCCATCGGAACGAAAGGTTACATGGGAACGGGAATCAATGCTTCGGGAACATGTCTGTCGGATTTCTGGGAATATGATACGGTGGCCAACAGCTGGACCCAGATGGCTGATTTCGGCGTGGCGGACGATGAAGTAGACACCCCGTTGGTACGATCTGAAGCCGTGGGTTTTGCTGTCAGCGGCAAGGGCTATGTTGGAACAGGAACAGACGGTATAGCATTAAAAAAAGATTTCTGGGAGCTTGATCCTGTCGCCAATACCTGGACCCGGAAAACTGATTTCGGTTCTACGGCCAGCACCACGGATACAGACGGGACGGAGCGAAAGGCTGCCGTTGGTTTTAACATCGGGACGACGGGCTACGTCGGGACAGGCATAGATGCTTCAGGATATACCAATGATTTCTGGTCATATGTTCCCGCCACGGATACATGGGAAGCGAAGGCTGCTTTTACCGGAGGAGCAAGAGCGTCTGCCGTCGGTTTATGTATTGGAGCTAACGGTTATATCGGGACAGGATTTAATGGTTCGTCTTATTACAGAGATTTCTGGCAGTATGATCCTACAGCAAATACCTGGACTCAAAAGGCCAATTTCGGCGGAGATGCCCGGATGAATGCAGTGGCATTATACTGTGCCTGTAGCGACGGCTATGTCGGGCTGGGAATGGTTCCCTGCGGTTATTTCGGTGATTTCTGGGAATACAATCCTTCAACGGATACATGGACACAGAGGAAGGAATTCGGCGGAGGACCAAGAGCTGCCGCCGCCGGTTTTTCTATAGGCAATAAGAGCCATTTTGTTGGGACAGGGGAGAATGATACTTCAACTTTATATAAAGACTTCTGGAAGTATGAACCGCCGTCTTAAAAAATGATTTCAGAGCAGGTGCAAAGACACCTTTTTAAAAGGAAAATGTTGGAGGTTATCTTCGTTACCGGCTGAGGAAATTCAAATAAAAAACAGCTCCGAAACTGGGCAAAGTTTCGGGGCTGTTTCTGTTTAATGGTCCTGTTGTCCGGGATCAACAGGATGGAAAAATCATCAATATTGTCATCGGTATTAAAAAAACTGAACTCGGGATGAACATATGATGAGAAGGTCATAAAAGGAGAGGTGAAGGTTCTAAATGTTTTTACAGGATAAAGAAATACTGATTTCATCGATACGACAAGGCAATTGCCGCAGGCTTGCCGGATTTATTGTAGTTATCTTATCAACGATGATATTCATTAATTACACAGACATCGGCTTTGCCGCCGGGGCGTCCGGCAGAATTCCTTTTCAGCCCGGGGAAAAATTGACATACGAAGGAAATTGGAACAAAATTCCGGCTGGTGAATTAACCATGGAAGTTCTGCCTCAAAAAATGATCAACGGCGTTATGTCCTATCATTTTGCAATGATTACAAAAACCAATTCTACCATCGATCTCATCTATAAAATCAGGGATAGACAGGATTCCTACGTTGATGCCGGCATGACACACAGTATCCTTTACAGCAAAAAGACGGAAAGCAAACATCCGCGCGACGTTTTTGTAAATTTTGACTGGATTAAACAGGAGGCCACGTACATAAACTTTGGCAAAAAAGAGCCGCCGGTCAAAATTTTACCGGGTACATTTGATCCATTAGCTCTTATTTATATCATTAGGTTTCAGGATCTCAAAGAAAACTCGGTGATTCATATTCCATTGACAGACGGTAAGCGTAATATTGAAATAAAAGCGGTGGTTGGTAAAAAAGATGTGATTAAAATAGAAGGAAAACAATACAATGCATTCGAAATTACACCTGATATGAGAATGCTTGAAACTCTGAAGAAGGTTGCGAAAAAGAAAACGCCTCCGCAATTTAAAATGTGGGTGACTGCGGACGAAAGAAGGATCCCCATAAAGATAAGAAGTAAAATAGGAATCATTTCATTTGACTTTGATTTGATTCCCGGTTTGTCTTCCATTCGCTAAACAGCCTTTAAAAGGCAAATTTTTATACATGTATGAAAATATAAACGGGGTATGAAGAGAATGTATTGTTTTTTCTTTATAGTTGATGTATGAAATTCCCCGATTTTATTTAATGGAGAATATTATGATGAAAGCAAATTATATTCGAATTAGCATGATATTTTTTTTAACGGTTTTACTTATTCCGGTTTCGGCATATTCCAAAATAGAAGCCCCCAAATTAGAGTCTTCAACCGACGCGGTCAAAAAATTCACGGAAGCCATTAATAAAAATCCCCAAGATGCGTCGGCTTATTATAACCGCGGGGTAGCCTATGACAAACGTCACAACACAAAACAGGCCATTGCTGACTTTAGCAAGGCCATTGAACTGGAACCGAAGAATGTTTCCGCTTATTATAAACGTGGCATAGCTTATACTAAATTGACGGAGTTTAAACCGGCCATTGCCGACTTTACTAAGTCCATTGAACTTGACCCGAAAAAAGCATCGGCTTATTATAACCGCGGGGTGCTCTATCATAAACAGGGCGATTTTAAAAAGGCGCTTGCCGATTATAACAAATCAATTGAATTGGATCCGAAAGATGCTGTGTCTTACGCAAACCGCTGTACAATCTACCTTGGAAATAGAAATTTCGCGCAGGCGGCAGACGATTGCAGTAAGGTCATTGCCTTAAATCCCAATGATTTTAAAGCTCTTAATAATCGCGGTGCCGCTTATAATAATCTGAAGAAGTATAAAGAGGCACTGGCCGATTTTAACAAAGCCATTACATTGAATCCGAAAGTTGCCCAAATCTATGATAACCGTGGTGCGGCTTATAATAATATTGGAAAATACAGTGAGGCGATAGCTGATTTTAACAAGGCGATTGAACTGAATCCGAACGAAGGAAAATACTATTACAACAGGAACATTGCTTACGCTCACACCGGCAATTACAATCAGGCTGTTGAAGATGTAAAAAAAGCAGCCAAACTGGGATATAAACCGGCCCAGGAACAAGTAGAGCGGCAGGGTTTTAAGTAACTTATAAGGAGATATCGAAAACCCCTTAATGAATAAAAAAGTCTTATACGTCATAAAGTCGAAAAGGCCGGCAGTCATAGTTGCTGGCCTTCTTTTTTTTTCATAATTGATTAAAGGAACTGATATTAACAATATTTTGGTGAAAATCACCATTTTGGGGAGTCAAAACCATTTATATTTGCTTTTAATATGGTTTTTAAAAAAACATATCATTGATTTTAAAAGCTAAATTGAAAATCTTAATATTTAATCTTTAAAATTTATCTCTGGCATGTTAATTGCTTTTATAATTAGTCCAGATTAGTACTTGCAATAATGAATTGATATTCAAATCCCCAAATTATAAAGGGAGCAAGTTGAGATTTTGTGATAATTAACTTGAAGGTAAAATGAGTCAATAAAATATTGCTAGAGAATAGGATGCCTTATGTCAAAAAAAGATTTTAAAAGAAGACAAAAGGGATTTACATTAGTTGAGTTGATGATTGTTATTGCAATTATTGCTGTGATCGCAATGATAGCCATTCCCCAATTTATACAGTATCAAATTAGAGGTTATAACACGACGGCAAAATCTGATGCGAAACAGATGTATACAGCATCTCAAGCTTTTTTCAGTTCAAGTTCATCGGGAAGTGCCGATTTGAATGTTTTGACCTCATACGGATATAATCAAACCAATTCTGTTAATGCGTCTGTTGCAGGAACAATGGGTACGCTGGCGATTACTTCCCGTCATTCAAGAGGAACAACGACATATTCTGTGGACTCGGCAGGGGCTATTACCGAAAATTAGGTGTTTTTTATAAAAGAGACAAAATACCGGAAACAGGGTCATTTTTCAAAATTGCCCTGTTTTTTTTATTTTCTAATTGTGGTATTAAAGTGCGCCATGTCGGTATAAATTCACTAATCTGAACAATAAAGAGGTAGGAATGAATAATGGTAAAAAAATGAAGTTGATCCTTTTGCCGGTAATAATATTTTCACTTGGCTTTTGGAGCTGTTCTCATTATTCCGGTCCATCGGATGCGGAGGTTAAGCAAATTATCGAAGAGTCAATATTGGCGAATCAGTCCAAGTTGACATCGCCCATAAAGATTTTAAATAAGGGCAAGCGTCAGCAAAAGGATTCCTGGTATTTTATTGCCCGTACATCATACAAACATTCTCTTTATGGCAATACGACACGCGAAAGCATGTATTTTGTTGCAAAAGAAAAAGAAAAAAAAACGGGCAGAAATATATGGAAGATTACGGATGCCAGGGATTTGAAAGTCGATAATAAATAAAAATATAAAATCCGGCTGCGTGGAAAATAAATTATGCCAAAGTTGTTTGTCGTATTTTTGGCACTGAAATATGCGGAGCCCTATTATTATAGAGGGCTTGCAAGCGGTTCCACGGGTAATGACGAACAGGCTATCCATGATATTAAGATAGCCACCAGACTTGATTATCAATTAGCTCAGGAATTCGAAATTAATAAAAACATTCAAAAAAGGCCGGGAGATTTCAGTCTCCCGGCCTTTTTTGATTACTTGTTTTTTGAACCACCGCCCGGGTGGTTGGCATCATGCTCCTCAAAGGACTTGTTGTTCTATGTAATCAGTGACTACACCATCAGCAAGCACTTCCAGTTTTATCCAGTGGTGATAGCCGAATTTCTGTGTAAGAGTTGATGTTACAATGCCATTTGCCTCTGTTACAGAGGCAGAGCCGCTTGTTAATTGATAGTATATACCGCCATCAGCCTTGTCAAACCATTTCCATTCAACCGATGTGTTACCGTCTGCATCTGCCACAACCATCGTAGCGGTCAGGTATTTCGTGTGCGTGCATAACTTATCAGGAGGGGTCCACATCCAGGTAACATCGACACCCGTCGCCGGTTGATTCGAAGACAACGTCGTTGTCGTTGTATCCGATGTTGATGTTGTTGATGATGATGAAGTAGACGTGGAACTTACGGTTGTCGTTGTCGGTGCAACCGTCGTTGTCGTTGAACTAGTTCCATCATCACTGCTGTCGTTGCTTCCGCCGCAGGCCGCAAAAAGAATAATTAACATCCCCAGTAAAATAAAACCCATCATTCTTTTCATAGTTGTCGTCTCCTTAAGACTTCAAGTCCATCCAATTTCCGCAACAAACGTTGATATGATTATGCAGAAAAGTAATAACTTTGATAAAAAACGTTATTTTTATATAGGAAATGCTTCGATAAGTCAATTAATTTTGGTAAGTTATTGTTATTATTTAGACATTATTCGTATCACTGAACGAATGTTCATCTCAGCATTTTTTTAATCAAACCAAAAGGAGGGTGAATCCGGCCATCAGCAGCGTTCCCCACAACGTAATATCTATTCCCAAAAGCGGAATTAAGATTAGGCTGGAAAGAAGAGAGCCCAGACATCCACCCATCAGGTCTGCAAAATAGAGAGGTGAAACAATTTTTTTCTGGTCATCAATGCCATGAAGGCTCACATACGAAAAAATTCCGGCAACTGAGAAACCGGCTGTCGCCAGGAGGCATAAAATCAAAAATAGATCAATGGAAATACCTTCTATTACAATCATTTGAATAACTACGCACAAAAGGCAAAATCCGGTCAACAGACCGATGCCATACCACCGGGAAACTTTCTGATTGCCGTCCGATCGGTGAACCGCTTTGTTAATCAACAAGGCACCGAGGGCCAGGCCTGCCATAAAACTTGTTAGAAGCAGCCCTATATCCTGATAGAGCACCCCGTATTTTACCTGATAATAAAGGATAAGAATAGTTTCCAGAACCATGCCCATAAATCCCGCTGCGCCGACAAGTAATGAGCGGCGGATGGCAGGCCACAGGCGGCTTAACAAAAATAGAACAGGCAGGCTTGTCCATAACAATAATGACAACGGCGGTTTTAATAATACTTTATTGGCCATCAAAGAGGGATCAACCAGGGCAATTCGCGGAAAGAATTTCGACAACCAGATGATGAATGTATACTGATAACAAACCGGGCGGATGTCGGTATTGAGTGGCGACTTTTCTTGTTGAAGTAAATTTTTGATTGCCATGAATCTGTCGTTGGTAAAAAGATATTGGATATAATTCGGGGATATAAGTCTTGTTTCTATTTTCTTATCCAGCAGACGCCGGGACATAATTTCCGGTGCTATGGGCAGCTCCATCAGAGAAGCGGTGACAATATTTGTTGTTCCTGGCAGAAACAGCACGTGGGGGAAGACGGATTGCAGGGCATTGTAGATGCTCGAATTGCGGGCAGTCAGCGGTACTGTCCATAGATTTTCAGCTGTGCGGAGTCTGAAACCCAGTATTCCGCCCGGATTCAATTTTGCCAGACATTGTTGGAAAAATTCCCGCGTGTAGAAGCGGTTTGCCTGACCCGAGGAAGGTTCCGGCATTCCCACCAGAATCATATCGTACTTGTCGCTTTTTTTCAGATACTGCCGGGGATCGGCATATATAACACGGACATTCGGCTGGTTAAGCGAATTGCGGATGTCATCGGGAAGATATGGCGTTACGAGATTCAGCATGACGGAGTTGAGTTCGACATAATCAATATGCCCGGGCGAATACTTGGACATTTCCCCGACGATTCCTTCAATTCCACCACCAAGAATCAATATGTTCTGCGGATTCGGATGCTGGAGAGCAGCCAGATGACAGAAATATTCCGCTTCAATTCCCTCCGTCTCAAAGGTTATGGCATCATTTTCAAAGACCGTTATCTGATTGTACAGTTTTGTTATGGTGATTCTGCCGTAGGGAGAATCCTTGCTTTGCATAAGATGCGGGTGGTTCCATGCCGTCATCCGGTAATCCAAAAAATCCGCTTTCCACAGAAAAAAAAGAAAAATGCAGATTAGAAAAATTGCCAATCCACGCAAAGCAGTTGCCCGCAGTTCCTTGAAAACAATCAGAGGGATAAGGATTGAAAGCAGAGCGCATAAAAACGCTGCCGAGAAATTCCGCAGTCCCCACATGATAAAGAGGGTGGAAAACAATCCGCCGATCAGTCCGCCTGCGCTTTCAATAGCATAGGCCTTGGCGAGTGTCCTGCCGCCTGTGACGTACGCTTTAGCTGCCCACTGGAATAAAAGGCCGGACAGTAATCCCGCGGGGAACATGGAAATTACGGCCACCGTCAATTGCTGAAAGAAAGTCAGGTAGGCGCCGGGTACATCGCCGAAAATCAGACGGCTGGACCGGATAAATACGATGTCCGGCGGAATAATAATTCCATACAGAATAAAAAGTACCGCAATCTGATGTGGCGAGGGAGAATAATTCCGGCGTCCGATAAGGGCGCCCACTGCGGTCCAGAACAGCCAAATGCCAAGGGCCAGCAGATAAATCAGTTCAATCCCGTAAAAGGAAACATTCAATTCCCTCAGCAGGACAACCTGACCCAGAATTGAAATAAACCCGATGGCGGCAAGAGGTATGTTCATGAGGTTATTTAAATTCGGATTCGTTAAATACTATAGCCTGAAAGGTTAAAAATTGTGCTCCTTTCTTCCAGCATCCCGAATCCAATCCCGCTTTTCTGCAAAGGTTGTCCAGCATGATATCACGGCTCCAATGCTGTTCCGTTGCCACCTGCGGAAGGAAAACAGCGGATCGTCCGTCTTTAGTCAGAAAGACACCGTCTCTTCCGACTAAAATATCAGAATAACCGCCCACCTGTTTCATCGGAGTCAAAACGGATATTTCGATTTCAATGTCTTTGAGTTCATCAGCGGTAAGCGGATTGAATCGCCTGTCATTAAAGGCGGCCTGAATCGCCATGGTGCCGACAATCTTGGCCAGAGGTTCATCCTCCATCATATGACCGATACAGCCCCTGAGCTCACCGTGTTTCTTGAGTGTTACAAAAGCTCCCCGCGGCTCGCGCAGAATTGCGAAAGAAGGCCTGGCCAGCGGAGCTGTATCTGTCGAAAAAATTCTGGAAATGGTTTCCCGGGCAAAGGTCAGAAGATATCTTTTGTCCGATGACGTCAGCGTGCCGTTGGATGAAGCCGCCGCCGGTTGTCCGGCGCCTGTCATAAAGTCTTTTGTTTTGTCATCGGCTGTCAAAACGACCGCTCCATATCCTACAACCCGCGAACGTTCCCCTACGGACACGTCTCCTGAATTGGCGTAACTGATAATCACTCCACGGGTGGCGCCCAAAGATTTTGCCGCCGCCATAGCTATTGTAATCGGCGCCTCTCCGCAGGCGCTTGTGCCGAGGTTGGGGATATTTTTATCTCTGTTTGTCTGTATCGTTTTGCGAAATTTCGCAGGATCAAGTCCTGTAATGGCGGTTAAGGTTCCCCTGTCGACGATATTCGCATCCTGGTATGACGGATAATGGGAGAGATCAGAACTGGCGACAATTAACGCATTTTTGTCTTTTAAAACCTTCGCGAGCACCTGACCGAAGCGGGTGCAGGTATTTATGTCCGGTGAGCTGACAATAACAGGGACAATCTTTGCTTTGGGGAAAACCACCTGAATAAAGGGCACAATGACTTCAATGGAATGTTCGGATTGATGAGGTGCTTTATCAAGAACACAATCGGTCGGATCTTCCTTCAAAATCGACGCTATAATGCTTTTCTCCACCGGCACTGTACCCAGAGGAGTGCGAAAACCGCTCCCCGGATAAAGTGCTATACCCTGCAAACCAGGGCTGGTATGGTTCGTTCCCAGAATGACGATTACATCATATTTCTGATGACGGACCTGCGCAAATGCGTCAGCGCAAATCTGTCCCGAAAAGATATAGCCCGCATGGGGAACAATAATGGCAACCGGTTTTTTAACATTTGCGGGTGTGGCGTCCTGCAAAAAATTTGTGACGGCGAGTTTCAATTTGGTAGCCGATTCAGAATAGAACTTCCCTGCGACGGCAGGTTCGCGAATATCGGAATCCGAGGTTTTATTGGCCTGACATGCCGCTGCAAAAAAAAGGATAAGAACAGCCAAAAGGGAACTCAAACGCAATAATTTCATTTGATGACCTCCATTTATGACCATACTCCGGCAATCTTCTGTCCGCAGAATTTGCAGAACCCGTCTGTTATGTTCATCCGGGTTACAAAAAATCCCTGCCGTTCTACGACAATCTTTTTACATTTTGGGCAATGGGTATGATTTCCCGGATGGCCGGGCACATTTCCAACATAGGGGTAATGCAAACCTTTGCTCACGGCCATATCATAAGCGCGTTGCAGTGTTGCAACAGGCGTGGGAGGGAGATTCTGCATCTGATAATCCGGATGAAAACGGGTGAAGTGAACAGGGACATCGGGGCCCACTTCTGACAATATCCAGTCTATCAACCCCTGCATCATTTTATCGGAATCGTTTAAGGTGGGCACAACCAGATTGACAATTTCCAGGTGGGTGCCGCTTTTGGCAACCTGCCTGATGCTTCTCAGAACCGGTTGCAGCCTTGCACCGCATGCGATGCGGTAAAAGTCGTCACTGTAACCTTTCAGGTCAATCTTGATGGCGCCAAGCGTTGAACACATTTCTGTCAGAGGAGCCTCATTCATGAAGCCGCAGCTTATCATGACGCAGCGAATCCCCTGTTTTTTTGCGTCCCGGGCAATATCGGTCAGATATTCCGTGAAAACAGTCGGTTCATTGTATGTAAAGGCGATAACGGGCGATTTGCTGGTGCGCGCGCCGGAGACGATTTTGGCAGGAGGTGTAAAGGAAACCCGATGATCTTCCGGTGAGGACTGGGATATTTCCCAATTCTGACAGAACTTGCACTTGAGCAGACATCCCGTCGTGGCCAGCGAGAATGCCGCGGACCCCGGCAGATAATGATAAAGAGGCTTTTTTTCGATGGGATCAATATGAATGGATACAGGCCTTCCATAAACAAGGCTTTTCAATTCTCCATTGACGTTCATGCGCGTACGGCACCGGCCGCGTTGTCCGTTGGATATGGCGCAGCCGTTGGCGCACAGCAGGCATTTAGCAATGATTTCCTCCTCCAGACCGCCGTCGCCTTTTATTTTAACCGGTTTCCAGTAACGTGCCTTTGGGGCTAACCGGATAAGTTCATCCAGACATGTCTCTGAGAAGGCAAGACCCGCATTGCCGCCGAGTAGGAGCTTCTGCCACGTGGGATCATATAATACAATACCCGTGCCTCCGGCTGCTACAGCCAGTTTTGTCAGGGTTCCTAAAAATTCACGTCTGGAAATCATGATGTCTCCGGGAGATTTCTCCTCTCAGATTAATTGCTAAATCATTTATGTATATTTAATTATAAGAGAAATAATTTCGTTAATCAATGGGAAAGAGAAAACATGATTTCATCAAGAAAATACTAAAACATCTGTAAATCGTAAAAAGAACCATTTGGAAATACGGACAGTGAGCAATGATTATCTTGCTCACTGTCATTCATCAGAAACTGGTGCTACGTTATTTTAAACTGATAATAAATATCGTCATTGCCCATGGAAAAACCTCTTATCCTCTGCTCTATCGCTTTCTTACCGAAAATAGCGAGAGCCTGCCGCAGATAACCCATGACCAGAAACTCAAAGTAAATATGTTTTTTGGGAAGTCCGGAAATTGTAATATGGGCGATGTCGTTCTCAAGCCGCGCATTAAATATACCTCCGTCAAAATAAGTGGACCAGATTCTGGGAAGGGCCGACTCCACAAGCTGCTTCACATCCTTTGTGAGAAGAAAAGCGTGGTAGGGCCCTCCGGGTGAAAGGGAAAACTCGGCTGATTTTTCTCCCAGCTTCCAGTAATGACTGTTGTCATTGTTGAAAAATTCTTTTAACACGTCATCAAGAAACACAATGAATTTATCCAGCGGAATAAGGGTTATGTTCATAATCGTCTGACTGAAAAATTTGTCCTTTGCCGCCAGTTTCGCCACAAAGGAGTTCCAACGTTCCTCTCCGAAAGTTTTAATAATGGTGTCTTTTCGTGTAAGATAAGCGGTGCCTTTGACATTCATATCTAAACCTCCTAATAAGATTATTTGGTTAAACACTTGTTTAAAGTATAATCACAGTTACATGAATGTTCAAGAGGAATCATTTGTTTTGTCACAGGGAAGTTTTTACAGACATTATTAAAATGACAATTGTTTTAATAATAAAAATGGCCCGGTTTATGCTGGAAAATGCCCGCTCAGTTAAATATCGGAATCGTCATATAACAGGTTAATCAGACCGTAAATTCTTGTTACTAAATAATAATTGACACAAAAAAAGAACTCTCTTATATTTATCAGCGTAATGAAACGTAATATTGGGCAAGAAATTTATCGAATATTTTTTTGTCGCTTACCGGAGAAAAGAAATTCAAATCATTGCAAAAAAGGAGGTTGTTATGCCGTTTGAACTGATGAAAAAAGTCATGGTAACAGGAATAGGTCTGGCTCTGAAAACC
Source organism: uncultured Smithella sp. (assembly GCA_964394185.1). Classification (GTDB taxonomy): domain Bacteria; phylum Desulfobacterota; class Syntrophia; order Syntrophales; family Smithellaceae; genus Smithella. The sequence goes on from CAYMWM010000019.1 coordinate 34,454, forward strand.
CAGGCCGAGATTGAATCAATTGCCAAAGATATTATCAAAAAAAGCAAGATGAGCGAGGCCGAAGGCGAAAAGTTCATCAATGATGTATTGAAAAAATACGATAAGGCCAGAGTGGATATGGAGAAAAAGATTCAAAAAGGCGTTTCGGATTATATGTCCAAAGCAGACATTGCCAGTAAAAAAGAGCTGGCTGCCCTGAAAAAAGAAATCGCCGGCATGAAAAAAGCTGCCAAGAAAAAGAAATAGCTCTTGTCCGCATGATTGCCGGTGCCTGAAAAAAGGGCCATGCCGGGATTGTTGAAAAACACTCCCGGCATTCGCCGGGCAATCATCTGTGGAGTGAATCCGACGTATACCGGATGCGCTGTAAACCGCATCGCTCAACGTATGTTTATATACGCCTTGCGATTTGATGTTTGCGTGCCTTGCATATGCGCATTTTGTAAAATACTACGGATTTTACCGGCAGGGAAAGTTCCTGTATATTATTGCGCCTCCCTGCGGAAATGCGCTTTCGGTAAAGTGCCCATAAACATGGAGAATACAGCAGCGCTATGATGTAAAATTATTTAGGGATATAAATGGATGTTAAGCATCAGAAAAATAGGTGTGCTTGGCCGGACATATCGTAATTTTAACCGCTATCGTCAAATATTGTCCATTCTTTTTAAGTATGGTTTTGATGATGTGGTGGAAAGGCTGAAGATCGATCAGTATATTGAGATCGGTCTTCAGATGATTTCCCGGGAAAAGCGGGAAAGTGTAGAAAAGCTAAGCCGCGCCCAACTCATGAGGCTGGCTATTGAGGAATTGGGAACAACTTTCATTAAGCTTGCCCAGATTCTTTCAACACGGCCGGATATTATACCTGCGGATGTCATCAAGGAATTTGAAAAACTTCAGGATGAAGTTCCGCCTTTTGAGTACGTCCAGGCAAAAGAAATTATTGAAAACGAATTGGGCGACAGCATAGACACTTTTTTCGATTCCTTCGATGAAAAGCCAATGGCCTCCGCGTCCATTGCCCAGGTTCATAAAGCGGTGCTCAAAGACGGCGATGTGGTCGCTGTAAAAGTTCAGAGACCGGAAATTAACAAAATAATCGAAATAGATCTGGAGATCATGCTCCATCTGGCGACATTGATGGAGAAGAATATCGAAGAGATTTCCTATCAAAAACCCACCCTGGTCGTTGAGGAATTTGCCAGAACCCTGGAACGAGAACTGGATTTCAGCATAGAAGCCGCGAATACAGAAAGGGTTTCCGCCCAGTTTGTCAACGACAGAACTGTTTACATACCCAAAATATATTCGGATTTCTCAGGCATCCGGGTTCTTACGATGGAATATGTGGACGGCATCAAAGTTTCGGAAATCGAAAAACTGGAAGCCGCCGGATTGGATCGTAAAATCATTACCACCCGCGGCGCCGATTTTCTTATGAGGCAGGTTTTTGATTTCGGATTTTTCCACGCCGATCCGCATCCGGGCAACATTTTTGTGTTGCCGGATAATGTCATCTGCCCGATTGATTTCGGCATGACCGGTTCTGTCGATAAACGTCTGCAGGCTCTTTTTGTGGATATTCTGGAAAGCATTGCCAAAAAAGACGCGCAGCGATGCACGCGCTTGATGCTGCAACTGGGTGAATACGATGAAGAGCCTGATATTAGGGTGTTTGAAAGAGAGGTTGGCGATTTCATGGGGAAACATCTCTTCAAATCACTCAAAGAAATTGATATCGGTCTTGTAATTCAGGATTTGATGGAAATTGCCACACACAACAAAATAAGAATTCCACCGGTCATATTTTTAATGATTAAAGCCTTTGCCTCCGTGGAGGGGGTCGCCCGGCTCCTTGATCCTGAATTTGATCTGGTTGCCTTTGCCGAACCCTATGTGAAGCGGGCAAAGCTTGCCCGGTATATGCCGGGCAAAATCGCGGAAGACCTGTATGTCATGATAACCGACTCACTGCATGTGCTGGAGGCTCTTCCCCGAGAATTGCTTGGAATTGCCAGTCTGATACGGCAGAATAAATTAACCGTTAACATGGAGATGCGGGGGATTGAAAGCATTCTCAGAACCCATGACCAGATCAGCAACCGGCTGTCTTTTTCCATTGTCATTGCGGCGCTGATCATCGGTTCCGCACTTCTTCTTGCTTTCAGCACTCCGCCGCTTGCCTACGGTTTTTCATTGGTCGGAATGCTGGGATTCTGCGCGGCTGCATTTATGGGAATCTGGCTTTTGATTGCCATATTGCGAAAAGGGATGCTATAGTGAGACAAGCTCCAGTGCGAGTGAAACGAAACTTGTCCCTGCCGCCTGAAGGGGTGGATAGTCTGCTCTAGGATTTTTCGCACACTAGGTTTCTAAAATTCAAGGCTCACTAAATCGTCAGAAGTAATGAGATTCTCTGAGAGTACGGCGATGTTTGAAGAGGAAATCGAGCTAACCAATCGCCAGAGGCTATTGGGTACTATCCCTGAACAGAGCGAACGGGATCGTGTGATTTGCTGAAAAAGTGAAACGAAACTTGATCAGAAAAACTTAATAATTTGATTTGAAAACAGAATGTAACGTTTAATGAATAAATAGGATGTTTAACTTTTTGTTTATCGGTGAAAGGAGTGTCAAAAAATGAAAAGATTTGCACAATATTTTTTATTAAGTATTTTTGTTACGGCTTTGGGTGCTTGTGTGCCGGTCCCTGTTGTTGTTGACTCTCAGGGTACTGGTTATAGTCAGCCCGTTTACACAGATCAATATGACTACGACGATTATGGCTACGGCTACGATGAGGACTATTATGAAGTGCCTGTTGTTTATGGAGAACCGGTGTATTATCCTCCCCCTGTCTCTGTAACATTCGCGTACGACTATTATACTTATGAAATTGTGGGCGGATATGTGGATGTTGTTTTCTGGCGGGGTGGACACCGTTACCGACACGAACCCTGGTATGATCAGGGAAGAAGAATTACGCCGGGTCATATACATTCGAGAGAGTTTCGTCACAAAATTCGCGGTTCGGAATTATACCAGCATCGAAAAAAGTTGCGTGAGAAACATAATATCTATCATTCTCACGATTATTATGGCGTGAAACCGTCTTCAAAAATTCAGCAGCAGAAACAAAAAATTTTAAGGGACCGTGAACGGCAGGAACAGGATCAGCAAAAATTGCTGAGGGAACGTCAGCAGCAGGAGCGTGAAAGACAAATACAATCGAGAGAACGTGAACGGCAGGAACAGGATCAGCAAAGATTGCTGAGGGAACGTCAGCAGCAGGAGCGTGAAAGACAAATACAATCGAGGGACCGTGAACGGCAGGAACAGGAAAAACAAAAGCAGCTGAGAAAAAAACAGGAACAGGATCAGGATCAGAAAAGACTTTTGAGAGAACGCCAGTTTCAGGAGAGAGTCAAAGAAAATCAGATGAGAGATTATCAGAAACAAGAACAGAAGAAACAAAAACAGTTACGAGAATATCAGCAGCAGGAACAGGAAAAGCAAAAACAATTAAAAGACCGTCAGCAAAAGGAACTGGAGAAACGGCAACAGGAGAGAGAAAAGAAGTCAAAAGAACGCGGCAAAAAATCTGATCAGGATCAGCAACCGGATGATAATGAAAGAAGCGGGCGCCGCCACTGATAGGTCAATCCATTCAGAGTTTTTAATAATAAAATAAAGGAAACGGCATCTTTGACTTTCGGGATGCCGCTCCTTTATTTTACTGACATAATAAAAGGCGATAAATGTCATGTTCCATGATTGAAATCGGCTTCGCAACAGAATGATATGGCTCTCTTGAAGCAGTGTATTATGTTTCATCTGATCTGCCGCAAAAAAAATTTACAAAAAAATCAGATGAAAATTGACTTAATTCCGAAAATATGAGATAAATTAAAAAATAAATTGCAGCACACGCAATCATATTCACAATAGTAACCGATGCTCGAATGCAGTTCAGGCTAGTGGGCTTATATATTAAAATGACGGAGAATGAATGAAATCTAGATATGGCACAGCGGTTTTGTTAATTGTTTTGTTTATCGGTGTACTGATGTTTCCGCTGCCTACCGGATTTTCAAAGTCTTCAAATCATTTTTCTTCCAATCAAAAATATCTACAGTATGAGAACAGTCAATTACCCGGGGATCTCCAGCTTCGTTCCGCCTCGGCGCTGGTGAAAGATCAGCAGACAGGCGAATGTCTGATTCTGAAAGACGCAGAAACGGTATTGCCGATAGCCTCGATCACCAAACTGATGACAGCGATGGTGGTGCTTGATGCCAAAATGAAACTGAATGAATCTCTGATCATTGAAAAAAGTGATATTGACCGGATTCGCCACAGCCACTCGCGTCTTCCTGTCGGCACAAAACTTACACGCAGGGAAGCTCTTCTGATTGCGTTGATGGCGTCGGACAATCGTTGTGCGCACGCCCTGGGCAGGACTTATCAGGGCGGAATCAACAACTGCATTAAAGCGATGAATGTCAAAGCCAGACAATTGGGTCTTACTGAAACGCGGTTTGAAGATACCACGGGGCTTTCATCACATAATGTTTCTTCCGCCCAAGATCTGGCGCTTTTGATGGAAGCAGCATATGCGTACAGCCTTATCCGGGAATTTTCCACATCCAAGAAAGCCACGATTTATAAAGGCAGGCGCGCGATAGAATTTCGTAACACCAATACACTGGTCAGGAATCCGAAATGGGATATTGGACTGTCCAAAACAGGTTATATTGACGAGGCGGGAAGATGTCTGGTCATGCAGGCCAATGTTGCCGAGCGTCCTGTATTCATCGTTTTACTTGACTCCCAAGGTAAACAGACCCGCATCGGCGACGCCAACCGGATAAAACGCTGGCTGGAGGATCAATCATCATTGCAGTAAATAAAGAGCGGATGGCAATCTTTTTATTTTCAACCTTATATTTGAATTCTGCTTCCGATCTATGACAAATGCATTCTTAATCACAGGCCAATGAAGATTTTTACACTCCGTAAAAAGACAAAAAAATTATTCAGCGCCGATCCCGATACTTTTATAGAAAAAGTAATCAAAGATTTTGCGAATTCGAATCCTTCGAATTGTCTTGATTGCTTCGATAACGAACCGGTATTCGAAAGGCCGCTGACAGGCTTTGCAGATGGTGATGACCCTCTGTTTAAAGAATATAAAAAAGTAGTTCACGAGAATCATTTCCTGCCGCGTGAAATTCTTGAGCTTCATATCGGTGAAAAACCGGATAAGCAAAAAACCGATCTGGAAAACATAAGCGTCATCTCCTTTGTTTTTCCGATTAACATGAAAACCATTAAGTCTAACGCAGCACAAAAAGAAGGGCCATCTTTGCGCTGGAATCATACGCGTTGGAGAGGGCAGTCTTTTATTAACGAACTTTCTGATTACGTTGTGTCGACTCTGGAGACAATGGGATACTCGGCAGTTGCGCCGGAATTATCATCTTTCTATAAAATGTTCATAATGCCCGATGGCTTTGCCTCCAACTGGTCGCAGAGACATATCGCCTATGCTGCAGGTCTGGGAACATTCAGCCTCAATGACGGTTTCATAACTAAAAAAGGCCAGGCGATGCGCTGCGGGAGTGTGGTAACCAACTTGAAATTGCAATCAACCGCCCGCCCCTATATCAATTATCTGGGAAACTGTCTTTTTTATTCGACAGGAGAATGCGGCAAGTGTATCAGCCGTTGTCCCGGCGGCGCGATTTCCGAAAAAGGCCATGATAAACTCAAGTGCTTCGAAACAGTTTTTGAAAAACAGAAACCATGGATTGAAGGGACGCATGGAGCAGGATATATCGGGACTTACGCCGGATGCGGTTTATGTCAGACCGGTGTTCCCTGCGCCGGCCGTATTCCGGCAAAGAAAAGACGGAAAAACAATGAAATCATCGGTCAAACTGATGCGGGGGGATTATCCCGTTGCCCGTTCGGACTATCACGTTTGAAACGTCCTGAAAAAAAATCGCGCCGGGTTTAAGCCCGAGCCGTCTTTCCGTAGGAATTTCCTTCGGGAGCCTTATCGCGTCCTTTTTCAGCTATCTTAATTTTCGTGCCCGGAGCTTCTCTGCGGGAATAAATGATGAGCGTGCGCACAAGACTCTTGTTGAATTTCCCTTTTTCCGCTTCATCGAGAAGAAGATCAATAGCAGCCCGGAGTGAAAAAGGTTTGCTCCGGTAAGGCCGCTCCGAAATCAGCGCGTCTAAGGCGTCAACTACGCCGATCAGTTGAGAATATTTATTGAGCGTCTTGATTCCCAGCGGATAACCGGAACCGTCAAGTCTTTCGTGATGCTGGTAGGAAGAAAAAGAATAGTTTTTGTGACTTTTACCGAAATAGTAATGCAATAGGATATAGCCGATCAAGGGATGTGAACTCAAAACCTGACGTTCATACAATGTAATCGGTGTTGCTTTATCCAGAATGCTTAAGGGGATGCGCGATTTTCCAAGATCATGGAAGAGGCTGAGCAGCAGTGCCGAATCATGCATGTAATGGTTTCTCAAGGAATGATCAAAGGACACCTTGCTGGCCAGAATGGCAATGACCAGGATATGATGATAGGTATAAGGAGTAAGTTTTTTCATGAAAGCGAGCTCGGCCAACACCTTTTCCGGAATCTTTATTTTGGTTATCGACCGGATGATCTTCTGATTGACCGAGGGTGGGTAAAGGATATTTGAATACCTTCTGTCTTTAAAGGTATTCACCATATCTTTCATCAGCCACGTATCTTTGATGGAAACATATTTGATGTTTTCCGCCAGTCCCGCTATCCTGTCCAGAGCTTTTCTGCTGATCTTGTCCCCGGCTTTAACCAGAAGTGTTTTATCAATCGCATATAAATCATTTTCCAGTCTCATGTCCGTCTCCTTTCGGCAACATGCTGATGTTCATATTTGATTTGACCGTTTCTGTCAAACATTTTGCTTGTACTCATCCGGCACTTTGATTAAATTGAAAAACGTAACTAAAAAATTTGATTTTATGATTCAGGAAAAGTATAAGACTGTCCGGTTTATGTTATTTCAGACATGAAAATTAATATCGTGAAAACGTTTGTATTTTCATGCAATGTTGGTAGATTAAGAGAATAAAAAAGGAGAATAACATGAGTAATTTAAAAGGTGGCCGGGAGCATTGGGCAAGCCGAGCAGGATTCATTCTCGCTGCCGCCGGTTCTTCCATCGGATTGGGAAATATCTGGAGATTTCCATACATGACGGGCGAGAACGGCGGAGCGGCCTTTATCATCATATATCTGGCTGCCGTTTTCTTTCTTGGTTATCCTCTCATGGTGAATGAAACAGTCTTGGGACGTGCATCACAGCGCGATCCGGTGGGTGCATTCAAAGTCCTGGCTTCCGGCAGTTCCTGGTGGCTGGTAGGCGCATTGGGTGTGTTCACCGGGTTCATTATTCTTTCATATTATGTTGTTGTTGCAGGCTGGTCTCTGGCATATATTTATAAAGTGGTTATTGCCGTATGGACCCCCGATATCAATAATGAAGCAATTTTCAAAAGCCATATAACAAGCCTCTGGGAACCCATTATTTGGTCTGCAGTGTTTATGATTCTCACCATAGGTATCATTGCCGCGGGTGTGGTCAACGGTATCCAGCGGTGGTCTTTAATCCTGATGCCCGTATTATTTGTCATTATGGTCATCCTGATTGTAAGGTCGGTTACCCTGCCGGGAGCATCGGCAGGTCTGGCATATTACCTGATGCCGGATTTCAGTGAGGTTTCAGGACGAACATTTCTTGCCGCCCTTGCTCAGGCTTTCTTTTCTTTGAGTTTAGGCATGGGTGTTTTCATTACTTACGGAAGCTATCTTACAGATCATGATGAAATTCCGGTCAGTACC
>CAYMWM010000020.1:0-41890 GCA_964394185.1 uncultured Smithella sp.
TTATGTTAACTCAAAAAATGCTTCGTTCTAAACGGGGCATTTTTTTTAGTGAGAACCAAGCTTCAGAAACAAAGTGCACTGAAGCTTGCTGGTCGAACTATCCCGGGAGCGAAGCGACGCGGGGAAATGAGACAAGCTGAGAGTGAACCCAAGCGAAGCTCGTCCCAGCCACTGAAAGTGGCGGGATAGTTCCCAATAGCCTTTGGCTATTTGAAATTACACCCGAAGCGGAGCGCAGGGTGCAGTGAAATACCCGGTGCCGTTCGCAGCAATTCTGATTTATATTCCCTAAAATCGCTTCAGTTCTTTTTTCGTCCAGTAAATGATCACAAACAGGGCAATCAGATTAGCCAGCGGCAATGCCATCCATGCGCCGGTTATTCCAAAAAAAAATGGCAGAATAAAAAGCAGGGGAATGAAAGCGGCGCTGTCGCGGAAAAAAAGAAGAAACATGGCCAGCGTGCCTTTGCCCAGTCCCATAAACATATTGATTAAAATAATGATGGGTGCCGTCAATACTAGAGCCGAAACGTGAATGCGCAGGGCGAGAGTGGAAACGGCTGTCAGGGAAGGATCACGGGAGAAAAGACCGACGATCTCAGAAGCGTAGATTTCCAAACAAAGGGTGGCGCCAACCGCAAATATTAAGGATACTTTGAGCGTTGTAAATACGGAGTCCTTCAATCTTTGGTAAAGTCTGGCCCCGGCACTGAATCCGACGACAGGCATCAGGCCGAAGCCGATGCCGAAAATGACCATTGTAGCCAGGCCTGTTATTCGAAAACAAATGCCCAGCGCGGCTATCGCCTGTGAGCCGAAATCAGCCAGAACGTGATTATAAATGACCAGTACGAGACTGGCTACAAGGTTTATCATAATGGAAGGCAGTCCGGTTGAGTAGATTGATCTGAGGATATGGAGATCAGGAATGATATAAGACCATCTTAGTTCATATTTGGATGATTTCAATTGCATAAAGAACAGCGAAAATATAGAAGCTGCAACTTGGGCGATAACGGCGGCAAACGCGGCTCCCCGGATTCCCATGCTGGGAAACGGGCCGATTCCGAAAATCAGAAAGGGATCGAGAACGGCGCTGGTAATCGAAGCAATCAGAACGACATACATGGACAAAAGAGGCCTGCCTTCGGAACGGAGCAAATTGTTGGACATCATAGAGAAAAAAAGAAAAGGAGAACTGAAAACTATGATATAAAGGTAATCATGGCAAAGAGGCATGATTTCCCTGAACGCGCCGAAAGAAATGAGAATGGTATTTCCGAAACAAAGGACGGAGATAATCATGATTAGACCGAAGGCGACAGAAAGAAAAAATATTTGACCGGCTGCCTTTTTTGCCCGGAGATCATTGCCGGAGCCAAACATCCTGGCGGAATAAGAACCGGCGCCGATGCCTGTTCCGACGCCGACAGCTGCAAAAATGATTTGAATGGGAAAACAGACCGTGAGAGCGGCCAGGGCTTCTGCGCTTAACCTGGCCAGCCAGAAGGTATCGATGAAGTTGTAAAGAGACATGGCAGTCATCGCAATAATGGATGGCCAGCTCATTTTTAAAATCAACGGGAGGATAGCTTCCTTCCCTAAATCCAGTCTCTTTATCATGGTTATAATCAATACGAGTTCGGTGTGTTTGTTTATATATAAAGGTTGATAATAGCAATATAAAATATGGCAAAAAATTTAATCATCATTCTCGGACCGACCGCATCGGGCAAAACACATCTGGCGGTACAGCTTGCCCGCGATTTGCAGGGTGAAATCATATCCGCCGATTCCCGTCAGGTATACAGGCATATGAATATTGGTACGGGCAAGGATTTGAGTGAATACGCCGTTAATGGGCAGAATATTCCTTACCATATGATTGATATTATTGAACCGGAAAATGAGTTTAATCTTTTTGAATTTCAAAAAAAATTCTACGACATATTCAGGATTCTTCAGGAAAAGAAAAAAATGCCGGTGCTCGTCGGCGGGACCGGTCTTTATCTGGAATCGGTTTTGTGCAATTATGACATGCCCGAAGCGCCGGTAAGCGAAGAAGTCAGAAGCGCTCTCAGCGGAAAAACGGATGATGAACTGCAAAAATTTCTTTTGGAGTTAAAGCCGCAACTGCATAACAGGACCGATCTTGATGATTCCGCAAGACTGATGCGGGCCATAGAAATTGAGCTGGCACGGGGTAAAAATGAAGGCAGGCTGGAAAGACCGGACATTGACGCGCTGGTATTGGGCATCAAGTGGGAAAGGGCCATACTGAGAGAGCGTGTCACAAAACGGCTCGAAGAAAGACTCAAACAGGGCATGGTGGATGAAGTGTCTAACCTGCGTTCGACCGGTTTGAGCTGGGAAAGACTCGAGAGCTTCGGCCTGGAGTACCGTTTTCTTTCTCAATATCTCAGAGAAAAAATATCTTTTGACGAAATGAAAAGCAAATTGAATACCGCCATTCATCAATTTGCCAAAAGACAGGAAACGTGGTTCCGCAGAATGGAGAAAAAAGGCGTTACGATAAACTGGATACCCGGTGACAATTATCCTTTGCTGAAAGAAACGGTAATAAAACATCTGCAATGAAAAAAAAGTTTTTAATTGATGATTATCTGCGAAATTATTCGGCCGGTGAAAAATGGGAATTAATCGCGAATGATACGGCTAATGTTTCTCAGGTCGTGGTCATACCGGCCTATGCTGAAAAAGAAATGATTTTTCACGCACTGGCTTCTCTGGCGCAGAACCCGTCTTCCTCCCTTGAATATTCCCTTATCCTGTGTGTTGTGAACAATAAGGCCGGCTCTCCCGCGCAGGTCGTGGAAAACAATCTGCAAACGATGGCGTATATGGACGCGCTGGTGAAAAGAAAAGCCGTGCAGAACTTTAAAAAGGACAAGGAGCTGTATCCTCTTTTGGTCAAGGTGTGCGACGCGAAGATGAAACTGGGATATATCGATGCCTCCTCAAAAGGATATGAAATTCCTTTAAATGTTGGAGGCGTAGGCATGGCGAGAAAAATCGGCATGGATATGGCTCTGCGATTGCTTTGGAACAACGCGTCACCCCATGATGTGATTTTAAGTCTGGATGCCGACACGCTGGTTAACCCGGATTATCTTTCAACGGTAAAAAATCATTTTAAGTCAAAAGTCAAAACAGCCATTGTCGCTTATGAACATCAGATGCCGGATGATGCAGCCTCGCAGGCAGCCATTGTCTGTTATGAAATTTTTCTGCGTTACTGGGTTTTGGCGCTTCAATACGCGAAATCTCCCTGGGCGTTTCATTCCATCGGATCAACGATTGCTGTCTCCCCCCAGGCCTATCTCGAAGTGAGGGGAATGAACAAAAGGGAGGCGGGTGAAGATTTCTATTTTCTCAACAAACTGGCTAAAATTGGTAAAATTGATTTCATTAAAGAAATCTGCGTCTATCCATCAGCGCGTCCTTCCACCCGCGTCCCCTTTGGAACAGGCAAAAGAATCCAGCGATTTCTGGAGGGCCGGTGTGAAGAAGAATATCGCCTGTACGATCCCCGAATATTTTCGATACTGGCTAAGTGGCTTCAGCTTTTGGATGGCATGTCCGGATCAGAAGATGAAATTCTAAAAAACGCGGAACTGATTCATCCCCGGTTGAAGACTTTTTTAATGGAAAACAATTTCACCATCGTTTGGCCAAGAATGCGCCGCACGGCAAAGGATAAGAAAACACTTGCAAGACATTTGCATGACTGGTTTGACAGTTTCAAAACGCTAAAAATGATTAATTATTTTACCCGGGAAGCATACCCGCAAATTGATATGTTTGAGGCTCTTCACATGTTGTTTGCCATGTCGGGAATATCTGAAGAAAAGTTTGATAAAGAGGAGAAACTTCCGCCACTGGACCGGCAGCTTGAGATATTGCAACGCTTGCGTATACTGACCTGAGGGTAATCTGACTTAAAATACTGGAAAATTATCTTGACGTATGTATATATTTTCATATAAAACACAAAAAAAGAAATACTTTCAAATATTTTCGGGAGGGAAGTAATGAAAACTCAAATCGGCAAAGGCTGTCAAATCATTTTTGTTTTATTTATTTTTATTATTCTGGCATCCGGCTGCTCGGACAGCGATAAAAAGGAATCAACTGTTGTTGGCTCGAATAATATTCAAGGTTCCGGTTCAGGTTTTCCGGCTGGTAGTACGGCTGAAAACCTGAAATCAGGCGATATTGTTGCCATCGTTGATGGCAAAGTATTAAAGAAAGCTGAACTGGAAGCAAACTTAAAAGAAAGATTTAACCTGATCAAAAACAAGATACCTGCCGATAAACAGAAGGAATTTAAAGAGAATTTAAGAAAACAACTTATAGAATTGTTTATTACGAGGTCCATTTTAACCAGTGAGATAGAAAAGAAAAATATTCAGGCAAGTCCTGAAGAAGTTAAAATGGCTATCGATAATATTAAAACCAGTTTACCGCCCAATAAAAAAGTCGATGATTTTTTCAAGGAAAACAAGATAACACAGGATGATATTATCCTGGCTGTCAAAGTGGAGAAATTCAGAAACATGGAAATCGGCAAAAGCATAAAGCCGACACAAAAAGAAATCAGTAAATTTTACAAAGATAATCCGACACTGTTTAATCAGCCGGAAAGCGTCCATGTTCGTCATATCCTTGTCACAGTCGGTAAGGATGATAGTGAAAAAATTAAAGCTGAGAAAAAAGAGAAAATAGATAATATTCGCAAACAACTTGTAAACGGAGGTAACTTTGCAGAATTGGCCCGTAAATATTCCGATTGCCCAAGCAAGGAAGCGGGCGGTGATTTGAGTTTTATTAAGAGAGGTCAAATGGTAAAAGATTTTGAAAATGCAGCTTTTTCTCAGGAAATGAATGCAATTGGTCCTGTTATTAAGACTGAATACGGTTACCATATTGTTCAGGTATTAGAAAAAAGACCGGCGAAAAAAGTCGCTCTTGAGGAAGTAAAAGACAAGATAGCCAAGCATTTGGAACAAAGGAAGACCGTGGAATCTTTTAACGAAGTACTGAAGAAACTTCGCGCAAATGCGAAAATACAGGTTGCTCAGTAAGCTTTTTCCAGCTTAATACAGAGCTTATTTAAAGCTGTGCTCACTATCGGGGAAGTTACCTTGTTTAACTTCCCCGATATATGTTTTTACCGCCTTTTTAATTTCCAGATTCAGGTTGGCGTATTTTTTTACAAACTTGGGAGTAAATCTTTCGTTCATTCCCAGCATATCATTGATGACCAGAACCTGCCCGTTGCAATTCACTCCGGCGCCGATGCCGATCGTCGGCATGGACAGTGAGCCAGTAATCTCAGCGGCCAGCTTTTCCGGCACGCATTCCAATACCACCGAAAACGCGCCCGCGTCTTCCAGGATTTTCGCGTCCTGCATGATTTTTTCCGCAGCGTCTTCCTTTTTGCCCTGTACTTTGAAACCGCCTAACTGATTGACAGACTGCGGCGTCAATCCCAAATGCGCCATGACGGGAATTCCCGCGTAAGTCATTTTGTGGATTATTTCGGCGTATTCCCTTCCGCCCTCGAGTTTGACCGCCTGCGCGTTGGCTTCCTTCAGGAAACGTCCGGCATTGGTCAGCGCCTCCGCGGGAGATACCTGATACGATAAAAACGGCATATCCGCTACCAGCATGGCTTTGTTGACTCCGCGTGCGACAGCCTGCGTATGACGCACCATATCTTCCATCGTGACGGGCAGGGTCGTGTCATAACCCAGTACAACGTTGCCCAGGGAATCACCGACCAGAATAATGTCCACACCGCATTCGTCCAAAATGGTGGCCATGCCAAAATCATAAGCCGTCAGCATGGAGATTTTTTCTCCCTGCGTTTTCATTTTTTTAATGTCGAGAATTGTTTTACGGGTGATGTTCGTTTGACTGCTCATGATTTTACTCCTTTCAGAAGATCGTTGATTTTTTTTGCCTGTGGGGTACTCAATGTTCCTTTTTGCTTGGCTATTTTAACGGTTATCAATCCCAAAGAAGAATAGAACGAAGAATACTGCGGCAGCGTTTTATGAATGGCCGTCAAATGCTTTTTGATTGTGCCGCTGTCACCGCGGGCGATGGGACCGGTCAGGGATAAAACAGAGCCTGACTTTTCAATATTTTTCAGGCTGCCGTAAACCAGGGGAAGGTAGGCTTTTCTTGCATCCTTTTCGCTGATGCCGATGGACCTGTAGATGGATTCCACGGTGTTCATTAACGTCACAAGATAGTTGGAGGCAAGACAGGCCGCCGCGTGATAAAGCGGTTTCTGCTCGGGAGAAATTTCAACGGGAATCCCTCCAAGGCTGCGGACGATATTTTTTGCCGTCGAGAGGGCTTTTTTGTCCGCCGTAACGCCAAAATAGCTTCCGGGAATATTCTTTATGGCCTGATCGATGGAAGAAAAACTTTGCAGGGGATGAATGCTGGCAACAGACGCCCCGGCTTTTTTCGCGCTTTGAAGCAGGTCCAGTCCGCCCGCGCCGCTCATGTGAAAAACAAACTTTCCTGTGAGCCCGCCGGAAAGAGATAATTCTTCACAGGCACAAGCAATGGTATCGTCGGGCGTCGTAATTAAAACACAATCAGCCTGTTTGACAGCATCCGTTGATTTTTGGAAACATTTTCCTTTGGTAAAGGGGAGGGCTTTCTTTGACTGCGCGGAGGATTTATCGCAGATTGCGACGACTTTATAACCGGCTTTATTGAGTAGAAAGCCTATGGCCGTTCCGACCATGCCGGTGCCGATGATGGCAAATGTATGAAAATGTCGTTTCTTCATATTCAATCCCGCGTATAGTAAAGATTACCGGCCCATTGAATGCGGGTCCAGTGGACTAATTTGTTTGCCTTTAAATTTGTTTATTATTTTGTGAATTATGTGTTCAATCGGACTACGGTATTGCTGAAATGCCTTGTGTATGGGGGTCATATCGAGCTGTGAAGCATCTGGATCAACCGGACCTATCCAATAACGGCTATTATCACCAAATGGTTCATAAACAATGAACGGCTCACTATGGAAATTGAATGTAATACGATCGTCAGAAAAGAATTGTCGTCGAACATCAGTTATTCCGTCAACTGAATTAAGTATTTTGTATAATGGACGAAAGGTTACCCAAGCGCTTGATACTTCAAATCCATGCATCAGCCCGTTATTTTTTAGTATAGGATATGTTTTCATATAATCACCAACTTTTGTATCCTATTTATGCGGCATGATACTTCCATTTTATCTTCAAATCTCGCTTCGTTTACTCTCAGAGAGTGTCATAAAATACAAAGGCCTTCCGCATAGAGGAAGGCCTTAATTCGACATTTTAAGTTCAATACCGTCTCAGTCGAGTAAAGGGATCCAAGCGGTTTGAGCTTAATTTAGCACCGGCTTTGAACTTAGTCAAATATTATTTTGCCCAAAACCAACTTGTATTTGTCAACTTACTTGTTTATATAGATCAGAGGTGAATCAATGAAAAAAATAGATTTAATGATATTCGATTTTGACGGGACACTTGTTGCCACCGGTGATGATCTGGTCAACAGCATTAATCATACCTTGAAGACTTTTCATCTTCAGGAAAAGTCGAAAAAGGAAATCATCAGTTTCGTCGGTGACGGTGTGAGAAAATTAATGGAAAGATCGCTCGGGCAGGAAAATATGAAATTCCATGAAGAAGCCATGAAAATCTTCACGGATTATTATGGGAAGCATCTTCTGGATTATACCGTCCTGTATCCGCACGTGGAGGACGTGTTAAAAAATTTTGCAGAAAAGAAAAAAATTATCCTGACCAATAAACGTTATGAATTTACCATGATGATCGCAGAAGGATTGAAAATAGATAAATACTTTACCGAAATACTGGGCATTGATTCCACGCCGTTTTCCAAGCCGGACCCCCGCATCATCGGTTATATTTTAAACAAGCATCAATCCGCGCCGGAAAATACGCTCATGGTCGGCGACGGTATTAACGATATAATGGTAGCCCAAAAGTCAGGGATATTGAGCCTGGGTTTACTGAACGGATTGGGAAACCGCAATGACTTGCTCAAACAAAATGCCGATTACTACTGTGAAGATATTCTGGAACTGAATTCTTTGTTTACCTAGTGGCATTCGCCAGGAGAGGGCTTCGTAAAAATTTAAACGTTAAGTAAAGATGATTAAAAAAGTTAAAAACACTATAGAAAAATATAACCTTCTTCAAAAAGGCGATCGTGTCGTTGTGGCGCTTTCCGGCGGGCCGGATTCCACAGCATTGCTGATTGCTCTTGACGCCCTGAAGCGCGAAATGGATTTGGAACTGATTGCCGCCCATTTTAATCATGGACTGCGGGGAAAACAGTCCGACGCCGATGAAAAATTTTCGCATGATCTGGCGCAAAAGTTGGGGTTGCCCTTCTGCTCAGAAAGAATGGATAAAAAAATCAGCAAAAAAGGCATTTCACCGGAGGATTTTTACCGGCGTCAGAGATATAATTTTCTGGAAAAAACAGCCGAAAAAAACGAAGCCAGTAAGATTGCCCTCGGCCATCATTTGCAGGATCAGGCCCAAACTGTTTTGCTGAATCTTTTGCGCGGCAGCGGTTTGGAGGGTCTCAAAGGTATTTTACCCAAACGTGATGCTAAATTCATCCGCCCGCTGATTGAAACGCCCCGGGAGGAAATTATTTCCTTTCTGGATAAATCGGGGATTTCGTTTTGTCACGACCGTTCCAATGAAAGCATGATGTATCTGCGCAATCAGATCAGGCGTGAACTGATTCCCCATATAAAGGAAAAATACAATCCGAAAATCGAGGAAAATCTGGCGCGAATGGCGGAAATACTGCGCGTGGAAGATGAGTTTATCCAAAAGCAGGTTGAAAAGACTTTAATGTCGCACTCTGTTCAGCGGAATCAAAACCGAATTTTAATCAAAACCGGCTTTTTAAAGAAATTGCCAACGGCCATCCGGTGGAGATTATTCAAGACAATCCTGAAGGATTTCAGTCCCGCAAAAAACGGCATAACCTTTTTGCATATCATGTCGGTGGACAATCTTGTCCAAAGAAGCGAAACAGGGAAGAAAATCGTTCTTCCTTTCAAGATCGAAGCAAAAAACGAATACGATAATCTGATTCTGGAAAGAAAAACAGCCCTTTCGAAGCAAAAGAAATACAGATATGTTATTGATGTCCCGGGTACGGTTTATATTAAGGAAAGAAATCTGACTGTAAAAGCTCAACTTTTAAGCAAAAGGGGTATTGATTTTACGAAAAAGAACATTATGTTGTTTGATGGGGATAAAATTAAATGGCCTCTGGTTATCCGCAGCAGAAGGGATGGAGATTGGTTTCAGCCGCTGGGCATGCAAGGGCGGCAGAAAATAAAGGATTTTTTCATTAATCATAAGGTGCCGGTGGGTGAGCGAGATAAAATAATGCTTTTTGCCGATAAAATATCTGTAATAGGTATAGAAAATATGCACATAAGTGAGCGGGTAAAAATAACCGGTCATACAAAGAATGTCTTGAAACTAATTATTACCGGTCGGCAACCATCAGAAATTTAATGTAGAACCATTTTTCATATCGACAGAAATGATTTGAGTTAAATCCAATATTATTATAAAGACTAAGATATAATTGATTTTAAGGAGAAAAAATTGAATCAGTTCCAAAAAAACATAGCTCTAGTCCTCACCGTCGTACTTGTTTTTCTGCTTGTATATCAACTGTATACTCAGCCTAAAGCAGGAACCAAGGAAATAATATACAGTGAAATGACCGCGCATCTTGATAAGGGAGAAATCAGCGAAGTCACTATTCAGGGCGATAATATTACCGGAAAACTAACCGGCAACAAACTTTTTAAGACATATGCTCCCAAGGATGATAAACTTGTTGCGCAATTCAGGGAAAAGGGCGTTAAAATTACCGCTAAACCTGTGGATGAATCTATTTGGCCTTATATAATATCGTGGGCGCCGATGATTCTCCTCATCGGTATCTGGATATTTTTTATGCGCCAGATGCAGTCCGGCGGTGGAAAGGCGCTGGCCTTTGGCAAGAGCAAGGCGCGCCTGATTACCGATAAATCCAAGAGGGTGACATTTGCCGATGTTGCGGGAATCGATGAAGCCAAGTCCGAACTGGAAGAGGTAATCGATTTTCTCAAAGATCCCAAAAAATACACGAAGCTGGGAGGCAGAATTCCCAAGGGCTTACTGCTTGTCGGCCCTCCCGGAACAGGTAAAACTTTACTGGCGCGCGCCATTGCCGGTGAGGCGGAAGTGCCGTTTCTGACCATCAGCGGTTCCGATTTCGTGGAAATGTTCGTCGGCGTCGGCGCATCGCGCGTCCGTGATTTGTTCAGTCAGGCAAAGAAGAACGCTCCCTGCATCATTTTCATCGATGAAATTGACGCGGTTGGACGTCATCGCGGCGCCGGTCTGGGAGGCGGACATGATGAACGGGAACAGACGCTTAATCAGTTACTGGTGGAGATGGACGGGTTTGAATCCAACGATGGCGTCATTCTGATTTCCGCCACCAACCGTCCCGATGTTCTTGACCCGGCGCTGTTGAGGCCGGGACGTTTTGACCGGCAGGTGGTCGTGCCGCTGCCGGATGTCAAGGGCAGGGAGATGATATTTGAAGTTCACGCCCGTAAAACTCCTATTGCGGAAGACGTAGATTTTGCTGTTTTGGCCAGAGGAACCCCCGGAACTTCGGGCGCCGATATAGAGAATCTTATTAATGAAGCGGTGCTGAACGCCGCCCGGGCAAAAAAAGAAAAAGTCAACATGAGCGATTTTGAATTTGCCAAAGATAAGATTCTGATGGGCTCGGAAAGAAAAAGCATGGTCATCAGTGATGAAGAAAAGCGCAATACCTCTTATCATGAAGTGGGACATACTCTGGTTGCGCGATTGATGCCGGGAACCGATCCGATTCATAAGGTGACTATTATTCCCCGCGGCAGGGCTCTGGGTCTGACCCAACAATTGCCGATTGACGAAAGACATACTTATCCGCGGGAATATTTGGAAAAAAATATTGCTATTCTGTTGGCGGGGAGAGCAGCCGAGGAAATCGTTTTGCATGATTTTACCACCGGTGCCGGCAATGATATTGAGCGGGCGACTAATCTGGCCAGAAAGATGGTATGTGAATGGGGCATGAGCGATAAAATGGGCCCGTTGAGTTACGGCAAAAAGGAAGAGCAAATCTTCTTAGGCAGGGAATTTGCCACACACAAGGATTACAGCGAGGAAACGGCAAAAAATATTGATGCAGAGGTTGTGTCTGTTATCACGCGTAATTATGAAAAAGCGAAAAAGCTTCTTAATGACCATATTGATATACTTCATAAAATAGCGGGAGAACTTTTGGAAAAGGAAGTTTTAAACGGCGCTGAAATAGACGCGCTTATCGGCGATGCCTTGCCCAAAGCTCATCAGAGTGAGCCGGCAGCTGTTGCCTGATAAATTTATCTATTTTAATCCGGATTTCTGACCTGAAAAAATATAGATTATCTTTATTTTTATTGGTGCTGTCCTGTGAGAATAATTGAGATTGGAAATCCACAAGAGGCCGTAGCCGTATTGGCGAAAATCGGTGTTGATCCATACGGCATTGGAGCCATGGCGAAGAAAGCCGTTAACATCAATATCCTGCTTATAAAACAAACCTGCAAGGTCGCGAACATCATCAAACAGGAGATGCTTTCCATCGGAGGCGACGCCGCTGTTGCCAGAGGAAGCGTTGCGTGCAGCATACTGGCGAGTGATGTTCTGATAATGGGCACACTCAAGCAGATGTACGCACTTGCCGCAAAACTCGAAAAACAGCCTTTCGGACTCAACGTCATCGCGAAAGATTTGCTGGAAATACTCGGAAACCTTAACCGCAATAAATTTATTCTGAAAACATCACGGCGTAAAATTATTCTGGGATCGAAAACGCTGGTGATGGGAATCCTCAATGTCACGCCCGATTCGTTTTCGGATGGAGGTGTTTTCTTCTCCGCCGAGAAAGCGATTGAACATGGTCTGAAAATGGTGGACGAGGGCGCGGATATTATCGACATCGGCGGGGAATCGACAAGGCCCGGTTCCGCTGCTGTTTCCGCCAGCGTGGAACTGAAAAGAGTGATTCCTGTGATTGAAGGTTTGTGCAAAAAAATAAAAATACCCATCTCGATTGATACAAAAAAATCGCGGGTCGCGAGGCTGGCCGTTGAGGCGGGCGCTGAAATAATCAACGATATCAGCGCGCTAAACGCAGACAGGAGCATGGCTAAAGCAATCGGGGAAAGCGGTGCGGCGGTCATCCTGATGCATATGCGGGGCAGGCCCGAAAATATGCAGAAGGGCAATCTGGACTATGACGATCTGATGGGAGAAATTACCGCCTATCTAAAGGAAAGCAGCCATAAGGCAATCAAGGTCGGAGTAGGGAAGGACAGTATTGTGATTGATCCGGGCATCTGTTTCGGGAAAACGCCGGAAGATAATTATAAAATTATCCGGAATCTTTCTGAATTAAAGGCTCTTGGGATGCCGGTCATGATAGGGACATCGCGCAAATCCTTCATAGGCAGAGTAACGGGCGGAGAGCCGGGTGAAAGAATGGAAGGAACAGCGGCTACGGTTACCGCGGCGATTATGAACGGATGCCATATTGTCCGGGTGCATGATGTGGCGGCCATGAAAAAAGTTGCTGCCGTCACCGATGCAATTATTCACGCGGGCAGGGTGATGCCATGATATGCGGCATTGGAATAGACCTCGTGGACAACAGCCGTATGGAAAGACTGGTTAAAAAGTGGGGGCCGAAATTCTTAAGTAGAATCTTTACCCCGGCAGAAATTGCCTATTGCGGCAAACATGTATATCCCGCAACGCATTACGGCGTAAGATTTGCGGCCAAGGAATCTTTTCTAAAAGCCCTGGGCATGGGTCTGGGAGAGGGTGTCAAATTAAGTGATATTGAAGTCGTCAATAATGAACAGGGCAAACCTTCACTCGTTCTTTGCGGGGAAGCCAAAGCGCAAATCGAAAAAAGGCAAATTACCGAAGTGCATCTTAGCCTGACGCATACGAAATGCTACTCCACGGCGGTTGTTTTATTGGAGAAAAATTAATTTCAGAACTGAACAATATCAATGAATCAAGAAAATGCAAAGGTTGAGATAGTATCTGCAAGCGCCAAAAAAACATGGGAAATGGCACGCTCCATCGGTGAAAAATTAAAGCCCGGCGACGTGCTGGCGCTCTCAGGCGAGCTTGGTTCCGGCAAGACCTGTTTTACCGGCGGACTGGCGTGCGGCCTGGGCGTTGATGACAAGTATCAGATTACGAGTCCCACCTTTACATTGATTAATGAATATCCGGCGCGGTATAAACTTTTCCATTTTGACGTCTACCGGCTTAATAGCTATTCCGAATTTGAAGATTTGGGTTATGAAGAATATTTCAGCAATGGCGGAATTGTCGTTATCGAATGGGCGGAAAAAATAGCGCAGATTCTGCCCCCGGATGCCATTTTTATTCAGTTTGAATATCTTGATGAAAACAAGAGAAAAATTATTGTAAAAGGACAGGAAAATAGGTTACAAGACCTTTTGAAAGATATTAGGACGGAGGATTTTTAAATATGGCGTTAATTGTTCAGAAGTTCGGCGGTACATCGGTAGCGGATATTGAGAAAATAAAAAATGTAGCCCAGAAAGCCATCAATGTAAAGAAGGCCGGCAATCAGGTCGTTATTGTTTTATCGGCCATGGCCGGGGAGACGGACAGGCTCATCGATCTGGCTCACAAGGCGGCTGATACTCCTGATGTAAGAGAATACGATTCTTTGATTTCCACCGGAGAGCAGGTTACGGTCACTCTGATGTCTATTGTTTTAAATGCCATGGGCTATGCGGCAAAATCCTTTTTGGGCTTTCAGGTTAAAATCCTGACGGATACCGCCCATAAGAAGGCAAGAATATCATTGATTGACACGTCATCCATCAAAAAGGAACTCAAGAAGGGAACCATTATCATCGTTGCCGGTTTTCAGGGTGTTGATAAGAACAATAACATTACAACACTCGGACGTGGCGGATCCGATACCAGCGCGGTTGCCCTGGCCGCTGCATTAAAAGCGGATCAATGCGACATTTATACGGATGTGGACGGCGTTTACACGACCGATCCCAATGTCTGCAATAAAGCGCGAAGGCTGGACAAAGTATCCTACGACGAAATGCTGGAGATGGCTATGATGGGCGCCAAGGTACTTCAGCCGCGGTCGGTGGAAATGGCCAAGAAATACAATGTGCCCGTTTATGTTAAATCAACTTTTACTGATAAAGGAGGAACTCTTGTGACGAAGGAAGATAAAGATATGGAGAGGGAGATAATTTCAGGTGTAACCTATGACCGTGATCAGGTTAAAATTACGGTGGTTCATGTTCCCGACAAGCCCGGTGTGGCCGCCGACTTATTTTCGCCTTTATCGAGCAAGAATATCTTCGTTGATATGATTATTCAGAACGCCAGCCTGGAAGGGCGTACCGACCTTACCTTTACGGTTTCGAAAAAGGATTTGAAGGAAGCGCAGAAAATAGTCGAAGCCACAGCCAAAAAGATCGGCGCCAAGAAAGTGGAGATCGATGACCAGGTCGCCAAAATATCCGTCATCGGCGTGGGCATGGCCAGCCATTCCGGTGTTGCCGCCAAAATGTTCAAAACACTGGCCAGGGAAAGCATCAATATCATGATGATCAGTACGTCGGAAATCAAGATTTCCTGCATCATTGAGAGAAAGTATATGGAACTTGCCGTATCAGTGCTGCACGATGCTTTTGAGTTGGAAAAGAAAAAAGTAAATAAAGCAAAATAAGGTAATGACAATTTCCGAAAATCAACTTAAGGGGCTAATCGCTTTGGGTTTTATTCTGGCGGTTATCCCCTTTATCTTTTGGATGACACAGTGTGCTCACAAGGATAAAATTCCCGTTTTTGCCGATCAATGTAGTCATTGTCAGGCCGTGGAAATTATTGAAGACGGGCAGCGTAATGGAATTTATTTTGTCCCTCCGGGAACGACCGTCAACGGGCTCATACAGGCGGCCGGTTTTAGTCAAAAATCAGAGAAAGATTTTCCGCTGACCGCAGGAATGAGGCTGGTCGTCAAGTCAGCATCAGCGGGAGGCAACATTGCCTTGACCGAAATGCCCAACGACGTCAGATTCTCCGTCGGATTGCCGATGAATATTAATACAGCCACCGAGGAGGATTTCATGCTGATAAAAGGAATTGGACCGGCGACCGCCCACAAGATAATAGCCCTGCGCACGCAATTAAACGGATTCACGGATATTAAACAACTAACGCAGATAAACGGAATCAAGGAAAAACGACTCGCCGAGATGCAGAAACATTTGTACGTGGATGTGCGGAAGAAATGAGTCGCCCGGAATCGCGCGCGGAACGAAGCTATAAAGCAATCTTATAGTGTCCTCCGCTGGCGGAGGTGTCACGATGTGACGGTGGTGGAAACCTTAGAAAAAAATAATTGAAACGAAAAGTGAACAGGTCTTTAAATAAAAGACTATTGGACGATACACCCGTTGTCATTCTCTTGCGAATGACAATGAGACAAGGGAATCCAGTATTTCTAACTAAATAGAACTGAATCCATTTTCCCCGACTTATTTACGATGCATGATAGTAATGATGGTAATAAGAAAAAATAATAATAAGACTGATATGGGAACAAAACAACTTAATATGCTTAATGCAGTTAAAGCTGTACTTTCTTCTTTCTTTTTTTCTAATTTGCTGGATAACCATTTCCAGATGTCAACCAAACCAAAAAATAAAGTGACAAACGACAATACAATTGCTAAACCCATTAGAAATATCCAAAGAATAAATGGCGCAAAAAAATCATCACCTTTGTAAAATAAAATGGGGATAACCTTGATCATTAATGATACTACAATACAATATATAGAAACAAAGCAGGCCACTTTCAATCTTTCCTTTTTTTGAGAAAAACTATTATTCTGGATAACAACATAAGGATCATCACTTTTAAGAACTGATGAAGATTTTTCTTTTTTGTAAAAAAAGTGACGTAAAATGAGTACTATCCCAACCAGAACAAGACATTTGCCCAACCATTTCAATATACCGCTGCTCATGAAAATTATCATTATTTGATTAGCGGTTATGTTTTTTGTAGATCCCAAATATAAAGCTAAAACATAAGGGAGTAACCCAATGCAAATTAGTCCAATACCAATCAACAAAATATAGGGGAAGATTTTATTTATTTTCATTTATACATTTCCATCTTTATTGTTGGTCAAGCTTAATGCGAGTCAATCGATCCCTGTTTTTAAAGGTTTTCAAAAATATTTTTTCTGCAATTTTTAAACCCGATAAAGATAATGCTTTGAGTGATGTGATTTATAGGATTCTTAATCGTGTAAGTCAAGGGAAAGATGGGTAACGGGGAGTTGTTGAAAACCCCCGTATAGGGGCTGTTCAGAAAGGCTCAGATGCAAGGCGCGCAAAAATCGTATCGCGAGGCGTATATAGACATACGTTGAGCGGCGCGGTTTGCAGCGCAACCCCGGCCTGCGCCGGGGTAAACTCCGCAGATGAGCCTTTTTTAAAATCCTTCGGATTTTACCGGAAAGGAAGGTGTCTTTTAATAATTGCGCCTCCCTTGCGGGAATGCGCTCCCGGTCAACAGCCCCACAAAAGTTAAATGATGGCGGCGATGACCCGCCACATCAGCAGTTCAGCATCCGTGTAATCCCTTTGCCAGTTGCTCTGGGTATTAATGAACCATTGCAGTATGTGAAGCTGCCGCCATTCCGCCAGCACTTTTTGAAATCTCGCAAAGTCGCTTTCGTCTTCCAGTCTTTTACAAAGAAGATCCGACACCGCTTCATAGATAAAGGTCTGCGCCGTCAATAAAGCGAGGCTTACGCGGGGGGTTGATCATCTTTGTGCCGGTTTTATCATATTGGAAATCCTGTTCCTTGCGCTCGATTTCCTTCAGGATTATCCAGATGCTGAGTCCCGTTATTTCGCCTTGTATGATGGAATCGAATCTCTCCCGGATAAACTGATGATAAGGTCCGGGAACGTCTTTTGCGCCAAGGTCATCATCGATGAGCCTGCAAGTATCTTGGATTTCCGTATCGCTAAAAACAACCTCGTTGGCGCTGAGATGTTTTTTAATGAACGCGTCTCTTTCCGCAAGAGCCTTGCGCAGCAATTCAAGGTTGTTTGGGGCTCCATTCTTTTTCTGAATCAGACCTTTCAGCATAGGTTTTCTGCCGGAAACACCATATGCGAGCGCATCGCGGTTTGTAATCTCCCGTGTTAAACTTATCATGTATAGAGAAAGAACACCCCGGGGATCGAATTCCGTGCCATTGAAACCATCCAGCAGAGACCAGAACGTTTTTTCGTTTCTGATGTTATCAACAATATCCTGACACTGTTCACGCCATTTTCTGTCGAAAAGTCCTTTGAGGGTATACCTGGCCAGGATTAAAATCAGGATTAAAATAGTAAAGGCTGTTTTTGTCATAAATCTGTTTTAAAAAACCTCCTGTCGGGAAGTCTGTACATATCATAACTGAACTTTCATTTTTTTTAAAGAGGGGGAAAATAAGATTATGGTTGGAAGGTATCAGCCTGGCATAAATATACAAAATGAAAACTCAATACCAGTCTCAGGAAATCTTCGGTTTGCTCTCTGCCTGTTCATCTTACTAAAATAATGTAATATCGGCGGGAATAACTTAAGGCACAGAATCTTTAATTTTGTTCAAATCGATAATCAACATATGTGGAGATTGAAAAACAACTTTTTTAGTATCGCTGGAAACGATCAAATCTTGCGGATGAATATCAGCCTCCATGAATGCTATTTGAACCAGCCAGGGACAGTTTAAGCCATGACAGGTTGTTGCACCGAATTCACCTGTATACAAAAAGGAATCCGATGGTAAAGGACTTATGACGTGAATGTGTGTAATGTTGGGATTATATTTCCGGGAAATTTCATTTTCGATATATCTTAATTCCATGGAATTATTATCAACACAATATTTCTTGAAAGTTGTGTGAGCGGAAAATATTCCGACAACGCAAATAAATAATAGAACGATCGTAGCCGCAAATTCACTTTTTTCTTTTTGTGCAAAAAAAGAAACGATCCGGTGGGAACAACTCCAGAATAAAATAAAGACTGTCGCCATCAAAGAAGAAGAGGACCGACAAGCATAAAAATCTTTTTTCATGATAATGATAACGGCTGAGCTCAGAAGAATCAGAAAAAATATCGAAGAATATTTCCTTAAAAAGTTGCGCGCAAAATCGTTTCTATGCTTATTTTCCGATCTGATAAGATCAAAATATTCCAGCGCGATGCCAATAATGATTATAAGAAAAATTCCGCCCCCGACCGCTATTGACGGTGATATATGCCACAGATGCATAGCCGTCACTAGAGGCTCGGTCAAAAACCAGATGATCTTCGCCGGATAATTGAAAGTTAAGGAGTTGCTGTATAAGTCGACTCCCGTTGCATTTGCGGGAACCAGTATTTTAAAAGTTAAAAGATATGCTGCCGCGGCAATGATAAAAATTGTCAGGTGCATCCACGGCCATTTTTTCAGATCAAAGTCCCTGCAATCCACCTTTGTCATCCAGAAAGTCATCATGGCGACGAAGAAAGTTGCTGACGGCTGATAAGTCAGCAAAGAGCAAATCCATAAAGCAAAAGATAGAATAATGGTTAAAGGGATTTTCTCTTCTATCCTTTGTATAAAATTAAAATACCGGGATTTCCCTTGCTCTGTTTTCGAAGGGTATATTGTGCGGAATTCAAGCTTATCAGGATCACTTCTGCTCGGTTTTAAAAGCAATATTGCCGAAAACATACTGAGCAGTATTGCAAGCGCCATGCAATATGTACTCATCCAATGGACATAAATCTGAAATGGCGGAAGCGTCACAATAGACAGACTGAGCAAAAAAGAAATGTTCCTTGATGCTCCGCAGACCATGCGAAACCAGACATCCATAGACACTGCTATTATAGCAATGAGAATTATTGTTAAAAAACGGACATAGTTTGCATCACGGACATTATCAATCAGAGATAAAATTGAAAGATGAATTCTCGAAAACGGCCTTCCGGCGCGTGCTGCGAAACCATATCCGGGATGTGCCGTCCATTCTTTATTTGGCCATCTCCATGCCGTTGTATCGTCTCCGAATATATAATGACTGGTTAAGCCTGGCAAAAAAACAACACTTAAAATGAGAAGAAAAAGGAAAAATTTGCAGAATGTTGCTGTTTTGGAGTCACCAGAATATAAATTAAAAAATAAGAGCGATCCAATATAAAATAATCCCCAGCAGGTTAGAACGACAAAGGTATCAATCATCAAACGCTTACTCCCTGAATACAGGCCGGCTTACCGAATTTAATTATGGGCAATATTTATTTATTTTAGCCATTTCCAGCAACCGGCAGTTTCCCATTTCGCATGCTTTCTGTGCATCGCGGCATCCTGATTCTTTATTTTCCTGTGTGAAATAAACAATCCCTCTATTGATATACGCGTTAATAAAATCAGGTTCCATGCGGATGGCGTTATTGATGTCCTCCAAAGCCAGCTGATATTTGCCAAGCCTGGCATAAGCAAGCCCCCTGTTGTTGAGGGCATGGATATGATTGGGTGTCAGACGGATGGCTTTATTGAAATCTTCAATAGCCTCCGGATACTCGCCCACGTTTGCGTAAAAAATCCCCTTTTCGTTATAAGCATCAGCTTCATTAGGCCTTACGCAATGCCCCTTGCCTTCGGCAAATTCCAATATTTTGCTTTTCCCTGCGGCATAGCCTTTTCTTTTAGATTTAAAAAATTGAAACACCGGATTATTTTCAAATGAAGAATTATGGGCAACATTCGCCAGGTCAGGATTTTTAAGCGCGCTTAACAGGATTAGATTTTGTCGGGATTCTGATGTCAGACTATTTTTGACGTCAGGAGCTTCGGATTGGGGGATGACCGAAATGTTTCCTAGAACCACAAGAAACGTAATCAAGGAAATCAGCCACCGGGAAACGTTCAATTTATTGAAAATATATATAAAAACAGCCAGAGACGTCACAAGAATTATTGTTGTCGGCAACCAGAAATATTCACGTGCGTTAAGGGAGGGAATCCTTAAAACCATTAGTGAATTCATCATTATCAAAAATATATTAATGGTCAACAATTCAACATAAATCAGGATGAAAGTTTTTCTGTTATCGGTTGTAATTCCCCTGCCTGTATATAAATAGAAGAGAGGCGCCAAAACAAAAAATATCAGGGTTCCGATGCCGACCATCCGGGGAGGGTGGCCTAATAAAAAGCGAAAAGTATCCGCGTAAAGATAAAATCCTCCTGATAGATATGTCCCCAGATTTTGAATGAAATATTTAAAAGGCAACTCCCAAAAAAAAGCTACGGGCCAGTATCCGTTGAGTGCGCACGTTAAATACGGTATTATCATGTATCGGCATAGTCCGTTAAATATAAGACTTGCCGCAACAACAACCAGCATTATGTTGATATTTCTGTGCCGGATATACAAACTCCATATGGATATCGAAACAAGAAATGCAATAGCCAGAAACAATCCCTGTTCATCAAGGGATGTCATCGCGAATACGATCAAGAAACACATTACCCAAAACTTTACTGTAAATCGGGAATTGCTCTTCTGTGTTACGGCAACGGAAACTTCATAAATTAAATAAAAGAGAATGGTTTCCAGCAATGCGACCCATATTTTACCCGTCCTGTTGACATTTCCGTAAAAAACGCTCGGAGTTGTCCAAAATAAAGTAAGCAGACCAATGCCCAGTAGAGGAGAGAGAGTCAGTTTTTTAACAAAAAAAAGCCAGAGCAGACAGCCGGTTACAATGGAAAGAACATAATGAGTGAGTGATAAAAAATGAGGGAAGCCGTTTTCAATGCTGAATTCAATAAACTTAAAGTCAATAAAGTCAAGGAAATAACTTAATTCCCTGGCGCGGTAAAAACCGTCATCCAAAACCTTGCTGTCGAACATCTTATTTAAGAAGGGCTTGTCGGACAAATGAAAAATCAAGCGGCGGGAGATTTCTTCGTTCAATCCACCGCCATTCATAGAAACAATGGATATCAGGGCAAATAAACAACTTAGTAAAGTCACATGGAGAAGCGATATATTCCCGATATATCGCTTTACTGACTGTATAAAATTATCGAATGCCATTTACCTTCTCTGGTGTTTTTTTAGTTATTATATCATCAGGACGATTTTCTTTTTCATGGCAAATCTCCTAAAGATTAATGTGTTTTTTAATTAATGAGTAATGTAAATTTACGTGGATGTAATGTCAATGATTATGTTGGCTTGCCATTGAAACATTTCATCTGGCAGGAACGGGCAGAGGAATAGAGGTTGATAAAGCGACGCTCAAAGGATTTTTCCCGCTATTCCCGTTTACCGGGGCAGATTTTTCACCACGGACTGATAGAACCGGTCAATCGTTTCTCCGGAATGCCCGGGTACACCTCCGCATAGAGTGAGTTCGCCCTGATACATGCTCAGACCTCCACCGAAAAGTGGCGGAAAGATAAAAGGTGTGAGCAGATATGCACGTGACGGTTCTATCCCGAACCGGACAGTTTCCTTTTTGATTTCTCCCATGTTGGTCAGCGCGTTGGGGTGGCCGTTTCTTTTAATTAGAGCAGTAACACCCTTGAAAGCCCATTTCACCTGTTTTTCGAATGACATGCGATTGAGTGCCGGTATCAGGCAGATATCAGTCAGGCCAAACCAGTTATGTTTGCGAGACCTCGTTTGCCTGCTGACCATTTCTACCGTTTCAATCAAATTCCTGCCCAGTTTTCGTCCCAGATTGTGATATTCATAAACGCTAAGATTACAGATACCCCCGGCTTTTTCGTCCGGCAGATACCAGCGCCGCAGGTCAATGGTGGATTGCAGGCGCAGCGTTGCTTTGCGGTTCCATCCGGCTTCCATTTCCAGAGCATGAAAATGTGCTGCGACAAAGATATCATTGATTGTGGCATTATGGGCTTTTCCGAACTGCCTGATCTTTTCTGTATGCCAGGCCGGAATATGCTTGATGACGTAAGTCAACGGTTCCGTCGATTTCTGCTCAATTTCCAGATGAAGAGTGGATGCCGGGAATGTAATTGACCAGTTCTGGCACATGAAATTGAAGAAGATTACGGGATAAGCCCAAAGCGGGACATAACACATAATCTGGCTCATATCTCGGCAGCCGGAGAGGTTAGGTTTCGGTTTATAATCCGGCTTTTTTTCCAGGCGGTTGTATATAGCGCTAAGCTTTGCGGCAATTTCCTTGAGTCCGCCCGCATCGCAAGCCTGGTGAGCCGCTTTTAACAATAACCTGTCACCTTGCGTGTTTCCGAAAAGACAGGCCTGTAGCTGTGGACCAAGGCTGTAGTCTAATCCCTGGTGTCGAAAAGCAAGATAATCGGTTTCATTTGTGCTGAAAGTAAAATTTTTACGCTCCGGGCAAGAAAGTCTTTGCCAGTAAGGGGATTTTGCATCGGGAATCAAACGGCAGCCGAGCACCGGTTCGGCGTCAAGCATCAGATCGAGCGCGTTTTCAAGCCTTTCCGCATCGAGTGATGCGGGAAAGTCCATTTCCATCTGAACCACAAATTTTCCGGCGCCGGTTAATTCCATTCCCAGCACAAGCCGGTCAAAGAATACCGAGGGAAAACGGTCAGGGATTGTCATTTAGTTACTATAAGATCTGTAGAAACTCAGGACACGTCTTACGTAATTTTGAGTTTCACGGTAAGGGGGAATGTTGTAATTATATTTGG
This sequence comes from uncultured Smithella sp., assembly GCA_964394185.1. GTDB lineage: Bacteria > Desulfobacterota > Syntrophia > Syntrophales > Smithellaceae > Smithella. Next base: position 22,991 of record CAYMWM010000020.1, read on the forward strand.
CGACGGCTTTTTCTCCTGCGTTATACGCTGCAAGGGCAAGATCGAGATTGCCCCGATAGGTATTCAGAAGATAACGCAGATAACGCGCGCCACCGTCGATGTTTTTCCTCGGATGGAAACTGTCATCGACATTAAGGGACGATGCCGTCTTCGGCATTAATTGCATTAATCCCTGCGCTCCCACCGGTGAAACAGCCCGATGATTAAAATTGGATTCCGCTTTGATGACCGCCTTAATCAGCGCGGAATCAAGATTGTATTTATTTGCCGCTTTGGTAATCAGGTCATCATATTTGTTGACGTCCAGGCGCGGGTTGAACAGAATTCTTTTTTCCCTCATCACCAGAACGTATTTTGCGTGGGGATCGGAAGGCACATTGGTAAGATGCAAAACGCCTTCCTTATCAATGTGTTTGTAAATATCGGCCCAGACAGGGGAAACCGTCATTAACGTAATGATAATCGGAATCGCCACAAAGCCCGGCAATAATATAAAATTTTTTATTTCAGGGATTATTGTTTTACTCATACTACATCAATAATATACTGCACAGACTTTCAAAATTCAAGGCTTTTTTTTAAATAACAAGTAAAAACAGATACTTGTTTCGATTTAAAAAAGCGCAAAACACGATTTTTTTTCTAACAGTCCCAATTAAATCGTTATTCCTCCGTCTATTGCCAAAATCTGCCCTGTTACATAGCTGGACGCATCGGACGCCAGATAAATGACGGCTCCCACCATTTCTTCCGGTTCGGCCGGACGTCCCAGCGGAGTTCGGCTCATGGCGACATTGAGGATGTCCTGATTTTTCCAAAGCGCTTCGGAAAAACGGGTTTTGGTCAGGCCCGGAGCGATGGCATTGACCCTGATATTGTAGATGGCCCACTGCTGAGCCATGACCTTGGTTGCCATAATCACACCGGCCTTGCTGATGGAATAAACCGGCAGGATGTCGGGAGTGATTCCGGCAACGGATGAAACATTGATGATTTTTCCTCCGCCTTTTTCCTTCATGACTCGCGCCACCGCCTGGCTGAGGAAAAACATGCCTTTGAGATTCAGGTTCATAATGGAATCCCAGGCGCGGTCATCAATATCAATGGCCGCCGCCATGGAGGGATTGGTAGCGGCATTGTTGACCAGTATGTCAATTCTGCCGAATTCTGCAGAGGCTTTTTCGACAAGATTTTTTATGTCTTCAAGTCTCCCCACATGCGTTGCGGTAGCTAGACATTTTCTGCCCATACTCTTAATTTCTGTGGCAACTTTTTCCAGATCTTCTATTTTCCGGCTGGCAATGATGACGTCCGCGCCGGATTGGGCAAGACCCAGAGCGATTGCCCGACCGATTCCTCTGCTTGCTCCGGTAACCAGAGCTACTTTATTATCCAGAGATAAATTCATTTTGTGTTCCTCCCGATTGAAGTTTAGTTCTAATATTTCAGATTAATATTTTGCTGCGGCAATTGATTTTATTGAATATTTCCTTTTCCTTGAGTTCCATCCTTTTTGCCTCTTTTTCCGTGGTGTTTTCGTGATTGTAACCTGTCAGATGAAGAATTCCGTGAATGATGAGGAAATCAAGTTCCTGTTTGATGGTCAGATTTCCCCTAACGGCATCTCTCTGCGCTGTTTCCACGGAAATGACAACATCGCCGAGCATCCGGGAATTGATATTGCCGTACTCACCTTCCTGCAGGGAAAAAGAAAGAACATTAGTCGCCTTAGTTCTGTTCAAATATTGCCTGTTCAATTCTTTTATATTTTCATCATCAGTAAAACAGATGCTGATTTCTTTGTCAAGGCAGTCAAGAATCCTTAATATTTTCTGAACGGTATTGCGGATGGCTTTTCGTTCAATTTTTACCTTGTTCTGTCTGTTTTCGATTTGAATTCTCATGAGATTCTTTTTTGCCGTTGGTTTCTTTCTTTCCATTGGTTTCTTTAGGCGCCGTTTCCGGATAATCAACCCGGTGATGAAAAATTCCCGTAAGAATCTTGGTGAACGTTTCTGCTATGACATTGAGATTGCTTAATGTCAGCTCGCATTCATCAAGCTGTCCATCCATATAAATGCCTTCGATTCTTTCCCTGACCAGGGATTTAATTCTGGCCGGGGTCGGATTGGTCAGCGTGCGCGACGATGCTTCAACGACATCACCGAGCATTATCAGTCCGGCTTCCTTTGTCTGCGGCTTCGGTCCGGGATAACGGAAATCGCTTTCCGATAAGGAGCGGATGGACTCATCCTTGTCCTTCTTGGCCTTGTCATAAAAGTAGCTGATGATGCTCGTTCCGTGATGCTGGCGGATGATGTTGATAATCTGGCGTCCAAGTTTTGCCTGGGCCGCCAGTTCGCAGCCGTCTTTTACATGGGAAATGATGACCAGGCCGCTCATTTTGGGAGACAGCTTGTCATGCTTGTTTTCCGTATTTGGCTGGTTTTCGATAAAGTACTGCGGTTTGGTCAGCTTGCCGATGTCATGATAGTAGGAGCTTACCTTGACCAGCAGGGAGTTTGCGCCGATGGCTTCCGCCGCCGCTTCCGTCAAAGACGAAACAATGATGCTGTGATGATAGGTGCCGGGCGCTTCAATAATCATTTTCTGAAAAAGAGGCTGATTGAGATTGGACAGCTCCAGAAGCTTTATATCGGTAATGAATCCGAAAGCGCTTTCAAAAAGAGGAGTGATTCCCGCAACGAGCACACCTGTGAAAATACCTCCGATAAATCCCATGACCAGTTTAAAAAGCAGTTCATGAAACAGGTTGCCGGTGACCAGATTGAGACACACGATTGCGGCCATATTGATAAGCCCCAGAAAGAGACCTATTTTTAAAAAGACGGAACGCTGGCGGATACGAACGATTTGATAGGATGCCGCAATCGATCCCATGAAAGAGAATAACGGGAAAACAACTTTTTCATCGAAAATAAATCCGATTAAGAATGATGTCAGGGCGCTGATAATAAGAGCGACATTCCGGTTGATTAAAATGGCGGTGGTCATCGCGCCAAGCGCGAAAGGAATGGCAAAGTAACACGACTCAACCGATATGAAGGGAAATGACCGGTTGACAGCCGTCGCGATAAAGATTCCCGCCTTGATAAATAATATTTGCAGCAAAGCGATGATGCCGAAAACCAGAAGATCAAGATTCGAGCGTTCCGAAGCCTTGCTCCAGTTTCTTGTTCTCCACAGATACAAAACAATGGATAGGAACATGGCCGTTAGGAAAAAACCCGCCATAACGCTTAATCGAGTAAATCTATGCTCCTGAACATCTTTTAAATAGGCATTTAACTTAGCATGTTCCAGATAACCGATTTTTTCTCCGTCCCTTACGATCATTTCATTCTTCTGTACTTGGAAGAATGTCGGGTTTGCCTCACCCATAACAGCAATTTTTTTCTTTTCCGTTGCCTCTTTGTTGAATGTTATATTGGGTTCTATAAGTTTTTTCGTTATGGAAAAAGCAACATCTTTCAGTGCTTTGTCTTCTCCCCTGAAAATCAGGTTAACGGTTTTTTGAAGTGCGTCGTCAATATCCTGAATGTTATATAACAGGGAAGAATCGGTAATTTCCTCGGAGAGCTGAGTCCTTTGATTTCTGACAACGATGCCTTTTTCTCTTTCGGATTTGCCCATGACATCACTGGTGATGTATTTGTTGTCATAAAAAGAAATAACGAGACGGGAAAGTTTCATCTGAAGTTCCCGGGAAAACTTGTTTTCGTTGAGAATATAGAACTCTTCCGGGCTTAAATAAATGCCCAGGTTGAATTCCAGGCCTTTTTTTTCTTTTTGCATTTTACTGGTATCAATATTGCCTGATGACTTGCTCTCCTTGAGATGATTCTTATAATTTTCCGCGGCCAAGGTAAATGCGTTGAACAATTTTGATTTGATATTGCCGGCAATCTTGCTGTTATAATCATACACAGGTTTTATATTTTCTGCGTCTTCGTATATCTTTTGTTCAGTTGCCTGCCTATCCTCTACCAGAAATGCATGGTCTGCCTTGATATTCTTCGGAGCAATCATTCCAATTTTATATTGAGGTTCTGAAAAATTAATATCCGGAGCCATGACCACGGCAAGAATCAAACAGAGGATAACTGCAATGGCCCATTTCTGAAAAAGGCTGTTTTGCAGAAAATAAAAAGGCGGGTTGCCGTTTTTCAGCACTCTATTCAAGATAGCAGTCGATTTGTCTTTGAGCTGTTTAATCAGGTTCATAGAATTATATTGGGGCATGATTTTTTTCTTTGTCTGCGTGCGCGTAAGCTTTTATGATATCCTGCACCAGGGGATGCCGGATAACATCGATTTCCGAAAAATGAACAAAGCGGACACTGGAATATTTTTTCAGGATTCTCTCGGCTTCCACCAGACCGGAAATCTTTTCCGTCGGCAGGTCAACCTGCGTGATGTCGCCGGTAATAATCGCTTTGGAGCCGAACCCCAGCCGGGTCAGAAACATTTTCATCTGCTCCGATGTTGTGTTCTGGGCTTCATCCAGAATGATAAAGGAATCATTCAGCGTCCTTCCCCGCATGAAAGCGAGAGGGGCAACTTCAATCAGGCCCTTGCTGATCAAGGCCGATGCTCTTTCCATATCAAGCATATCATAGAGGGCGTCATACAGGGGGCGAAGGTAGGGGTTAACCTTTTCCGCCAGGTCTCCCGGCAGAAAACCCAGTTTTTCACCCGCTTCGACGGCGGGACGCGCCAGAATGATTCTCTGCACTTTGCGTTCCAGCAGACAGGATACGGCCATGGCCATTGCCAGATAGGTTTTGCCGGTTCCGGCGGGGCCTATGGAAAAAACCATGTCAAAGTTTCTCATATATTCGATATAAAGCCTTTGCGCGATGCTTTTGGGCGTAATGACGCGTTTCTGGGAGGAAATGAATACCGTATCCAGAAATATGCTGGCCAGATCGAAAGTTATATCTTCGGAAAGAATGCGGTGGGCATAGTCGATATCGGCGGTCTGGATATGCCACCCTTTTTCCATGATGGCATAAAGCTGCTGCAGCATGATGCTGATTTTATGAACATTGCCGTTGTGGCCGGAAACGGTTAGGCTGTTTCCCCACGCCCTTATTTTTACAGGTTCCAGCTTTTCGATAAATTTTAAGTGCTTGTCATGTTCACCGCAGAGATTCTTCAGCAGATTGGAATCCGCAAAGCAAATCTTTTCTGCGTCTGCACTGTGAGCTGCTTTTGTCAAAATCTTAACCAGCCTCTTAAAATATAAAATCAACCAAAAATGTAAAAAGGGCTTCTATCATGTTGATTTATGCAATGCAATAGTTATTAATGAATCATAAGTTATTGTATTATAACAATATTTATGCAGAAATGCCCTGCATGAGAGTCTAATAATTTGCTATTATAACTCAATTTCGCAGAAATAAACAGGCAAAGACTTTGGCGTTGCCGACCATGTTATCGATGGGGCAGTTCTCGTCCGGCTGGTGGGCTGTCTGTTTGGTTTTGGACCAGACGGCCACTGGATAATTTTTCGTGCGGATATAGGAAGCAACGGTTCCGGCGCCCACACCTCCGGCGAATGCTTTGATATGATAGACTTTCTCAATGGCTTCGGCAAGCGCCCGGACGACCGGGGCATCGTGGGGAGTTGGTTTGGCGGATTGCACATGCTGCGCTGTTGATATTTCTATCTGAACCTTGAATTTTTTTTCGATTTGGCGAACCATTTTACGTATCGCGGAAAAGACATCCTCTAAATCATATTCAGGCAGAACGCGGCAGTCCATGCAGAAAACATCTTCGCCGGGGATGGTGTTGATATTGCCGACGTTCGCCTCCTTTTTTGTCGGTTCGAAGGTGCTTTGGGGCGGGTCGAACAGAGGGTCGGATTTGGGGAACAATTTCTTCAGCCCGACCAGTTTTGTGACCAGATGGGACGCTGCGACAAAAGCGTTGTTGCCCAGCTGTGGATTGCTGCCGTGGCACTGCTTGCCTTTGGTTTTAAAGCACAGCCAGAGCATGCTCTTTTCCGCGACCTCAATCAGTGAACCTTCTGGATTTCCTGAATCGGGAACGACAATCAGATCGTTCTGACTAAAAAGATTCTCCGTGGAATCAATCATGTAATACAGACCCATATTACTGGACGTTTCCTCATCGGAAACAAAGGCGAGATTGATGGAACACTCCGGTATCAGTTCCTCGTCCATCATGGCCTTGGCTGCAAAAATCGAGGCGACCATGTCCTGCTGATTGTCTTCCACGCCGCGCCCGATAATATGGCCATCCTTCACATAAGCCTTGTAGGGGTCCTGACTCCAGAGCCTGAGTTCTCCCGGGGGTACAATATCCATGTGCGTAATAATCCAGATAAACCGGTCTTTATTTTTCCCTTCCAGAGTTGTCACAAAATTGGGGCGGATGCCGGAGGAAACCCTGCTGTCCTTAGCGTCATAATGCCGGAAATTTTTAAATCCTAATTGGATAAGGCGGTCTTTCAGGAAATTCGCCTTCAGCAATTCACCGTCGCCCCCGTTTTCCGGCCCGACAGCCGGATGGGCGCTGAGTGCTATCTGTAATGCAATCATTTCATCGCGGTAGGAATCGATTCTCCGCGCGGCTTTCCGGAACAGGTTTTCATCAATCATAAATAATCCTTCAAAAATAAGTTACTCTTCGGGCGTTACAAAAATGCAGCTGTCCGCCGAAAAAGGCTGGTCGAATTTTTTACTGTCACCCAGAATCAAAACGGTATTCTTTGTTTTACCGATATATTTTGCGGCAACGCGATTCACATCCTCAATAGTGACCTTCTCTATATTATCCCTGTATTTAAGCAGATAGTCCGCAGGCAGTTTTTCATATTCGACGCTCACCTGCTGCGCGGCAATCTGTTCGGGCGTGTCAAAGGAAAACACAAATCCATTGTTGATGGATTGTTTTGCCCACTCCGTTTCCTGCGTTGTAATGGAGCCGGACTTGATAGTCTCCAGAACGGATTGCATAAGCAACAGGGCTTTCATGGTCGAAGCTGTCTTGGTGAAGGCGTAATTGCCGAAAATTCCATAATCCGGCCTCGCACGGTAAAAGCTTCCGGCGGTGTAGGCGAGACCCTCATTGCTGCGCACAACCGTTACGATGCGGGAAGGAAAGCCGCCGCTGCCCGCGATAAAATCAAAGACGGTAAAGGCGTAAAAATCGGGGTCCTTCTTCCCCGCGGTATAAAGGCCTGTGACAATTGTGGATTGGGTGATTTCCTTGTTAATGCAGTACATCCCGGCATCCGGTTTTTGAGCGGGCGGCGGGGCTTGAGTCAGGTTATTTTTCGCCTTCCATCCGCCGAAGTACCTGTTGAACATCTCAGCGGCTTTTTCTTTTGTGATGTCGCCGCTGACGGCAACAATCATATTGTCAGGCCGGAAAAACCGGTGGTGAAATTCAATCAGATCATTGCGCGAAATATTGGCGAGAGATTTGGAAGAAACCATGTTGCCGCGCGGATCATGGGCATACATCAGGCGGTTGAATTCCCTGAAGGCCAGTTTCTGCGGGTCATCCTTCAGTCTTCTCAACTCTTCGCTTTTCAACTGCCGGGCGAGTTCAAATTTGTCCTGTTCAAAAGCGGGTTCGATGAGAATTTTCGAAAGCAGTTCAAGCCCCTTATCAAGATTTTCATTCAAAACGGAGAAATTGACCTGCGCGGAATCAATCGACATGCCGATGGACGCGGAAGCCGCCATGAAATCAAGCCGGTTGTCGATTTCCGAGCTGCCAAGTCCTGCAGCGCCTCCGGTTCTCATGACATAGGCGGTCAGGTCGGCAACGCCCGCCCTGCCTTCAGGGTCAAACATGGTTCCGGTTCTGACCAGAGCCTGAATATTCACCACGGGCAATTCATGGTTTTCCAGAATATGGAGCACCATGCCGTTTTCCATGACGACGCGTATGGTTTGCGGCAGGCTGAATTGCAGGGGGGCGAATTGAATCCCTTCCGGTGACGGCAATGGCGAATCGGATGCGGCCAGGGTGTTAAGGGCGCCTCCTGTGATGATGGCAACGCCCAAAAGAATAAAAGCAGAGAGATTCAGGAATTTGTTCTTCATATAAGCCGGTGTTCAATCCTTATTTTTTATCCAGAACAGCGATGGTCCGGTTGTTTTTGTTTAAATAAATTCCCGCCGCCTTCCGTATATCTTCAGCCGTCACCCTGTCAATGTTCTTCAGATAATCGGCCAGATACCGGTAATCTCCCAGCAGGACTTCGTAGTAGGATATAATTGAGGCTATTTCGGAATTGGAATTAAGGCTCTGAATGAAATCCATTTTAATATTATTTTTCGCCTTCGTCAGTTCCTCATCCGGCACCGGTTGCGTTTTCAATATTTCCAATTCCTTCTGAATGGTTTCCTCAAGTTCGGCATTCGTGTGAGGATATTTGGGCTCGGCGGAAATCACAAAAAGGTTCGGGTATCTGGAAGCGGGCACGCCGTTGTAAGAGCCGACGCTTTTCGCAATCTGCATTTCCGTAACCATTTTTTTGTATAACCGGCCGGTTCTGCCTTTGGTCAGCATATTCTGTATGACATCGAAAACATAATCATCATAAGCGGGAGCGTTGGGTTTGTGAAAACCTATTATCATCGTCGGGCTGGCATCGAAGGTTACCTTGACCCTTCTCTCTTCCATCTGTTGCGGCTCCGCCGGGATATCACCAGTCTTATTCGCGCCTGCGGGAAGGCGACCGAAATATTTTTCAATCAGCTTCAGCGTTTCGGGCGGATTAATATCGCCCACAACCGCAATAACAATACTTTCCGGCGCCTGGTATTTTGCAAAGATTTCCCTCATGGCGGAAGGGCTCAGGTTCATTAAATCTTCCTCCCATCCCAGGATCGGTCTGCCGTAGGGATGGGTTTTATAGGCTGTTTTGATAAATGCTTCATACAGTTTGCCGTCCGGTTCGGTTTCTACCCGCTGCCGTCTTTCTTCCATGACCACATCACGTTCCGTGTAGAATTCGCGGAAGACGGGATTGAGCAGACGGTCCGATTCGATTCTCGCCCAGAGTTCCATTTTATTTGCGGGAAGACTGACCCGATAGGTTGTTAAATCCTGTCCGGTGGAGGCATTCATATCCAGACCGCCGTTTTGAGTGTAGAGGCGGTCAATTTCATTGGGTATAATATATTGCTTATGCCTATCCTGTAATTCCTTCAGGTGGCCTGATAGTTTTGCGATGACATCGGCGTCTGCCTTTTGGCCTTTTCTTTTTTCCTCATCCAGCTTCGATCCGGTCTTTTCGATCTCGTCGAGGATATTCTTTTCAGCGGCATAATCCTTTGTGCCGATGGTTGTTGTGCCCTTGAACATCATGTGTTCCAGAAGATGGGCGGCGCCGCTTTTCCCTTGCTGCTCATCAGCGGCTCCGATGCGGTGCTGGATAAACAGAGAGACCGTCGGGCTTAAATGGCGCTCCAGCATCAGGACCGTGAGGCCGTTTGCCAGCTTCGTTTTAACGACCTTCTTTTCGAGATCGAGGCCGTAGGAGGGGCTGCACAGGGCGAAAATTGCCGTGAATACAAAAAGTAATTTTAAAATATTATGTGGTTTCATTGTCATGAATTTCTTCGGGTTGTTTTTTGATAAAAAAGCGGGAGAAAAAATAGATGATTCCCACCAGACAGACCAGAATCAGCAGGGAAGAGGAGAAAAAATACATTAAAAATTCCATCGGATTCTTTAAACTGTAGGAACCCGTCAGAATACTGACGCCTTTGAATAAAAAAATCAGGGATACCAGCAAAACAGCGATATTTTTAATCCATATCAGAATCATCATTCCCGTTCATCTTTCTTTGATAAATTTTTCAGTTCCTTTTTTAGTTCCAGATAATCGTCATAACTGAAATCATCACTCCGGCAGGGAAGCAATGAGTTGTTATGATATAACGGTTCGTTCATAATGTCAAAGGATGAACGCAAAACGGCTTCTTTCCACATTTCCGTACCCGGAATCGGTGAATATTCAGCCAGCAGCGGTTTTGCCCCGCATTCCAGGACGAAATTCATGCTGTTTCTGACTTCCGCAGCGCTTTGACCGGGCAGGCCGCAAAGCAGGTAAATTCCAATATCTTCAGATTTATAACCGGCTTTTTTCAGGTTTCCGACGCCTGTGCGCAGTTCTTCATTCTTTACCTTGCCGCCTGTCTGCGCCTGCCTCACCAGATCGGAAGTCTCAAAACCGAAGCGGATTGTTTTGAATCCCGAACGGTAGAGAAGCCCGCTCATTTCTTCATTGATTTCGCGCAGGTGCAGTCCGTTGGGGCAGTGAAACTGGCAGCGCAGATTTCTTTTGTTGATTTCAGCAAGCAGGGGAATAATCATTTCCTGAGGATTCACGAGCAGGGCGTCATCGTAGAAGCTGAAATTGACGACTCCTGTTTTTTTCTGCCAGTATTCGATTTCGTCGGCTACTTTCAGCGGATTGCGCCGCAGGAACTTCTTGTTGAAAATATGGGAAGCGCAGTAGGTGCATTGATAGGGGCAGCCGCGGGACGTGATGACGGGCAGCTGGACAATTTCATGAATCAGGTCGAAAGCGGGGTAGGGGTGCGAATCAAGATTATCCTCATCGGGCTTGAAAAGAGGTTTTTCGCCGAATAACATTTCAATCAATTCCAAAATCTGATTTTCTCCCGCGCCGGCTATGACATAATCGGCGCCGGAAAACTTCACGGCATGATTCTGGCACAGAGTTGCGTACTTGCCGCCCAGCACCACCGGAATCTGCGGCAGGACTTCCCGGATGATTCCGATGGCCTCGATAACGCCCTGATACCAGTAGGTCATCATGGACGTTATCAGAATAATATCCGCGTCCCGGTGTTTTTTCAGTTCCTCGCGGAATATTTCCGGCTTAATCCCGTAACGGCAGTAATTTTTTGAAAAATCTTTTAATATGCCTGGTTTGTCAATCATCTGCCGGAAGAACTTACCCCGGCCATAGGCGTGGCGTGATAAACGCGGGCGGCTTTCTGTGAGCATGGTTGGATGATAGGGGTCAAGGCAGTCTATAAAATGAACCTGATGATTGTTTTTCCTAAGCAGGCCGCCCAAATATAAAAGACCCAGCGGTTTTATCCAGAAATCATAGGCCGCAAAATCGTGTATCCACGGATTTATCAAAAGTATCTTCCTGCTCATCACCGCATGTTTATCACAACGGGGGATTATTTACAAAACAATCACCATGTATTTGATTTAATTGAAGAAAGATATAATTTAATCAAGCAAAAAAGAGAAAGATTAATAAGGGGGGATTAATTGACTTCATTAATATTTTATGTTAGTTAGCCCACTTGAATATAAAAGATATCAAAAACTATGAAGTTTTTGATTTTTGAGGCCTGAAAAACTTGAAGAAGACGACCCTGACAAAGATTTTCTTGAGGTCTTTTTTTATCCATACAACGCTTAATTTCAAGCGGATGCAGAACGTGGGTTTTGCCATGTCTGTCGTTCCTCTGATAAGGGAACTTGGGCTGAAGGAAAAGGATTCGGAGAATATTTTGACGACACATTTGCAACTGTTTAATACACACCCCTATTTTTCCGCGCCGATCATCGGTTCGATTGTCGGTATGGAGGAAGAAAGTTTCTTAAAAGAAGAGGAAATAGACACAAAATCCATCAAGCAGAGTTTAATGGCATCCTATGCGGCTATCGGCGATATTTTTTTCTGGGGAGCCTTAAGGCCGTTTGCACTGATTTTTACTGTTCTTTTGATATTTGCGGGATTTATCTTTGCGCCGGTTGCTTTTCTGCTGATTTATACGCCGGTACATTTATGGGTAAGATTAAAGGGTTTTATCGAAGGTTATCGCAAGGGGAAAAAGGGATTCGAATTTATTCGTTCCCTGAATTTACCTGTTATCGCCGTAAGAATCCGCTGGCTCGCCTTGATGCTGTTGATTTGCCTGATGATCTGGCTTGCCGGTTTTGGGGGATACTGGCCATTTATCAAGACATATGGCATTATTATTAAATTAACAGTGCTGGCGACGATTATGCTTTGCCTTTTTCTGGTAAAAAAAGGAATTTCTCAAGTGTATATTATTTATGGCGCTTTAACGTTATTTATTATAATTGCATGGACGGGATTGATTAGTTGACGGAAATCAGAACTTTAAAATTAAAAAATAAACTGGGTATGCATGCAAGAGCTGCGGCGTCTTTTGTCCGAGTGGCTCAACAGTTTAATTCAAAAATTTACATCGAGTGCAACGGGCAGACTGTTGACGGAGACAGTATTCTGGATATATTGACTCTCGCCTGCCCCTATGGCGGCGAACTGACGGTAAAGGCTGATGGAACGGACGCCTTAACAGCCATGGATGAAATCGAAAAGCTTATAGAAAATAAATTTGGAGAAGAATAAAATATCATGAGCGCTGAACAGTCGATAAAGACATTTGTGCTGAAAGGAGTTGGTGTTTCTCCCGGCATTGCCATAGGCCGTTGTTACCGCTTCGATCCTCTGGGCAGCCAGATCTCCTTTTATAAACTGAAAAATGAATCCCTGATACCCAAGGAAATTCTTCGTTTTAAAAATGCGCTGAAGGATTCGGAACAGCAATTGCTGGAGATTCAGAATAGCCTTAAAAAATCGAAGATTATCGAACCGGTATACGTTATTGACGTCCACGTTCTTATTTTAAAAGATAAGGTATTTACGAACCGCACCATCAAATATATACGCGAATCCGGGGTAAACGCCGAATGGGCTCTGCGCATGACGCTGGATCATTACAGAGAGATATTCGAAGGTGTTCAGGACGACTATATCAGCACAAGGATAAGTGACGTACAGTATGTTGTGCAGAGGATTCTGCGCAATCTTTCCGGCGAAAAGCGGGAAATGACCTGGGAAGTTGGGAGCAACGGCGTGATTGTCGTTTCGCACGATATTTCCCCCGCCGACACGGCCCAGATGAAACTGGACAAAATTCTCGGTTTTGCCACCGACAGCGGCGGGCGCACCTCCCACACCGCGATTGTCGCCCGTTCACTGGAATTGCCCGCGGTGGTCGGTCTGGATGACATCACCCACTTCGTGCGTACCGATGATGAAGTCATCGTGGACGGAACGGCCGGGATGGTCGTCATCAATCCCTATCCGGACATGCTCAAAAGGTATGAGGAAAAGAAGCGCCATTATGACGCCTCCAAGGACGAATACCTCAAATACGGCAAACTGCCCGCTGTGACGCTTGACAACTATCAGATCGGAGTGGGATGCAACATCGAATTTATCGAGGAAATTCCATCGGCCATCATGCACGGGGCGGAAAGCATCGGTTTGTACCGCACCGAGTTTCTGTATATTTACCGCGAGGATTTGCCGACGGAAGAGGATCATTTCAATAATTACAAACAGGTGGTCACGGAGAAAAAACTCTCATGGTCGACCATCAGAACATTCGATCTGGGCGGCGACAAGTTTCCCAGTTACCAGAAACAGAGCAAGGAATTAAACCCGCAGATGGGCATGAGGGCAATCCGTTTCTGCCTGAAGGAAGTCGATATATTCAAGACGCAGTTAAGAGCCATCTGGCGGGCGAGCGCGTTTGGAAAGACGAAAATCCTGTTCCCGATGATTTCCAGCGTGGAAGAAATCCGGGAAGCAAAAAAACTGCTGGAGGATACGCGCAGGGAACTCGTGGAAGAAGGCGTGGAAATTCCTTCCAGAATTGAAATCGGCGCCATGATTGAAGTGCCCGCCGCAGTTGTTATTGCCGACAAATTGGCGCGTGAAGTTGATTTCTTCAGCATTGGCACAAATGACCTGATACAGTATTCCCTGGCGATTGACCGCGCCAACGAACGCCTGACCTATATGTATGACCCGCTGCATCCCTCCGTTTTACGGTTGCTGAAAAAAATAACGGATGAAGCGCACAAAGCCGGCATTCATACGGCGATGTGCGGGGAAATGGCCGGCGATCCCCTGTGTGTGCTGATACTTCTGGGACTGCAGCTGAATGAGTTGAGCATGAATCATCTGGCAATTCCCCGGATAAAGAAAATCATCCGGGAGTCAACCCTGGAAGAATCGAAGGCCGTGCTGAAAAAAGCGCTTACGTTCAATACCGCTTCCGAAGTGCGGTCCTATGTCACCGATTATATGCTGAAGCGTTTCCCTGAAGAATTTAAAACGGAAGAAGATTAATCTTAAACAAGTACAAATGCATGCCGCCAGCCGGCATGCATTTGTACTATTGAACACGGATAAAGATATCCCTCTTGAACGGATTACCGGCGGAGAGACCAAAAAATGACAACCGATAATAATTCTCTAAATCAAATCCGGAATAAAGAACATTATGCCGGGAATTTATACGACAGACAGCAGTTTTTGCAGTTCAGGCTGATCAAGACATTCCTTTCGCGCGTGTCCATTGCCGATGAAGATGTCGATACCATTAAAAAACTCTCTGAAGAAGGCGTCGTTGTTTACGCGTTAAACCAGCGCAGCGAACTCAACAGCCTTATCCTTTATGAGAATTTCAAACGCAAGGGATTGCCGATTCCCCTTTATTGCCACGGCATGAACATGGCGTTCTGGCAGCCCCTGCCGGAAATGCTCAAACTGTTCTGGTATTCCTTCCTGCGGCGTTTGGGAAAAGTGCAAAAGGCCTGGACAGGCAAGCTGGCCTACATGGAAAAAGCCGTCGAGGAAAAACAGAGCATCGTCATTCATATGGGCGAATCGGAATTTATTGAGAATCCAGCTGCGGAGAGCGCCATCATCAGCCTGATGAATGTCCAGAAAAAACTAGATGTTCCGATTTTCATTGTCCCGGTTCTGGTTTCCTACGGTCGCAGGCGAGAAAAGGAAGAAGAAAACCTTGTTAACATTCTTTTCGGACAGACAGAACATGTGGGCGCCCTGCGGAGGCTGATTACCTTTATCCGTTATTCCAGCAGCGCTTTCATCATTCCCGCGGAACCTATCAATTTATCCGAATATTTGAGCACAACCAAAAAAGCGTCCGAGGAAGCAATGATTCATGAATTGCGCGGCGAACTGATCGAGCGCATCGACCGGGAAAAGACCGCCATTGTCGGACCCGCCCTCAAATCACGGGAAGAACTTATCGGCATGGTGCTTAGCGACAATTCCGTCAATAAATTTTTGACCGCCCACGCGGAAGATGAAAACAAGAAGAAACTGGCCGTTAAAAATGAAGCGCGCCGCTATCTTTACGAGATTGCCGCCGATTACAGTAATACAATGATCGCCATCTGGAAAAAATTTCTCGGCTGGCTCTGGAACGACATCTACGACGGTTTGTCCGTTGACAAGGAAGGCATGACCCGGATTAGAAACATCTCCAAAAAAATGCCATTTGTCGTCGTGCCGTGCCATCGCAGTCACATTGACTATCTGCTGATTCATTATGTGTTTTACATGAACAATATTCAGCTTCCGTTTATTGCCGCCGGAAGCAACCTGTCTTTTTTTCCCATGGGATATATTTTCCGCAAGTCCGGCGCGTTTTTCCTGCGCAGGAGTTTCAAGGGCAACAAAGTCTATTCGGAAGTATTCGCGAAGTATCTGGCCATTCTCCTGAAAGAGGGATTGCCGCTGGAGTTCTTCATCGAAGGCGGGCGCAGCCGCACCGGAAAAATGGTCGTGCCCAAGTACGGCCTTCTTTCCATGCTGCTTCAGGCCTATCAGGAAAAATACTGCGAAAATCTGGCGCTGATTCCGGTTTACATCGGTTATGACCGCGTCATCGAGGAGAAATCCTATCTCAAGGAACTGTCCGGAGAAACAAAAACGCCGGAAAACACTGCGGAAATCCTCAAGTCCGGCAAAGTCCTGACAAGAAGGTACGGCCGTGTTTATGTGAACATCGGCGAGCCGATGGTGATGAAGGATTATCTGGAATCACAGGACAAGCCGATGGAAGAAATGTCAGTTGAAGAGCGTCAGAGCCTTTACCGGAAAATCGGCTATGAACTGGTTCTGGAAATCAACAAGGTATCGGTGATTACGCCTTTTGCGCTGGTGGCCTGCGTGATTCTCAGCCACGACCGCCGGGGCATATCGCACAATGACCTCATGGGCATTTTGAACGAATTTTACGAATACCTCCAGGTCAGAAAAGTAAAATTCGCCGAAACCTTTTCCAATCATGAAAAGGCCATCATCGATGCGCTCAATATATTCGTGCAGTCGGGGTTCCTCGATAAAATCGAAGCGGAAGAGGATGAAGACGAGGAAATGCAGGAAGTCGTCTATACGCTGAAAGAGGAAAGAAGGCTCAACATCGAATATTACAAAAACAATGTACTGCATTTCTTTATCCCGTTGAGTTTTGTGGCGACCGCCATTGTCAAAAACACCGAAGACACGATTTCCCTCAACCGCATCATCGAAAAATTCAAATTCCTCAAACTGCTTTTATGGAATGAATTTATTTTCGACGAGCACCGCGATGATGTCGAGGAAGTCAACGAAGTGCTGGCTTATCTGTACGAAAAGAAAATGATCAATTCCGTGGAGAACGACGGGCAGGTTTTCATCGAGATAAAAGGCAAGGGCAGCAAGAGGCTCAAACCCTATGCCGATTTGATTCACAATTATCTGGAGTCGTTCTGGATTGTCATGCGAAGCTGCCTCTATCTGAAGAAAACGCCGTTGACCAAAAAGGACTGGCTCAAAAAAATCATGGTTCTGGGAGACCGGATGTACCGCAAGGGCGAAGTATCGCGGCGGGAAGCTTTGTCGCAGGCCAATTACCAGAATATCATCCTGTATCTGGAAGACGCCAAACTGATAACAACCATCACGGGCGAGAAAACCGACAAGAAAAGCGGCAAGAAGGAAATTTTATATGCCCTGACCGAAAGCAGGGCGGAAATGGAAGTCCTGCGCCGGCGTCTTTTCAGGCTTCTGTAAATCCGGCCGTTGACTCTCACAGACAAAATGGACGCAATCAAAAAAGAAAAAAACACGAAGCTTTTTCTGCATTTGAAAAAATGGCTGGAAAAGGCCGTGCTGGACTATAATATGATTGAAGAAGGGGACAGGGTGCTCATCGGCGTCTCCGGTGGGGCCGACAGCCTTGCCCTGCTTGATTTGCTCGATTCCCCGATGATTTTTGTCCCGCGTTTCTCCTTTATCGCCGTCAATATTGATATGGGATTTGATCCGTCTTATCAGGCCTATGATACGCTGGAAAAATATTTTCGGGAGAACAATTACGCCTATGTGATGGAGAAAACAGACATCGGGACGCTGTCGCATACCGATTTTAATAAAAAAAATCCCTGTTTCCTGTGTTCGCGGCTTCGCCGAAAAAGAATTTTTGAAATAGCCGACGCTGAAGGATGCAACAAAATAGCCTTCGCCCATCACCGCGATGACATCATCGAAACCCTGCTCATTAACATGTTTTACGGCAGAGAAATCAGCACAATGGTGCCGAATCAGAGCATATTCGGCGGCAAGCTGCACATCATCCGGCCCCTGGCTTACCTGCGAGAGGAGCTGGTGAAAAAATACAGCAGGGAGCGGCAGTTTCCCGAAGTAAAAAACAATTGCCCGTCCAGCGGAACATCGAAAAGGGCTTATATCAAGAAACTGCTGGATGAACTGGAACGCGACAACAAGGAAATCCGCGACAACATTTACATGGCCATGAGTCACGTAAAACCGGACTACCTTCTGCCGGGGAAGAAAAAATAGTGAGACAAGCTGAAAACGAACGAAGTGAAGAGTTTGTTCCTGCCACTTGAAGGTGGCGGGATAATTCGCTCTAAGTCTTTCAGTTCACTTCGCTTCTGAAAGACAAGGCTCATTAAAGCGTAAGTCGTAGGGAGATTCTTTGAAAATGAGCGAAGCGATATTTGAAAAGTAAATCGAACTATCCAATAGTCAAAGGCTATTGGGAACTATCCCAGGAGCGTAAGCGACGCGGGATAACATTGCATATCCTCCGCAGGCTGCAAAATGTTCAGATGAAGGTAATGTAGTAGTACGGGTCTTCAGACCCGTGAAAAAGGCGAACCTGAAGGTTCGCACTACTTTGTTGTCAATGCTTGGCACCGACCGGGCAATCCATTGTCTTTATGTCCTCCGCTGGCGGATGCGGATGTGGAAAAAGTAAAGTAGGGAACGGTTACAAACCGTTCCGAAGGACCTAAAAATTGATAGCAATACTTTTAATTTAATGTAAAAATGAATCATGGGTAAGGAAAACACAGCACAAAAACTGATAGCATCCAACAAGACCGCGCGCGTCAATTACGAAATCAGCGATATATACGAGGCGGGCATTGTCCTGTCGGGAACCGAAGTCAAGGCACTGCGCGCCGGCAAGGCCAACCTCAAAGACAGCTACGCCGTTGTCAAAGACAACGAAGTATACCTGCTGGAAATGCACATCAGCCATTACGATTTCGGCAACCGTTATAATCACGAAGCGCTCAGGAAGCGTAAACTGCTTTTGCACAAACGGGAGATCAGGAAACTCTACGGCAAATCGCGGGAAAAAGGATTGTCTCTTGTCCCGCTGAAGCTTTATTTCAAAAACGGCAAAGTCAAAGTCGAAATCGGCATCGGCAAAGGGAAAAAACTGTACGACCGCCGTCAGGACATCAAAGAGCGGGAAGAACGCCGTTCACTCTCACGCGACTTCAAATCCAAACTGTTAAAAGTTTAAAACTGTCCTCCGCAGGCTGTGGTGTCGCACAGCGACGGAGGTGGAAAAAGTAAAGTAGGGAACGGTTACAAACCGTTCCGTCTTATGCGTTTGTCTTTGCGCACACCTCGTTTACTGTGGCAATCTCATGTGTCCTCCTTTTCTAAAGGAGGGTTAGGGAGGA
>CAYMWM010000021.1:0-20871 GCA_964394185.1 uncultured Smithella sp.
GCCCTGCCCCTGTTCCACTGCGCCCAGCTTCACTGCTTCCTCATGCCCTATCTGTATATCGGGGCCACCAATGTCATCATGCATAAAGCGGACGCCTACGAAATGATACGGCTGATTGAAAAATATCAGATCACGCATATGTTCGCCCCGCCAACCGTCTGGATTGGTATCCTGAATCATCCCAAATTCAAGAACCATAATCACGCTAGCCTGAAAAAGGCGGCCTACGGCGCAAGCATCATGCCGGTGGAAATCATCAAACAGCTGTCCGTGACCTTTCACGGCCTGAAGCTGTGGAATTATTACGGCCAGACGGAAATGGGGCCGGTGGCCACCATCCTGAAACCCGAAGATCAGCTGGTAAAGCCGGGCTCCGCGGGCAAACCGGTTCTGAACGTGGAAACGCGGCTGATGGACGATGACGGGAAATTTGTCCCGGGCGGAGAGGTCGGTGAAATCGTCCACCGCGCCGGACACGTCATGACCGGCTACCTGAATGATCCGGAAAAAACCGCCGAAGCTTTTCAGTTCGGCTGGTTCCACAGCGGCGATCTGGGACGCTTCGACGAAGACGGGTATCTCTATGTCGTCGACCGGAAAAAGGACATGATTAAGACCGGCGGCGAAAATGTGGCGTCACGCGAAGTCGAGGAAGTTCTCTACCAGTACCCGAACATCGAAGAGGTTGCCGTCATCGGCCTGCCCGATCCCAAATGGATAGAAGTTGTGGCGGTGGTCGCCGTACCCAAGAAGGGAATTTCACTCAATGAAAAGGAAATTATCGCCTATTGCAAGGAACACCTGGCGGGATTTAAATGCCCGAAAAAAGTTTTTATCACCGAGGCGCTGCCGAAAAATCCGTCGGGTAAGATTTTAAAACGGGAACTGAAGGAACAATACAAATCATGATCCAGAAAGGATAGTAATGAAGAGGGAGAAAGAACAGGCGATTTCCATCGGTGATATAGCGCAAAAACTGGAAATGAGCCAGCGTACCATCCGTTATTACGAAGAAATCGGTCTGCTGAATTCCATAAAGCGTATTGAGGGAGGCCGCAGAATCTATACTGATGCCGATTTGCGCCGTCTCAAATTAATCAAACGTCTGAAGATCATGGGAATGACCCTGTCGGAGATGCAGGAACTGGAAGCCATGTGGACGATTGAAAAATCCAATGACAAGGTTCTTGGAAGACTGCTGGAACTTTTAAACAACCAGTTGCACCGGCTTGATGACCGCATCGCTGATCTGAATATTTTAAGAAACGAGATTGTCGAATATCAGAATAGAATACAATCTAAAATAAGCAAATAATTCAATATATTCCTGAATTTCCTGGTTCAAAGACCTCGTTGAAAGGAAACGATTTCCGGCAACGGCATTAAGATCGAGTCTCAGAATGATGTTCTTTCGGGTAATTTTTATTTAACAACAAGAACATCTTTGCCCGGCCTTTTACCAATTTTTATCTTTTTTCTCTTTTTGCAGCTGCGTTTTCGCTTCTTCGATGGCCTTTTCAACGGCGCTGATGACATCAGGTTTTATATCGAAAAAGAATCCGTTATCCCTGCACAGCTTTTTAACTTTTTTCACTTCAGCCATTAGCGGCGCCGGCACGCTGACTCTGAGCAGCACATTGCGCGATTTTTCTTTCTGTTCTTTTCTGATGATTGCCATAAGTCCCCCGTCAACAATATTGAATTGTCAAAAATATAGCATCAGGCGGAATAATTGTCAATACAATCAGCAACAAACATGATTATATATTATGCTATATTTATTGCTTCTTAATTCACAATAATAAATGCTATATATATTATAACTGCCGGGCAAAAAGATGAGGTTTATGTCGCCCCAAGAGCGATAAAGCCGGAGAATCGAAATAAAAACGTACATATCGTAAATTCAAAATTTTATTTCCCATTCATAAAAATAATTTGAAAAGAGGGATATAAAGGTCTAAAATATTCGTAAACAAACAGCAAAGGAGAAAAAATATGAAAAAATCAGCACACTATATTGTTCTTTTTTCACTGGCCGCCTTGCTTACGGTCTGTCCCCTAAAATCTGCCTTTGCTCAAACGGGAGGATATGTAGCGATATGGGGCGGTTATACCATTAATCCCTTCGCCGGTTCGGGTGATTATGATTATGAATATGATCATCATGATGACGACTGGGAATGGGATTATCACTATGATTATGATCTGAATATTGAAGAAACTATCGCCCTGGGAGCAAAAGCCGGTTTTGTGCATCCCCGGCTAAAATATCTGGCCTTCGAATTCGAATACTTTTATCTGAATCCTGATATAGACCCGTCCATAATTGACAGGTACAGATCCGATTATGTTGCGGTCGAGGGTGACATCAAGATGAACAACTTCATGTTTAACATCATCGGAAAATACTCCCGTGGAACCATTCATCCATACATTGGTGTGGGTCTTGGTTTGTCCAGTTCCGATGTTTCGGCAATTGCAACCGACGGCTCAGAGACAACAATACCCATAGGAGACAATCATACATCTTTTGCCTGGCAGCTGTTGACGGGAATGGAAATCGACATCGCTGGCAACCTGGCTCTGGATATCGGTTACCGCTATTTTCTTACGGAAATGGAATTTAACGATAGCATGGTGTTCGACTATGATACATCCAGAGACATCGATTTTGAAACCGGCATGATAACTCTGGGATTCAAGTTTCTTTTCTAATAACGGTTTTTTCGGAAATTATCAGTGTTTGATTTTAGCCGTGGTGGTTTTGATCGTTTTGACATTTCTGAATTTGTCTTTATTCACCATCTTGCGCAGTCCCGCTATGGTCTTGATGCCGTAATCGTTGGTGAGAAGATTGACAACGAGGGAAGGCAAGGATCCGCCCGGATTACTCAGAACCTGATAAATCACGTAAGTCTTGTCCGCACCCCGGGGTATTAAAGTAGTTTCTATAATCGAAAACGTTATCCGCACGGTATTTTTCTTCTGCTTATAGGGTGTTTTCACTCCCTCGGCATGGCAATAGATCGTGCCCGTTGCCTTATCGACAGACCAGACAGACTTGATCACACCATCCCGATCGTTTACGGGAAAAGGCAGATCGGTCAAACTGTAGAAATAGACGACGTCTCTCGCGCTTTTCATATCCGGGGTATTGATGAGAGAGGATTCCTTGCACAAAAACATATATTCCGGCATCGAGGGAATATCACGCATGACCGCCTCGACGACCGCGATCGGGGCATCCACGATACCCTCGGCCTTTATTTCATCAACGCTGCTTTTGTTCGTCGGACGGGTATATCCGATAATGCCATCCTCTTCCCCGATTTTTTTCCAGCCGTTATCAGCCGCCGCCGATATACTGAAAACCAGAGCAATAATGAAAATCGCCGGAGCAATGAGTTTTAATTTTTTAATATATTATCAGTCTTTGTACATGTCTTCAATGATATCTTTGTACGTCGCCGAAATGGATTTGCGTTTGACTTTCATGGTGGGAGTCACCTCGCCGTCCTCGGTATAGAGTTTCTTGTCCAGCAGGCGGAATTTGCGGATATTTTCCACGCGGGCAATCTGCCTGTTCACCTTCTCCACTTCTTCGGTAATCAATCTGACGACTTCTTCCGCGCGGGTTAAACTGGCAAAAGTCGTGTACTGAATTTTGTGATCCTGCGCGTACTTGACGACATTTTCTTCGTCAATGACAATCAGCGCGGTGATGTATTTGCGCCGGTCGCCGATCACAACGGCATCGGTAATATAGGGGGAAAACTTGAGCAGATTTTCAATATACTGCGGCGCCACATTTTTCCCGCCGGCCGTGATGATGAGGTCCTTCTTGCGGTCGGTGATTTTCAGATAGCCTTCCGAGTCCACTTCACCGACGTCTCCGGTATGAAACCAGCCTCCTTCCAGAGCTGCCGCCGTGGCCTCGGGCTCCTTGAAGTATCCCTGAAAAATTCCGCCGTGACGAATCAATATCTCACCATCCTCGGCAATTTTAACTTCGGAATCCGGCAGGGCTCTGCCCACGGTTCCCAGCTTGAAATGCTCCTCGTCGGAAATATGCGTAATGCCCGTCGTTTCCGTAAGCCCGTAACCTTCGCGAATCGGGATACCGATGCTCTGAAAAAATTTCAGAATTTCATGTGAGATGGGCGCGGCGCCGGAAAATCCCAGTCTGACTTTATCAAATCCCAGCCGCTGCTTGAGTTTCCAGAATACGCTGAAATAAGAGAGATGATAGCCGAGAAACAAATACCAGGGCATGGGTTTTTTGGCCAGTTTATAATTGTTGTACTTTGTGCCGATCTTGAAGGCTATATTGAAAGCGGTGCGTTTGAACCACGTGGCATCAGCCATTTTCAGAACGATACCGGAATGATATTTCTCCCAGATACGCGGCACGGCGTGAAACAGCGTAGGGGAAACATCACGTAAATCGTTCATGACTGTATCGGTATTTTCGGTAAAGTTGACGATATGACCCGCCCACATGTGCATCATCAAATCGAATATCTGTTCATACACGTGATTCAACGGCAGGAAAGAAATCGTTTCGTCCTCTCTGCTCATTTTTGTCGTTTTTTCATTCTGGCGAGCAATCCATAAATAATTCTGATGTCCGATCATGGCGCCTTTCGGGGGGCCAGTGGTGCCCGATGTATATATGATGGATGCTGTCTCTTTGGTTTTTCCTTCTTCCACTGTTCTTTCATACAGCCCCGGATTCTCCTGATTGACTTTTTCTCCCATTTCCAGCAGTTTGTCGAAGCTCATTAGCATCGGATCATCGAAATGCTTAAGGCCTTCCATATCCCAGACGATCACTTTCTTCAGATGCGGCGTGCGTTCGCGAAAGGCCAGCGCCTTATCGAACTGTTCTTCGTCCTCGCAGAAAAACACGACGGATTCAGAATGGCTGACAACATATTCACATTCCGCCGTAGGATTGGTTGTATAAACGCCGACAAAAATCCCGCCCAGCGACATCACGCCCATGGCCGAGAAAAGCCACTCCGGCTTATTCTCGCCGACAATGGCTACATGGTCGCCGCGCTTTACACCCAGCGCATATAATCCCATGGCCACCTTTCTGACGTTTTCATAATACTGCGTCCATGTGATGTCATGCCAGATGCCGTAATCCTTCATGCGCAGGGCAATCCGGTCGGGCTGAATTTGAACCAGTCTTTTGAGCGCCTGTGGCAATGTTTTTATTTTGTCTCTGTCATCCATAATGTTACCTCAGCGAAAACGCACTTTGCGGCGATAGCGCTTATAACCCTTGACCGATGTTTCCGTGGCAATGCCCAGATAAAATTCCTTGACGTCGTCATCCTCACGCAAAATTTCGGGTTTGTCCGCCCGGACAATACGGCCGTTTTCCATAAGAAACGCGTAATGCGAATATTTCAGCGCCATATTGACGTTTTGTTCAACCAGCAGGATAGTCACGCCCTGCTGATTGATTTTCTGGATAATTGTAAAATTTTCCTTAGTCAGCAAAGGAGAAAGACCCAGCGACGGCTCATCCAGCATCAGCAGTTTGGGACGGCTCATTAATGCACGTCCGATAGCCAGCATCTGCTGCTCGCCACCGCTTAAATGGCCGGCCTGCTGATTTTTACGCTCGTTCAGAATGGGAAATTGTTTGAAAATGCCGTCGATGTCCGACTGAATTTCCTTTCTGTCACGGCGCGTATAGGCGCCCATCAGAATATTTTCCATAACGGTAAGTTCGGGGAAGACCTCGCGACCTTCGGGAACATAGCTGATGCCGAGTCTGACGATTTCTTCGGTGTCCATGCGGTCGATTCTTTTCCCCATGAACTCAATGGTTCCTTTTTCGGGCTGATCATCATCCAAAAGGCGCATGATGGTTTTCAGGGTTGTGGTTTTACCCGCGCCGTTGCTGCCCAGAAGAGCTACGATGGCGCCCTCTTTAATTTCAAAAGAAATGCCGTGCAGCGCCCGAATCAAATCATACCAGGTTTCGATGTTTTTAACCGAGAGCATTATTCCTCCTCTCCCAGATACGCGGCAATGACCTCGGGATTCCTTTGAACTTCCTTCGGTGTCCCTTCAATAATCTTCACGCCCTGATTGATGGCCAGAATTCTATCGGAAATGCCCATCACCATGTTCATGTCATGTTCGATGAGCAGAATAGTCACTTTATAGTCCTCCTGAATATCCTTAATCCAGATACGCAGATCATCTTTTTCTTCCGTGTTCATGCCGGCGGATGGCTCATCCAATAGCAGAACTTTGGGCTCCAGCGCCAAGGCTCTTCCCAGTTCAACCAGTTTGCGCTTGCCGTAGGGAAGACTGGAAACAAACAAATCGCGCAGAGACTGTAGGTCCAGAAAGTCAATGATATGTTCGATGATCTCCCTGTGTTTTATTTCTTCTTTCGCAGCAGGGGAATGCTTGCCCAACATAAAAGCGCCGCTTATGATCCCCGTCTTCATGTGAATGTGACGGCCCAGCATCAGGTTATCCATGACGGTGGCGTTGCCGAAAAGCTGAATATTCTGGAACGTGCGCGCCACGCCTCTGCGGGCAATGGTATCGGGACGCAGGCCGACCAGATTCTCGCCTTCGAGAAACACCCCGCCTTCGTTGGGCTTATAAATGCCGCTGATCATATTAAAAATTGTTGTCTTTCCACTTCCATTCGGCCCGATAATCGAAAATATTTTATTGTGTTCCACCTCAAAGCTCACATTACTTACCGCTTTGATGCCGCCGAAAGATATGCTCAGATTTTCCACTTTAAAGTGCGCCATAAACAGCGAACCTCATGGCCGTTAATCTTTTTTAACGGCATTTTTTTGTGGAGGCGGGGTTTCAAACCCCGCCTCCAGTTAAGCTATTTCTTCTTCCATGTTGCCAGATCGTTTTTCGTCCAGTCCTGTAATGTTATATAGCTGGAATTGGGGCCGCATTTCGTAATCTGAATGGAATCCGTGCCCTGATGCACTTTCGGAGTCCAATTGACGACCGGACCTAATCCCTGGAAATTCTTGATGGAATTCAGTTCTTTCAGGAATGCTGCCTGACTCAGTTTGGGACCGACCTTCTTGAGGGCTTCCACTAGAGGCTCGGCAAACATAACACCAGCTGTATAGAAAGTCCCAAAACGTTCTTCGGGAGCGTATTTTTTCCAGGCCGCGCGATACTTGTTCATCAGAGGGTGGTCCACTTCAGCAGGCAGGCCAAACGCGCCGGTAATAACGCCTTCCCATAAGCCTCCGGTAATCTTGTTCATCAGAGGATAATCGGATAATGTGTTAGAAGAAATCCATTGCGGTTTAAATCCGGTGGTTGCGGCGGTCTTCAAAGCAACAGCGGCAGAGGTTGGGTTAACCCACAGGAATACCAAATCTGCGCCGGAATTTTTCAGTCTCAGAATCTGGGAAGAAAGGTCCTTTTCTCCCGGTTCCACGGATATTTCCTCGGCAAGTTTCATCTTCAAGTGCTTCATGCGTGCTTTGCAGCCTTTGAGACCGCTCTTGCCATAGGTGTCGTTCTGATAGAGGAAACCGATCTTTTTGGCTTTGAGTTTCTCCACAGCAAATTTTGTCAGGATACTGGCTTCGTCGTCATAAAGCGGATACATGGCGAATATGTAGGGATTGACCGGAAAGACATACTCGTCGATGGCTGTCGATGGAGACACCCAGACGATTTTATTCTGGGATAAATAGTCTTTTACTGCCATCCCGCAGGCGGCACCGACTCCACCCACAAAAGCAAAAATTCCCTCGCGCTCAACCAGTTCCTTGACCACGGCTTTTGTCTGGGCCGGATTATACTGGTCATCACGGATAAAATATTTGATTTTCCGTCCATGGATGCCGCCCTCATCATTAACGATTTGAAACAGGAGACCGCTGCCTCTGGCTACCGATCCCCAGGGCGCGGCAGGTCCGGTCTGCGGCCCCCACTGGGCAATCCTGATTTCCTTATCGTCAAAGCCGGGTTTGGCGGCGGCATTGGCGAAAACTGAAATAGCACAAACCGTGCATACAACGAACAACGCTGTTAAGACCTTTTTCATAATTCCCTCCTTAACAAATAACTGAATGATTAATGACTCTTTCTTTCTAATAAATATTTTTATTTATCAGCCCTTGTACCAAATCCCGTTTTCTTTCAAAAAAGT
Organism: uncultured Smithella sp.; assembly: GCA_964394185.1. Lineage (GTDB taxonomy): Bacteria > Desulfobacterota > Syntrophia > Syntrophales > Smithellaceae > Smithella. Next base: position 8,177 of record CAYMWM010000021.1, read on the forward strand.
AAAACTGTAGTTATAGATGCTGTTAGGTCCTGTATTGGTAAAAATAACTTCCACCTCCACCTGAACAAATTTGTCCACGGCAGGATAATTCTTCTTGTTATCGTTATCCCGCAGGCGGTAAATTCTTATAATTTTATACTCATTGATGGACAAAGGAGAATGCTCTGCAGTCTCCTTAAGGAATTCTTCATAGGAATGTGATCGCTTATAATCGGATGACGGCGCCAAGAAAGCATAGACCCGCCTGGAATCTTTTTTCATTTCGGCGTTCAAGTAAGCATGCGCCGTTTTTTCAATGGTATCTTTTTCCAAAAACATCGCAATGGTGTTACGGGGAACATCCCAGAGAGCAAAACCGGAAATCATTAGCGCTGCAAAAACGAGTATTATGATTTTTACCGGTTTACTCATCAGTTTTCTCCCGTTGTTTCATGTGTTTTAACACAAATAACAAATTATACTTTTTTAATATAATGTTTAGCAAACAATCCACTCGGTCTTACTGTAATGATGATGATAATAACGACAAAAGCCACTATTGGTTTCCATTCCGGCCAGGCATAGCCGAAAAAGTTTTCGATAATACCCATAATCAACCCGCCGATAACAACACCGGGGATACTGGTCAGGCCGCCCAGCACCGCAGCGGCAAAAGCGCGCATAAACGGTTCCATCATAAAGTTGGGATCAAGCACAGAACGCGCGGCAAAAAACATGGCCGCAATAGCGCCGATAAGCGAACTCATCGCCCAGGTAATCGAGAATACTCTTTCAACCTTAATGCCCATTATCTTAGCCGCATTAACATTCTGCTGGGTGGCGCGCATGGCAATGCCCAGTTTTGAATAACGAAAAAATAAAAACAGGGCTATCATGATGATGATAGTGATAGAAAAAACGCCGATAGTCCATTCGTTAATCACCAGGCCTGGAATAATCTCGTGCGTCTTGGTAACGGAAAGCAGGAAAGGAAAATCTTTTTGCTCCGCACCCCACTTCCAGCCCGCCAGTCCCATTAAAAGCATTTCCGCACCTAGGGTAATGATAAGCAGGCCCAGCGCTGTCGGGTCCTTCGCCGGACGCAAAAAACAAAATTCAATGGCCATGCCCAATAAAAGAGCAAAAACCATCGTAGCGGGAAAGGCAATCCAAAAAGGGACATTATAGATGATCAGGATATGATAAGCGACAAAAGTCGCCACCATTCCCATTTCACCCTGCGCGAAGTTTATCACGTCCGAGGTCTTATAGATAATGGCCACAGCAACGCCAAAAAGACCATAGCAGGCTCCGATGGCAATCCCCTCAATCAGCAGCATTTCAAACACGGCGTCACTCCCTCAAGTATTTTTAAAACGGCCAGGTTTTCCAGTATTTCTTGATTCTTATCCAGATGCCGAACATTCCGAGCGGTTCGAAAATAACAATCGCAATCATAATAAGCCCCAGCGCAATGCTGGAAAAATTGGCAAGTCCGATGACAGTAAACCATTTCTTGGACACCATTGTAAGAAGACCGCCCAGATAGGGCAGGTTTTCCACATTCTTCAACAGATCATACTGAAGATAAGTTATCAGGAGGGCTCCCATAACGGCACCCAGAATTGAACCCAGACCTCCGACGGTAATCATGACCAGAAAAATGATGGATAGAATCAGGTTAAATGTAAAGGGATCGAAGAAGCCGACGACAAAACCGTAAAGGCCGCCGGCCACTCCGGCGTAGAAAGCGCTCACGGCAAAGGACATGGTTTTATAAATCGTCAGATTCACACCCATGACTTCGGCGGCGATATCATCGTCGCGAATGGACATAAAAGCCCTGCCCACACGGGTCTTCATTAGGTTTTTTGCACAGATGACCAGCAGGACAGTAAATATCAAAATCAGGTAATAAATTTTTACATCTCCCGCAATCACCCAGCTGTATGGTGAACCGGGAATCCCCATATCCAGTGGCGGAGCAGTAATGCCCATTCTTCCGCCGAAGACTTCCCAGCGTCCGATAATGTGCATGATCGTCAATCCGAAGCCCAGCGTGGCAATCGCAAGATACGGGCCCTCCAGCCGCAAGGCCGGAAGCCCGATGATAAATCCGAAAAAGGCTGCAATGAGCGCGGCTATGATAATGGCGGCTAAAAAAGGAACATGCAGGTGCATCATAATCAGCGAAGTACCGTAAGCGCCGATTGCAAAAAATCCCGCATGCCCCAGAGATATCTGACCGGTGTAGCCCACCAGAATATTCAGGCCCACTGCCAGAATCACATTAACCATGATGATGTTTAAGAGATAGATATTATAGGATGGCAAATAAAGAGGCAGGGTTAAAAGGAAAACCAGCAAAACACCAGACCAAGCCAGAATCGTGCCGCTTTTGAATAACTCAACGTCCTCATAGTAATCGCGTTTCATGTCCATAGGATAACCACGCTGATACTTCAGGTTGACATTTAGTTATATCTGTTACTGATTCTTCATCCCCTTCAATTAAAATATAGCAAGACGCCCCAAAAGTGTCAAGACAATTTGAAAATTAATGCTAAGGTATCTGTTTTGTTTATTAATTTAAATGTCAGGCAAGACCCTTCCCCTTCATCGGGGGAGGGATCTTGTTATGATTCTTACACAACCGTTTGCGTTTTTCAACACAATCATGTGCACGGCACAAGTCCGTATATATATTAGCCGCGATTCGCCGCAGGTTGACGCTGGACGGAATTTTCCGCCTGACGGGAGCTATTTGTATTGGAATCCTGAAACACGGCAAAGGATTGCTCGATAATTTTCACATATTCATGAACTCGGGAGACTAAATTCTGGGTTTCTCCCGGACCGGGCACAAAAAGGAGCTTGTTTATCTTTTCAACCAGCATTCTGGCTTCATTGGATTTATCCGCATTATTTCCTTTCTCAAAACCTGCAAAAATCATATCCAGAGCGGTATTACCACGGAAGCCGGGATTGTTCTTTTTGTAATAATCGGGAACGCTGTTTTGTTCATTGAGTTTGGCAATAATATTAATCAATAAATTTAAAGACGGCGCCATAAGGCCGTTATCATCGGGGCTATGGCTGCGCGAAAAAACACTCAGGAGCCGGCTGTCCTCGACAATCTTGATGACCGATTTTCCGGTAAATTGACTGTCATGGCGAAATGATGCATTACGGTTTGAAACACCATCTTTGAAAAGTGGCCGATAATCCGCGACAGATACTTCATTCAAGCTGCGCACCAAACGGACAAAGTCTCCTGAACGCTGCCCTCCCTGAGGATAACGCGAATTCCATAAAAATTCTAAAAAGGGATTGTACAGAGCCATGGCCTTATGACGCTTGCCTCCTGTCCCGTAACGGAATTTCCATGAGTTTGACGTAAAGCCGCTGTATTTTCCCCGTGCGTACTCGGCATCCGTCATACCGCCAGCCAATTCCGTCAGGGTTACAACGGTATCCCTGGCGCCCGGAGGAAGGAAGGACCTTACGGTATCATCGGTCAGCAAGCCGTTGATGCCGGTGAAATTAAGGGGAATCCTGCCGATACCAGACATTTGATAGCGTTTTTTAAACAACAGCCAGTCATAGGCCTGATACTGATTCATGTGAACATATTTTCCGTTGAGCATAATTTTGCCTTCACGCCCCCAACGGAAAGCCGTAACCATTTCTCCAACATACCATTGCGCGATATTCGTGGTCGTATCCCTGACCGTTCCGGGCTCTTTTGGCGGATGATCCGGAGAATCCAGTAATTTCATCAGGTCGATTCCGGTATCCCTGCCATTGACCGTCAGGGGCATTTTCCTGTCGGCATTTTCAATCAGGAAAAAGAACAAACGCAGCTGGCTTGTATTGATATCAGCTGTTTCACGCTTCTGCGCGTACATATTATGATGGGCCATGTAAATAACACCCTCACTGATGCCATGAGCATCAAGGGCCGATCTGTCAACCAACAAGAGTGAGAGAAGCATTCCTTTAACCATAGCCGGTTCTGACAGGGGCGCGGCGGCATTTAAAGTCCTGTTGACGAATTTTGCCAGAGTATTGCACCCGGGGTCAGTGTTGTCGTTAAGCGACAGAATTTGATCGAAAGCGGGGAGCACCCGCGCCAGATCATCATGATAAATAAGATTCTGAGTCGCCTGGGCGATTTTGACCAAATCGGCTCTGACGGAATCCATAAAGACTTTATCCTTGGCGGTATTGGCCAGAGCCCGGACCAAATCCTCCAACTGGGCGACCTTATTCTTCGACTCACCTTTCTGAACTTCAAACAACGCCGTGACGGCTTCATTAATCAGACGATCGGCGTTTGCCTTGTCTTTATCGAATCCGAGCCGGTGCAATTCCGCAAAGATGACATCCAGCGCGGTATTGCCCTTAAAATCCGGGTGTTCTTTGATATACTGCCCCGGTGCGCTGTCTTTGGCATTAAGCGCGCTGGCCACTCTGGCCAGCAAATCCAGTGCCGGTCCCAGCATTCCGCCTTTATCGTCTCCCTTCCCTTTTAAAAGAGCGATGAGCAATCCGCGGTCTTCGAGCGTTTTGGTAACCGTCTGAGCGCCGGGCAGTTCTTCCTGCCGGAAAGTCGCCTTTGGATTAACCTTGCCGAACATCGAGTTCAGCGGCCGATAACCGGCCGGATCAATTTCGTTGAGGCCCGCCATAAGAGCCATCATATTACCACTGCGTAATCTGCCGTCGGGATAGGGATTATTCCAGTAATACTCCATAATCGGACCGAACAGGGCAAAGAGTTTATGCCGTTTGCCTGCTGTTCCATAGCGGTCTTTCCATGAGGTGGCTGTAAATCCATCATATTTGCCGTTATTAAACTCGGCATTGGTCATGCCTCCCGCCAAATCAACAAAAGCAGGGAACGGGTCCGTGATGGTGGCGGGAAGAAACAACTGCACAAGCCGGCTGGACATCATTCCCACCAGACCGTTGAATTTCATGACGGAGATACCGGCGAACTTAAAGTGATAGCTCTTTTTATATAAGACCCAGTCCAGAGCCTGAAACTTATCCATGGTGACATATTTTTTATCCACCATGATTTTGCCTTCACGGCCCCATTTTTGAGCCGTCACAATCTCTCCTATCGTCCAGCCGGCAACATTCTTGGTGATTTTTGAAACCGTACCGGCCTGACCCGCCGGGTGATCCGGAGAGTCAACGAAATATAGCATCGGGATGTGGGTATTGATGCCCAGAATTTTAAGATTCAAATCGACATCGGCGCCCTGCAGCATAAACAGGAGCGAACGCATGGAACTTATTTTCACATCCGCTTTTGTCTTTAACTGCCCGCACATGTTGCGTTCCATCATCTGGATCAAACCTTCGCTCACGCTGTTTTTGCCCTGCAGGGCCGATTTATCCATTGATGAAACGGCCAGCATCAATCCCTTAACCGTATCGATATCCGTATTGGCGGCAAGACCGCGCAGTGAATTTTTCACGAATTTGGCAAGTTTGTTCTTTTGGGGATCAGGATTATTGTTCAGCGCCAGCACATCGCCGATATCGGTTAATGTTTTCCCGAAATCCCCCTGTTGCACAAACATTTTGTAGGTATCAAGGATTGCGTTGATGTCGTCTTTGATGTATTTGGCATCGTCTTTGAGTACGGCATTCTTCTGCACGGGAGTTTCAGCCTGCGCAACCGGCGCCTTACTTACAACCGCAACCGGCGCCTGCGGTTTTTCCGGTTTCGCCTGAGCGTTTCTACATAAGGGAAATGAGAGCAGAACGCCCAATGGAATTCCAATCAGGATTATCTTAAGAAGATTCTTTTTCATAATACTCCCCCTTTGGCAATGGCATCACGCTGTAATAGTTGTGAGGCAGAACCCGAATCGCTGGCAACACCATCTTTAATTTCCACGTTGATATGGTTAATAAAGCGTTTCAGATAGGATTGCATCTTGGAAACTCTGTTTTCAGCCATTCCGGGTCCTACGGCATAAAGAAATTCCATAATCTTCTGAACCGGATCATCCGTGGGACTCGGCTTATAACCTTTAATATCCAGTTCGGCAAAAACGACATCCAAAAGGGTGTTTCCCGTAAAACCGGGATTATTTTTTCTGTAATCAGGCGGAGCGCTGTCCTTTTGATTTAGTTTAGCCACAATGGTAATGAGCAAATCCAGCGCCGGCACCACAATGTCGCTCTCACCCCGTTTTTTCACCAGCGTTACAAGCAGGCCGGTATCCTCCAGTGCCTTGAGGACGGATGGCCGGTCATCTTTGACAAAGGTCGCTTCATCGTTATCGCGGCTTCCTTTCTTTAATCTCCGATAATCAGGCGCGAGAGGAATTTCGTTTAATCCTTCCATGGCCTGAATGAGGTCTCCGGATCGCTGCCGGCCACTGGCATCTTTATGGCTCCAGCTGTATTCCATAAGCGGAGCAACAAGCGCGAAAAGTTTGTGACGCCTGCCCGCGGTGCCGTAACGATCCTTCCATGATGTATCCGTGAAACCGGCATAGGTCCCTTTAGCGTATTCAGCGTCCGTCATGCCGCCGCCCATGTCAACAAATGCCGGGAATGTGTCGATGATTTCCGGTGAAATGAAAAGCTGGACAAGTCTGTCGGAGAGCATACCGGCCATGCCGTCATATGACATGAGCGGAATGCCGGCAAATTTAAGCTTGTAAGGTTTTTTATACATGACCCAGTCAAAAGCCTGAAAGCTGTCCATAACCACCGGCTTGCCGTCGATGATGATCTTGCCTTCCCGTCCCCTCTGCAACGCCGTTACGATTTCGCCGATAGCCCACTGGGCGATATTGACCGTCTGATCCTTTACGGTACCGGGCTCATTGTCCGGCGAGGGAGAATCAATCATACTTAACATGGGAATGCCCGTATCAATTCCCGCCAAAACGAGATTGGGCTTGATATTCCCGGCCTGAATCATAAAGAGTAACGTGCGCAACTCGGATGTCTTGACCTCTGCTGATTTCAGTTTCTGGCCATACATGTTGCTGGTCAATACCGTAATGAGATCTTCATTCAATTTGGCACCGTTCCGTAATTCACTGCTATCCATCGCGGCCAGAGCCAAAAGCATTCCCTTGATTGTATCGCCGTCGGATATAGGCGCTAAACCCCGCAGGGCGCGATAGGAAAATTTGGCCAGCGTATTCTTTTGAGGATCAGGATTGTCATTGAGCGACAGTACCTTATCGGTACTGTTGAGCAGAAGGTTGATATCAAAGCTCATCACCAGTTTTTCTGTCGCATCAAGCAGATTGCCGAGATCCTTTCTGAAATTTGCTGAAAATTGTTCATCTTCGGCGGCCTTTGCCGCGACGTGAACAACCGCTCCCGCTTTAGTAACCAGAGAATTCTTCTGGCCTTCCAGGGGAACAAACAGTATTTCGAAAATGCGGTCGATGGATGTGGCATCCGCTGTCATTTGGCGTCTGGAGGTAATTAATTTACCCATTTCGGCAAAAACAACGTCCAACAAGGTATCGCCGGCAAATTCGGAATGCGCCTTCAGATAACTTTCCGGAACACTGTGCGCCTCCTGCAATTTTTTTGTTACTCTGAAAAAGAGGTCCATCGCGGGCGGCCCGAAACCGGTATCGTTGGGCGCATGGCTTCTGAGTCCCGCGCTCACCAATTCGCTGTCCTCGATCGTCTTGAGAACCGATTTATCCTTAAACTGCGCGTCATTCCGGAACGTGGCATCCGGATTCTGCTTTCCTTCCTTTTCCAGAGACACATAATCGGTAACGGGAATTTCATTGATGCCCGCCATCATGTGAATCAAATCTCCGATACGTCTATTACCCTGAGCATCCCGGGCATTCCACCAGTACTCCATCATCGGGGCAAACAGGACCATAGCCTTATGCCTTTTTCCCGCTGTTCCATACCGTTTTTTCCATGAGGTAGCGGTAAAGCCATCATAACTGCCGTCATGATATTCGGTCTCGGTCATGCCGCCGCCCAGTTCGATTAACGCGGGAAATCCTTCAACAGCCGGGGCAGGCATAATGGATTGCACCAATACATTGGAAACCATACCGACAATCCCTTCAAACTTCAGCGGTTCATATCCCACACCGGATAACTCATATCTTTTCTTAAACATCAGCCAGTCATAGGCCTGGAACGTGTCCATATAAACATATTTACCCTTCAGTCTGATTTTACCTTCGCGTCCCCAGCGAACAGCGGTTACAATCTCTCCGATGAACCAGTAACCGAGATTGAGCGTTTGCGACCTGACCGTGCCCTGCTCCCCGGAAGGATGATCGGGTGAATCCAAGAGAGAGAGAAGTTTTATGCCGGTGTCTTTCCCGTTGACCTGCAGGGTGGCCTGGTAATCGGCGCAGGCAATCATGAGCAGGAGTGACCGCAGGGCGCTGACGTTGATATCCGATGACATGCGCTTCTGTCCGTACATATTATTGTGGGACATCATGATGATGCCTTCGATAATGCCATCTTTACCCGTAAAAAGCTTTTTGTCGACGGAGGAAAAGGTCAGGAGCAGTTCTTTGGCGGTTTTTTCATCGGCCAGAGGCTTCAGACCCTTTAATACCTGTTTCAGATATATCGCCAGGGTATTTTTGTTGATATCCGAATTGTCATTTAACAATAAAATTTTGTCCAGACCATTGATGACCTTTTTGAAATCATCATGCATAACTGTGGCACGGGAGGCTACTATAAGCTGCTGTATGTCTGTCTTAACAGACTCGGCAAATTCTTTGTCATAGTATGGAGATTTTTTATCATAGGCACCGGCCAGCAAATCAATCAGACCGTTGACGATAACATCCGTGTCATCCGTTTGCGTCGTCACAGCAGCTGAATTGTCAAAATTATTATCGGCCTGTGATAGCGGGACAAAACAAAGCAATGTGCAGACCAGAATTACAAAATTAACGAGAATTACGATTCTCTTCATAAAAAGCCTCCTCTCTGAAATCTTCTGCTGCGGATAGACTATTCCTAACGAAGTATCATGTAACATGATTCTGTTGTCGGCAGGATTCTGTTTTTTCTTCTTAACACAAAACATTTCTTTTTCAATAGAAAAACTATGTTTGAAATGTATTGACGGATTTCATTGAGAGACAGGCCACATTTCTCAAAAAATCGTTCCATTTGAAGATTTAAAAAGATTAATAATTTATTTTAATGGATGGCCATTGCCGGAAACCGAAAACAGTGTATGGCAATGGCGGTTATTTTTCCGGCTTACATAAGATTCTGCAGCTTCATGAGCAGAACCATATCGCCGGTAAACTTGAGTTTGCCGTTCATAAACAGGTTCATGCCGGTTGTCGCCTTGTTTATCATCGCCAGTCCGTCAACCATATCGAGATTAACGGTTACGGAAGGGTTTGCCACGCCATTGAACACGACTTTCAGGGGAAGAATTCCACCGTCATCTTTTTTGAGATTCATATTTAACGTGCCATTGGTTGTTTTCAGTGCCTGATAACGCTTGGCATCGATAAACGAAGTCGGGTCGCCACTGAAATCATCAGCCATCTTGTTAAACTTTCCCGTAACGGCATCACGCCAGTCTTTCTCTGAAACGTAAAGACTAAAATCAGGCGTACTGACTGGTCCGTTAATGACCTCTATATCTTTACCGTTCTTGAATTTGACACTATACACTTTTCCTTCGACGTCAAATTGCATGTTGAAGTCTTTATCCGCCAGAAAAGAAAGATCGACAACATTTAACATTTCCTTGAATGCATTGAATTGTTCAGGAACAAATTTTGTGAAAAAGTCATCTACGCCGATTCCTTCCGGAGCGACTGGTATCAAGGAACTCCACATAATAAACCCTCCTTTTAAAATTATATTTGATTGTCTGAGTTTAATTTACCAAGTGGTAAATAATATAGGATGACATAATTGTCAACATTTTTTTCGGAAATGGATTCCCCTATTAAGTAAATACAATAAATTATTGTATTATTTTTTCGAGACGAACTCCTTTCGTTTAAAAAATATTTGATGTTAATTTATTGACCCATAAGAATCTTCTTAAACCAGGGATAGAAGAGCGTCATGCTGGCGTCCCTGACCCATTCACGATATTTTTCCTCAAGAGGATTCATGTTGAGAATTTGCGCCTGACAGGACCGGGCACCGATAAAAGATATCATTAGACTGTAAAAACAATAAATAAACATCTCTATTTCGCGGTTTGATCCCCTGAGCGCAAGTTTTTCCTCCATGACGCGCCTCATGGAGGCCATGCTCATAATGATAAAACGATAACCCGGTATTTCCTCGATATTCCCTATGTTTACGGCGTTAAGGGCGGCTACCCGCAAGGCATCAGGCGTGGTCATGGTGTAATTCAGCATGCGATCGATAAAAAGCGCGAAGCTGTCATGCAGGGACATGCCGTCAAGTCCTTCGTAAAAGGATTCCAGTACTGGAAGGGTTTCGTTATACAGAGACTCGGCCATTTCATAAAAAAGATTTTCCTTGGAGCCGAAATAATAATGAATCATCGGATGCTCAACACCGGCCTGCTTGGCAATCATGCGGGTGCTTGCTGTTTTAAACGAATATACGGTAAAAACCTCTCTGGCCGCTTTTAAAATCCTTTCCCGCACATTTCCTTCGTTGACCGGGGTGCGGGCGCTGATTTTTTTTTTCAGTTTTGATTTGGAAGCCTTCATTTTTTATCAATCCCACCCTTAAAATTATCATATCATAAAACAAACCGTATGGTAAATAAAATATTTTATTTTTATCCATCCGTTATGATTTGGTGTCTCCTTATTTTATTGCATGAATCCCGGCCTAAATTATTCTAAGTTATTGTTTATACATACTTATACAAGATATATCATATTACATAACATGAAAATGAAATATTTTAAAAAATATATTGACAGATATGATTATTTTTAGTATTTACCAATCGGTAAAATAACCCGGTAATACAAATATTCTAAAAAAATTGGAGGTAAGGGCAATATGGCAAAGTTTAGCGTACCCAGTGGTGTCAGTGTAAATGATTTTTTTGAAACACATGTCCCTGCGCAGTTCAAGGACATTACAGCCGGAGCGAATCTCTCTTCATTGGCCGGCAAGGAAGTCAATCTTCAGTTCAATGTAAACGATCAAAAATTCTGCCTGAATATTAAAGACGGCAGCAATCTGAATGTCATTAAAGGCGGAGTGGACAAACCCCTGTTGACTCTGGCATTGTCCGAGCAGGTGTTGATGGATTCCGTCACCGGAAAGATCGAAGGAATGATTGACCGCTTCACCGATCCCGTTGAAATAGCGGATCCCGCAAGACTTAGTAATCTGATGAATACCAAAGGCACCTTAAATCTGACTTTAAAGAACGGGGCTGAAAGTATCCCGGTGACGATGATTTTCAATGGAGAAGCAAAACCCGTTGTGGACATCAGCCTGGATCTCAAGGACTGGATTGCCATGCAGAACAAGGAAACCACCGGGCAAAATCTTTTCATGAACGGAAAACTGAAATTCACGGGTGACATGGTTCTTCTCATGAAATTGCAGACTCTTATATAACAGCGAGTAATTAAGCAAAACTGAATTTTAATACTAAACATGATTGCCGGGGGAGAAAACAGTTTTTTGACATAATCAGGATAAACATAACCCCCGGCAATTTTTATAAGCGGTCAGCCAGTCGATTTTAGAATAAAATAATCATGTAAGCTTAAACTGCGTGACCCGTATTCTAAGGAGAAGATTATGGAAGATAGAGCATTTGGTTTTGGTATGTCTGAAGAACAAAGCAGCATGAAGGACACTGTTGCAAAACTGGTCAAGAGCATGGTCACCGGTAATCCCGCCCATGACATGGACGAAGAAAGAAAGCTTTCCCGAGAAATTATTGACAAGGTATGGGAACTGGGCGCAACGATATCCATGGTGCCCGAAGAATTCGGCGGGTATGGAATGGAATATTCCCCGATCATGAATACGATTTTACTGGAGGAACTTGCTTGTGGAGACATGGCGCTGTCCATCGCGGCTACTCTTCCATCCACATTTATTTTTGCTATTTTACAAATGGGCACCGAGGAACAAAAAAAGAAGTATCTGCCTTTATACTGTGATCCCGCTTACAAAGCATGTACGATAGCGTTAAACGAACCAAAATTCGGATTTGACGCCGTATCACTCGAAACAAAAGCTCAAAAAAATGGTGCAAAATATATTCTCAACGGTAAAAAATGCTTCGTGCCACTGGCCTTGAATTCCGGACATATACTTGTCGCGGCAAATGCTGATGGAAAGATGGAGCTGTTTATTGTTGAAGGAAACAATCTCGGACTTAAAATAGGTGAGCGTGAAAAAAATCTGGGGTTATATGCGCTGGAAAGCTATCCCATAGTGTTGGAAAATTGTGAAGTATCCGCCGATGATCGCGTCGGAGGAGAAAAAGGGTGCGATTACAGCAGATTCCTGCAAAAAACACGCATTGCCATGTCAGCAATCGGCACCGGTGTATCACGCGCATCTTATGAATATGCACGCGAATACGCAAAAGAACGTGTACAGTTCGGTGAGCCCATTGCCAGCCGACAGTCGATTGCTTTCATGATCGCCGAAATGGCCTATGAAGTTGACGCCATGAGACTGATGACATGGAAAGCGGCATCGGCTCTGGAGGCGGGACGTGATGCCAAGCGCGAATCGTATCT
>CAYMWM010000021.1:20881-40249 GCA_964394185.1 uncultured Smithella sp.
TCGTATCTGGCAAAACTCTATGCCGGAGAAATGACCATGAAGATAACGGATTATGGCGTCCAGATTCTTGGCGGACACGGATATATCCGTGAAAATCCTGTGGAAAGATATTATCGCAACGGCAGAGGCATCGCCATTCTTGAAGCCATGGCCATGGTATAGGAGGAAAGACTATGATTAATCTAGAAATGACACAAAAGATGATTGATGTGAAAAACGGCATGAATAACATGGCAACAAGCCTGCTTAGGCCAATATCACGTTATTATGATGAGAACGAACATAAATATCCGCAGGAACTCGATATGTTTCGTTCCATTAAAGTAATGAGCCGCCCCAAAAAGAAAAAAGAAGGTGAGGAAACAAAACCTGAAAAACCCGATACCAAAAAATTGGGCTCAAATCTTTCCACGGTTATTATTATTGAAGAAATGTGCTGGGGAGACCTGGGATTATTGTTATCGCTGCCGAACGCTGGCCTCGGAAACGCAGCCATCGCCGCAGTGGCTACCGACGAACAGATGGCAAAATTCGGTGAAAAATGGGCTTCCATGGCCATTACCGAACCTGGTTCAGGATCGGATTCCGGCTCCATTACAGCAAGGGCTACGCTCGACGGCGATGAATGGGTGCTCAACGGTGAAAAAATATTTGTAACCTGCGCGGAACGCGCCGAGGTAGCGGTCATCTGGGCCACGGTGGATAGGAGCGCCGGCAAGGCTGGTATTAAATCGTTTCTGGTTGAAAAGGGACGTCCCGGCTTCAAGCTGGAAAAACTCGAACACAAGCTTGGAGTGCGCGCTTCCGATACAGGAACATATGTTCTGGATGACTGCCGTATACCGAAAGACAATATTCTGGGCAGCGCTGAAGTCAAGCAGTCTACAGAAGGTTTCAAAGGAGCCATGAAAACCTTCGATAACACAAGGCCGCTGGTTGCTTCCATGGCTCTCGGCGTAACCCGGGCTGCTCTCGACCTGACACGTGAAAAAATGGAAGAAAGTGGGATCAAGCTTGATTATGAGAAGAATCCCAACAACCTAAGCTCGACGGAAAAAGAATTTTACATGATGGAAGCCAATCTGGAAGCCATGAGGCTCCTGACCTGGCGCGCCGCGTGGATGATGGATAACGGGGAATTCAACAACCTGGAAGCCTCCATGTCCAAAGCGAAATCCGGGCGTTACGGAACACTGATCGTTCAGAAATGCTGCGAGCTTCTCGGACCGCTCGGTTTCTCCTGTGAAAATCTGGCGGAAAAGTGGATGAGGGATGTCAAGATTACCGATATTTTCGAAGGAACAGGACAAATTCAGCACTTAATTGTCGCCAGAAATGTTCTGGGATATTCAAGCAAGCAGCTTAAATAGAAAAACATCTTCCCTCCGGCAGTACAAAAAATTGCCTGCGCGTATTTTTTATGCGCAGGCAATTTCATTTAAAATCCATTTTATTAAAACAGCCATAAGACATGGATAATCCATTTTTCTTAGAGTATCATATAAAACACATCGGATTTCATCGTGCCATTCCAGGGCAACTATGATATTTATTTATCGTTGCAGTAATAAAACAGAGAATGAATGGGAAGCGGGCAAATGTTGACTTACAGGCACATTACATGTAAACAATGACGTTAATAAATTTCCCGAAAAAAACGGAGATTTCATGAAAAAAAATATTCTGGTTATTGATGATGATGCCGTTGCCTGCGAATTTCTACAGGAAGCTCTTGCGCGAGACGGTTATGAAGTTAAAATCCAGACATCAGCGAAGGAAGCTTTAAATCTGGACCTTTCGCAGTTTGATCTGCTCATGTCCGACATCCGCATGCCGGAAATGGACGGCTTGCAATTTCTGGGTCAGGTTCATCAAAAATGGCCGGACCTGCCGGTTATTCTGATGACAGCTTATGGTTCCCTTGATACGACCATGGAAGCGTTGAGTCTTGGCGCCTGGGATTATATCAGCAAACCTTTTTCACCGGATGATTGCCGTAAAATTGTCAAGAAAGTCCTTGACGTGAGGGAATTGCGTGAAAGGCGCTTAAATCTTGACCTGCCTGAGGCAAGCCCGGAGACAAAATTAATCGGCTCCTCGGCGGCAATGGTAGAATTTTATAAACAAATAGCGCGCATTGCTGATGCGGCGGCGAGTGTTTTAATAGAAGGCGAAAGCGGAACAGGCAAAGAATTAACCGCCCGCTCCTTGCATAATATGTCTTCACGGCGGGATAAACCTTTCGTGGTTGTCCATTGCGGAGCCATCCCGGACAACTTGCTGGAATCCGAATTATTCGGGTACGAAAAAGGATCATTTACCGGCGCCAATCATCAGCATATCGGATTGCTGGCGTCGGCGGAAGGCGGAACCGTATTTCTGGATGAAATTACGGAAATGTCAACAGCTCTGCAGGGTAAATTTTTGCGGTTTATGCAAAATGGAGAAATAAGAAGAATCGGCAGTCACGACGTGCATCATACCGCTGTCCGCGTATTAGCGGCAGCTAACAAAAATATTGATGAAGAAGTCAATGCCGGCCGTTTCCGCATGGATCTTTTATACAGATTCATCGTTCGTTTGCGTGTGCCTCCTTTGAGAGAACACAAAGAAGACATCCCTTTGCTTATAGAATCATTATTAAAAAAATTCGGATATCCTAAAGTAAGAATTTCAGTAAAGGCATTGGAATTGCTCATGGCATATGATTGGCCGGGTAACGTCAGAGAGGTGGAAAATGTTCTTCAACAAACGCTATTGCTTTCACCCTTTGAAATAATTCTTCCGGAAAATTTACCCAAACGTTTTTCACAGCAGGAAGAATTCGAGGAAGAAACAGCCTCTCCCGATAGGTCTCCACTGGAAATCGTGGAAAGGGACAAGATATTACAGACATTAAAGGAGACTTCGTGGAACCAATCCAAAACAGCGCAACTTCTGGACATTGACCGGAAAACATTGCGCTTGAAGATTCGCCGCTATGGCCTGCTGGAAGAAAAATTTTCCACAAACGGAAAATATTCCTCAAAGCATTGAAAAACGGCTTTTAAGATAGTTTAATGTTATTTGATGTGAGTTTGTTACAACTTGCGTTCGTCGTCCTTAAACACAGGCAGGTAAAGAATAATAGATGTTCCCGCTGCCGGAGAGCTTTTAATTTCCATTTTACCGCCGTGAGTTTTAATGATGTCACGGACAATAGCCAACCCCAATCCGCGCAATCCTTCTTCACGTCTCGTACTAAAGAATGGTTCGCACGCCTTTTCAATCATATCGGGAGTCATTCCCGGACCGGTATCCCCTATGGTTATTGCCACAAAATCATCGGATAAAATGGTTTGAGCGGATATGTTTATTTCTCCTCCCTGCGGCATGGCCTCCTGCGCGTTTTGAATAATATTCATAAGAGCAGTTTGAATACGGTAGCGGTCCACATATAGAGGACTGGTCCCTTCGCCAATATCAGCTCTAATCCTGACTTTATTTTTATGCATGAACGGTTCAACAAGAGGAAGTGTCTCACTTAAAATTTGCTGAACGGTCATTACTTCAAAAATAGGCTCCGGAAGGCGTGTGGCCTTGCGTACATTTTGAATAACGTTATCCAATCGCTGGGTTTGCTGAACAATCAAATTCAATTTATGTTCGACATCCTGAGGCCAGCCGCCTCTTTCCAGAAGAAGCTTTGACAAGCCGCCGATAGAATGAAGCGGTGTACCCAAATCATGAGCGAGAGTAGCCGTCAGTTGTCCCAATGTGGTTAATTGTTTTAAATCTGCAACCTGTTTTTGCAACTGAACCACCTTGAGGGTTTCTTCGCGAACGCGGTCCTCCAGATTTCTGGTGAGTTCCATGTTTCTATTCATGACATCCTGAATTTCATCAGCCATATCGTTAAAATGTTTAGATATCTGCCCCCATTCATCACTATGAACAATGGAGATTCTGTTTTTATATTCACCCTTTTGAAACTCATCAATCGTCTGAATAATCAGATTAAGAGGCTTGCCGATAATCCAACGATAACTCAAACCTAACACAAGAAGAATGAATATTAATAAACCTATACTGCTGAAAATCAACAAACCTCTGGCAATGTTCATAATTTCCATATTGGTGCGGGTAAATCCAATAACACCAACGACAGCATGCGAACCTTTTGTATCCCCCGAAACAGCATAAAGCAAACCCAGCGCGGGACCACTTTCCGTTTCTATTTTCATATAACGCACTTTATTTTTATCGCTTAAGGAAGCAACAATATTGTCAGGCCACTCGTATTGCACCCGGCTGACCCCGGCAACATAATCAACATTTTTATGTCTGATATCAAAAATATCTATTCTTGCCAGACGCACATCACTCTGCACATAATCTTTCAGCGCCGAGTCAAGGGCGCGAAGCCCCCTTTTAGTCGGGAAAAATTGATAAAAGGTGCTGATAGTATCGGCTACGCCTTCAAGCCTTTTTGCCTGCTGATCGACCAATATCCTGTCCAGAGCGGTCAGCTGAATAATCCCCCAAATAGCCATCGTGAAAGTAAGGCCGATAATGAGAAGCATCATCAACCTTACCCGAACGGTTATTGTGTCATTAAAGGCTATAATTTTTTGGATATATTTTTTAAGCACGAATTAATATATATCAAAAATTAATATAATTAACTAGAGACAAACAAAAAAGGGACAGGAAAATCCTGTCCCTTTTTTTAATTTCAAATAATTTTTACAAATTATTTTGCAGTAGGAGCAGCGGGAGCAGCTTCTTCAGCTTTCTTCTCGGCTTTCTTAGCAGCTTTCTTAGCAGCTTTCTTTACGTCGGCTTTCTTGTCGTCAGCTTTCTTGTCAGCCTTCTTGTCTGCTGCCTTGGTGTCGACTACTTTGGTGTCAGCGGCTACGGGTGCAGCGGCCTTCTCTGCAGCAAAAACTGTCATTGAAAATGCAAAAACAAATGCAACTGCTAATAATACTAAACGCTTCATCTTAAAATCCTCCTTCTTAATTAACTTATAATTTTAATATTTTCCCTTATTGATTAAGGGACCTCTACCAACAACCTATTTTTTACCGGAAACAGATTTTGCTTCCGGTGCTTTAACTTCATTTTTTTTCACAGTAGCTTTTGTAACTTTTAACGCCGTTTGTTTGCCATCCATTTCAGTGTACTCAATTTTCACGGAATCATTGATCATAATACTGGTTACAGGTTGGTCCAAAGTAAATTCCATAATTTCAACGTCACCTTTTAAAGTACGTTCAATCTTTATGGATACATCCGATATCTCAACTACTTTTCCGATAGCCAGCATCATGGCAGCCCTTACATTATTTGCCTTGGCCGGAGCAATCTTATTAGAAGAAACAGCATTATCGGCCGCAAAAGATAATGTCGATAGAAGAAAAAAAACGCCTATGATATGCAATACAAGTTTCTTCATAATGAACTACCGTCTTAATATTTTCGAGCGTGTTTAAGCAAATTATATGCCAGTAGTGAAATATAAAAATGTTTTTATATCTGTTTGAAATGAATGATAAAAATTATTTTGTTTCATATATGATTAATTCTTTGCTTAGAAAAAGAGCATTAATTCCCCAACACTGGGGAACAAATCTCCACATTATGGAGCTTTTCAACAGCCCCATATTCATTAATTTGAAATTTACCCGCAGGAGTTAAAATGTAATTTCAATACGACATCCTCCAATTTACAGCACTTTTTTTACCACTTTTGATCCATAAATTAAATTTACCGGATTGACCCGTTACATCCTTTTATGTTACGCCCTCCTAAAGTGCAAATATGATGAAGAATGAAGAAGAAATATACAGCGATGTTATTGTTGTCGGAGGCGGAGCAGCGGGATTGATGGCCGCAGGCCGTGCGGCACAAACAGGAGCCAGAGTATTGCTGCTGGAAAAAACAGATGGCTGCGGCAAAAAAATTCTCGTCAGCGGCAAAACCCGCTGCAATCTGACCAATTCAGCAGAATTGAAAAATTTTATTTCCATGTACGGAGATAACGGCCGTTTTCTTTTCAGCGCCTTCCATAATTTTTTTCGTTCTGAGCTGCTTGATTTTTTAAACAGCCATGGTCTTGCCACCAAAGTGGAACGCGGAGGAAGAATCTTTCCCGTTTCCGATAACGCCCGCGATGTTGTGCATGTCTTTAAGAAATTTCTTTCGGAAAACCACGTCGGGATTAAACTCAATACGAAAGTAACCGGTATCATAACAAAAGACAATGCCGTGTGCGGTGTTAAAACCCAAAACGCAAATTATCGCTGCAAGGCGGTCATTCTGGGGACGGGCGGCGCTACCTGGCCTGCCACCGGCTCCACCGGTGACGGCTACAAAATCAGCTCCAATTTGGGACACAGTATCGTGAAACTTAAACCAGCACTGATTCCTCTGATTGTGCATGAGCAGGCATTGGCTAAATCCATGCAGGGGGTCAGTCTGCGCAATGTCCGCGCGACGGCATTTTTCGGCGATGCCGCCTCTATTGATTCTACGCTCACGCCTGACTGCATATACGGGCGGGGAGAAAAAAAAT
This sequence comes from uncultured Smithella sp., assembly GCA_964394185.1. Lineage (GTDB taxonomy): Bacteria > Desulfobacterota > Syntrophia > Syntrophales > Smithellaceae > Smithella. Next base: position 27,439 of record CAYMWM010000021.1, read on the forward strand.
CGCCGCAGCATCCGGTCGTTGAAAGCCGCTTCGGGGAAATGCTTTTTACTCATTTCGGCCTGGGCGGCCCGATTATATTACTGATGAGCCTGGCTGTCGTTACAGCGCTGGAAAAAGATGCGGTATGTTTATTGATTGATTTGAAACCGGCTCTTTCACGGGAACAGCTTCATAAGCGCCTTCAGAAGGACTTGGATAATTTCAGCAAAAGAAAAATCAGCGGCATCATAAAAGAATATCTACCCGCCAAGATGATTGACCCGTTTATCGAATTAACCGGAATTGATCAGGAAAAACTGGCGCATCAGATCACCGCTGCCGAAAGAGGAAAAATTGTCGAACTCCTCAAGGCGTTGCGGTTTAACATCAAATCACCTCTGGCGCTGGAAAAAGCGATCGTGACCGCCGGCGGTGTTTCGCTTGCCGAAATAGACCAGCGTACAATGGCTTCCCGGTTAATTACCGGTTTGTACTTTTGCGGCGAGGTGATGGATATTGACGCCGACACAGGGGGGTACAACCTGCAGGCAGCTTTTTCCACCGGTTATTTAGCCGGTGAAAACGCGGCTCAATTTGTGCGGCAGAGTGCTAACGCAGAACAAGCCTGACATCCATTTGCTTCAAACAGATTATTGTTTCGCACCGGGTAAAAATGATTTTTGAACAAAAGTTTCTTTAACCATCATCGCCGCCGAAAAAGCCAGAAAAAGAGAAATCAGACAAGCCTTGAAAGCGGTGGAGTAAGCTTCCACCGGGTATTTGCCACCAATGGTACCGACTGAATCCAGATACCAGCCGATGAGCGGCTGACCGAGAGCGGCTCCGGCAAAGGGGAAAATGTTCAGTACCCCTGTTGCGGTGCCGGATATCTGTATTGGGAAAAAGTCCTTAATCGCGGAGTAGCCGACAACAACCAGACTGGACAGGCAGAAATTAAAGCAAAAGCACCAGAGATAAAGCTGCGTTTCGGAAAACCCGCCGGTAAAAAAAGTCATCGGCGCAAAAACGCACATGGCGCTGAAGTGACTGAGCGCCAGAACTTTCTTTCGCGAATGAAAAACCCTGTTGGAAAGCCAGCTCATAAAAGGCGCGCCAATAATCAATCCCAGAGCCATCATGGACAACACACCTCCTGCCCTGGCGCGCGACATGCCATAGACATGCATCAGGAAAGGACCACCCCATAGACCACTGAAACTCAACAAAACCATCGAGCTGAAAAAACCACACATGGCGGTCGGCCAGAACCTGAGGTCTTTAATGACTATAAATATGCCGTCCAGCAGTCCTATTTGTTTCTCCTCACAATTGATTGCCGTCATGCATCTATCTAGAGGCGAATACCCGTATTGTTCAGGCGTATCTCTGACCAAAAGCCAGACCAGGGCGGAAACAATAAAAGTTAAAATACCAATCACGATCATGGCACCGCGCCAGGTAATCTCGTCGCTCATCATCGCCAGAGGCGTTGAGGCTGTGTAAGCTCCGATACCGCCCATGGACATAAACAGACCGCTCATGCGGACATATTTTTCCGGTTCGAACCAGTTCGTCAGGATTTTCAGTGTCGGAACAAAAACCATTGCCACGCCCAGGCCGACTAAAATCCGGGCGGCAATAGCCATCCCTACGCTTTGCGCAGCGCTCAGCGCAATGGAACCGACAGCGGCAAAAATGAAAAAGAAAGCTATCGAACGGCGAGGTCCCCAGGAATCGGCAAGCAGACCCGCGGGAATCTGCATCAGGCCGTAGGGATAGAAATAAGCGGAAGCCAGTATGCCCATCAGCGCGCCGCCGGTTTTTAAATCATTCATCATATCCACCGCCACAATGGCCGGAGCGAGACGATGAAAAAAAACCAGAATGTAGGCGGCGCCGAGAATGCCGAAGATTAAATAGCGGTGCTTTTCAAAACTCATAATAGCGTCAGTATGCCGGACATATGCTTATCCAGCCAAAGCGATCATTATAATTCCGGAGCGATTGACGGAATAAGGCAGGCCAGAATCAGCGGTTCTGTACCGGTATTTCTCACCTGATGTTCTTCATCAGGCGGCATAAAAACCGTATTTCCCGACCCGACCGGATTCCATTTGCCGTTGCCGTAAATTTCTCCAGTACCCGAGTGAAAAAGCATTTCATGTTCCCAGGGATGGGCGTGCTTCGGCGTAAACCCTCCGGGAGCAATCTCAAAAATCCGCATGCAGAAATTTTTCGCACCGTCAGCCTTGCCGGCTACCACCCTACCTGCAACTCCCTTGACATTCTCACCGTCAAAACGGGTCGGTGTAACGGATGTATAATGTATTAATTTCATAATAAGCTCCTTTTGTTCATTTTCTAAATTAACGCCAGGTAGCAGTCATCAGGATACCGAGACGGCGAGGAGGAAGCTCCGCAGGCGTATATGATAACCTTGTGACCTTTAGGTTATACGTTGAGGAAGCTGACGACCCCGGCCTGCGCCGGGGCAGGCTGTGCCAACAAAGGTAGCCGATTGAATGCGGCCTGGTCTTCAACCCAATAAAGGTACAAATATTTCACTCAACGTCGGATGCGGCAGCACCCAACTACGCAATTGTTTTTTTGTTAACTCATTGGACACCGCCAGTGCAAGCGGCGCAATCATTTCCGCCGCATCTTCACCGACAACCGTTGCACCGATTAATTTATCCTGATGAAAAATGGCTTTGATAAACCCCTGCCCCATCAACTCGGCGCGGGCAATAATATTGGCACTGTATTGAGATTTAACGATGTCTACCGAGAAGCCTTCTTCTTCGGCACGCTTCTGCGTGTAACCCACCCGCGCTATCTGCGGATGGCTGTATACAACAGACGGAATGACGTTTTCATTATAGACAAAATTGTTTTCTCCAAGAATGTGTCCGGCGGTAATTTTTGCCTGCTGCATTGCCCGATGCGCCAGCATCATCCCGCCGGTAACGTCGCCCACGGCGTAAATGCCCGCCACATTCGTCATCATATTTTTATCTACTTTGATTCCGGTTTTTGTATATTCAATGCCCAATTTGTCTAATTCTTCTGAATGTATTAACGGCTTCCTCCCCGTGCAAAGAAGAGCATAGTCTGCATTTAATTCCAAGGGTTTGCCTTCTTTTTGAGCCGTCATGGAAACGCCGGTCCCTGTGTCTTTCAGGTTCTCCAGTTTTGTTGACGTATGAATGATAACGCCCAGACGGATCAATTCCTGTTTAAGGAGATCAGAGCACTCCCGATCCTCAAGAGGGATAATTCTATCCAATATTTCCACAATAGAGACTTTAGCGCCAAGCTCGGCAAAAAAGGTTGCAAATTCCACACCGATTACGCTGCCGCCGACAATGATGATGCTTGCCGGCAGCATATTTAAATTCAGGATGCCGTCCGATGTTAAAATTCTATCTGAAAGATTGATGCCGGGAAGCACCTGCGGCACGGAGCCCCAGGCAATCATGATATTTTGAGCCGAAAGTGTTTCGCTCTTTCCCGACGCATCGGTAAAACGCACTTCCTGAGGAGAAAGGATTTCGCCTGCGCCCTGTTTGATTTCCGCCCCTGCATCGGTGAGCATCTTTTGCGCGCCCAGAGCAGAAACCTTCACAATCTGTTGCTGATGTTTCTTGATTGCGGAATAATCAACCGATGCCTCCCCTATATTGATTCCCATTCTCTTTAGTTTTTTCAAATCGGCGTAATACTTGCTGCAGCTAAGCAGTGCCTTTGTGGGAATGCATCCCCGGTGCGTGCAGGTGCCGCCCCAACCTTCTTTTTCAATGATGCAGACCCGTTTTTTCTTTGCCGCGGCAATCTCGGCTGCCGCCAGTCCGCCCGGCCCTCCGCCGATAATAATTAAATCATATTTTTCGGACATTCACTTACCTCTAATAAATAAAAACTCCAGTTAAGTTGCTCTCGCCGCATGATAAGAACTGCGCACCAGCGGACCCGACTCCACGTATTGAAAACCTTTCTGATAGGCGATTTCTCTGAACCCGGCAAACTCATCAGGGTGATAGTACTTGGCTACCGGCCAGTGTTTCAGGGTCGGCTGCTGATACTGCCCGATGGTCAGGCGCGCACACGATACGGAGGCCAGATCATCAATCAATTGCAGAATATCCTCACGGCTCTCGCCAAAGCCTATCATAAAACCGCTTTTGGAAACAATGGAAGAAGAACTCACTTGTTGGAGAAGCTTCAATGAAATATCGTAATTCCCCTGCGGCCTCAATTGTTTGAACATCGGCTTGACCACTTCCATATTGTGATTGATGACATCAGGTCCGGCGGCAATCACTTTTTCCAGAGCCGCTTGATTTCCCTTAAAATCAGGAATCAAAACCTCCGTCCTGCAGGCGGGATATTCCTGCCGTAATTGATTGACACAATCTAAAAAGACAGATGCTCCGCCGTCCGGCAAATCATCGCGGGTAACGGAGGTAATCACAACATAGTCCAGTTTCATCTTCCGTACGGCGTCTATCAGATGGTTGATTTCATTTTTGTCAACCGCCGAAGGAACACCGTGTCCGACATTACAATACAGGCAATCCCGCGTGCAGATATTTCCCATAATCAAAAAAGTAGCCGTACCGCCGGCAAAGCATTCCGCCATATTGGGACAGGCCGCTTCCTGACAAACGGTATGCAGTTGAAGCCCGGCAAGAGATGATTTTATTTTGCGGCACTCCGCAGAAAAAGCAGGGCGGACTTTCAGCCATGGAGGTTTGCGCAGAAGTTGCGGTTTTTTGCTCAACTGATTCATAGATGCTGCCACATGTTTGTTGATGGATATAGAAAAATTGCCGCGTTACCGCCGAAATACCGGGACTAGCCGAAATGATGAATCATTATTGTTTTTTCCAGCAGACATCCGGCTTGCGGGCGGCCTGTACTTCATCGAGCCTGCCGACCGGCGTTGTAACCGGAGCGATTTTCACACCTTCCGGATTTTCTTTGGCCTCGTTGGCGATGGCAATCATGGCTTCGCAGAAAGTATCCAGCGTTTCTTTACTCTCTGTTTCGGTGGGTTCAATCATGATGGCCTCATGCACAATGAGCGGGAAATAAATGGTCGGCGGATGATAACCGTAATCAATCAGTTTCTTGGCGATGTCGCTCGTATGCACTGCGTTTTGCGCGACCTGCCTGTCACCGGAAAAAATGCATTCGTGCATGCAAATCCGGTCATAGGGTAAATCAAAATAAGGTTTTAGCCTTTCCTTGATGTAGTTGGCGTTGAGCACGGCCATTTCCGTCGCGTGTTTCAGGCCTTCGGCGCCCAGTGAGCGGATATAAGTATAGGCTTTTACAATCACATTGAAATTGCCGTAAAATGAGCGGACACGACCAATACTGTCGTGAAATTTTTCCGACCAGTTGTATTTGTCATCTGTTTTGACAATGCGGGGCACCGGCAGAAAATCGACAAGTTCTTTACTCACCCCCACCGGTCCGCTGCCAGGTCCGCCGCCGCCGTGCGGCGTGGAAAAAGTTTTGTGCAGATTGAGCTGAATAACATCAAAACCCATATCCCCCGGTCTGGTTTTGCCTAAAAAAGCGTTGGCGTTGGCGCCGTCGCCATAAAGCAGACCGCCTTTTTCATGGATGATAGCCGCCACCTTTTCAATATTGCGTTCAAAAAGTCCCAGCGTGTTGGGATTGGTCAGCATCAGGGCAGCAACATCTTCGGTCATCAAAGACCGGAGGTGTTCAATGTCCACGCCTCCTTCACTGTTGGAACGCAGTTCCCTGATTTCAAATCCACACAGCGCGCTGGACGCCGGATTGGTGCCGTGCGCCGCGTCCGGTATCAGAATAATGTGACGCTTCTGGCCTTTTCTCTCAAAATATTTTTTAATCATCATGACGCCGGTCAGTTCGCCATGGGCACCCGCCGCAGGCTGAAGCGTAAATTCCGCCATGCCGAAAATACCGCAAAGATATTTCTGCATTTCATAAATCAACTGCAGATTACCCTGGGAATATTGAGCATCCGCGTAAGGATGCAATCCGGTGAAACCCGGCAGAACAGCCACATTTTCGTTAATTTTGGGATTGTATTTCATAGTACAGGAGCCCAGGGGATAGAAACCCAGATCGATGCCGAAATTGCGGCGTGACAAATTGGTGTAGTGTCTTACCAGATCAACCTCGGCAACTTCCGGCAAATCCAGATCGTTACGCAGATATTTAGCGCCGATGGTATTTTCAATGTTGACGGCGGGAACATCGCTTGCGGGAATATCCGCGGCAACGCGTCCGGTTCTGCTTATTTCAAATATCAAATCCATTCCTGATCTCCCGATCCTACTTTAATATCGACACAACCTTGTCTATATCTGTTTTGGAAATCATTTCCGTGGCGCAAAAGAGTAATGCGTTCTCCAATTCCGGATAATCCCCAGCCAGTTCATAGCCGCCGATGATTCCCTCATGTTTAAGTTTTTCGTTAACCTTCCCGGAATCGGGACAATGCAGAACACATTCGTTATAAACCGGTGCGGAAAATACTTCCTTCCAGCCTGCAAGTTCCAAAAGCCTTTGTTTCAAATATTGAGCTTTATAAATATTCAGTTCGGCAAGCTTTTTAAGATTTTTGCCCAGTGCAGCCAGATAAACTCCTGCTGCCAGCGCGCAAAGCGCTTCATTGGAACAAATGTTGGACGTCGCCTTTTCCCTGCGGATATGCTGTTCCCGGGTTTGCAGAGTCAGCACAAATCCGCGCCGGCCATTCTTGTCCGCTGTCGCCCCGACAAGTCTTCCCGGTATCCGGCGCATAAATTTTTCACGGGCTGCAAAAATACCCAAATACGGTCCGCCATAATTAAGAGGATTGCCGAAGCTCTGGCCTTCCCCGACCACAAAATCGGCGCCTGCGGCTCCCGCCGGATTCAGAACGCCAAGAGAAGTGCCGTCCGTAAAACCGGCCACGAGCAGCGCTCCTTTTGCATGAGCTGTTTCAACAATCGGAGCAATATCTTCGATGATACCGAAAAAATTCGGGCTTTGCACAATCACCGCGGCAACCTGATCGTCAAGTTTGAGCTGCAATGCGTTTAAATCAATCTGACCGGAAGGAGCATAAGGCAATTCAATAATCGTATAACCGTTAGCCCAACAGTATGTGCGTAAAACCTGGCGGTATTCAGGGTGCACAGACCGGGCAACTAATATTTTAGTCCTGTTCGACATTTTTGCGCAAAGCACTGCAGCCTCGGCCATCGCGGAAGCACCGTCATACATCGAAGCGTTGGCGATCTCGGTTCCGGTAAGATGGGCAATCATGGTCTGATATTCATAGATGGCCTGAAGAAGTCCCTGGCTGATTTCAGCCTGATAGGGTGTATAGGCTGTGTAAAATTCCGCGCGTCCGGTAATGTGTCCGACAACCGCCGGAATAAAATGATGATAGGCGCCCGCGCCCGTCAACGTTAGTCGCGGCAGTTTATTATTTCCGGCAAGCGCGGTCATTACAGCCGAAGTTTCCAGTTCGGACAGCGCGGCGGGAATGTCCGGAATTTGTTTTAATCTGAATTTTTCCGGAATATCGGTAAAAAGTTCGTCAATATTAGAAATTCCGACGGCAGACTGCATTTGCACAATGTCATCGGGAGTGTGAGGACAGTAATTCATGATTCTTCTTTCTTAATTATTTTTCTTCTTTCAGCATGTCTTCATAATCGGCAGCGGTAAGCAGCATAGTCAATTCTTCCGGATTGGACAGACGCATTTTCACAATCCATCCATCGCCGAAAGCGTCCTGATTGATCAACTCCGGCGTGTCTTCCAGTTCCGCATTGATATCAATGACTTCGCCGCTGACAGGAGCAAAAATATCGGATACGGACTTGACCGATTCGACAACAGCAACGGTGGCATGCTGGACAACTTTTCGCCCGATTTCCGGCAAGTCGACAAAGACAATGTCCGTGAGCATTTCCTGAGCATAATCGGTTATGCCGATTGTTGCTGTTCCATCGCTAAAGTATATTATCCATTCATGATCGCGGGAATAATATCTGTCTGTAGGGTTTGGCTTGGACATAATGCCCCTCCTTAATGTTATTTTGACCGTTTATAAAAAGGCAGCTTGACAATTTTTGCCGCAGTCATTGTCTCGCGAATAGCTATGTCTATCTGAGTATCCGGTGCGCTGAAATCAATATCAAGAAATGCCAGACCGATTGCTTTTTCAAATGTGGGTGAAAATGTGCCGGAAGTCACAACACCGATTTCTTTTCCGCTGTGAAAAACCTTATAGCCGTGGCGGGCAATGCCCCGTCCGGTCATTTCTATGCCCACTAATTTCTTTTTAATGCCGTTTTTTTGTTTTGCTTTGAGCGCTGCGGATCCGATAAATTCCTTCTGGGCGTCTACAATCCAGCTATAAGGCACTTCCAGCGGGCTAATCGTCTCATCCATATCCTGACCGTTGAGCATCATGCCCCCTTCAAGGCGCAAAGTGTCGCGCGCGCCCAAACCGCATGGTTTTAAGCCTGCATCGGCACCCGCATTCATCACCTTATCCCAGATGGGTCCGATAACATTACTCAGAGCATAAATCTCAAATCCGTCCTCTCCCGTGTAACCGCTTCGGGATATTATTGCCTCAAATCCCGCGACATGCGTTCTGCAGAAATGATAAAAACTCAGCTTTTTCAGGTCAGCCGCTGACAGTTTCTGTAAAATTTCTTCGGAACGCGGTCCCTGCAAATCCAGTTTACCGGTTTCATCACTGATGTCTTTTAATTCGCAATCGAAATTTTTATCCTTTTGGATATCATTAATCCACTGCCAATCCTTTTCCCTTGGTGTGGCGTTGGTGACCAGCATATAATAATTTTCATCCATTTTGTACACGGTTAAATCGTCAATTACACCGCCTTCTTCATTGAGCAGGGCGGATAGTTTAACCTGTCCTGTTGTTTGCTGGGCCAGATTTCTGGTCAGGACAAGCTGCAATAAATCCAGTGACTGCGGACCTTTAACCTCAATTTCTCCCATGTGACAGATATCAAAAAGACCGGCAGCGTTTCTGGTTGTCCTGTGCTCGTTAATAACATTGGTATACTGCACAGGCATTGCCCAGCCTTCAAAATCTATGATTTTTGCGCCGAGGGAAACGTGTTTTTCATATAAAGGTGTTTTTTTCAATTTTATTTCACCCAATAATCAAAAATAAATGACGGCAACAAAAGCATCAGGCATCACACGATAACAAAATAACTTTTTTGAAAAGCGTAATTTCCCGGTACAACGCGACCGCATTTGGGATAAATAGTATATTTTGACACAATTTCACACTGACAAAATGGTCAATACAGCGTTGTTGATTCCACTTTCTGTTCATGGGGAAATCAACTTGCGTGAAATATTTGCATTTCACCTTGTCGTGACCACTTTGGTGAAAATTACTACAACTAAAAATATATTTCAAGATTGATTACTATTTAAAAAGCTTATCAAAGAATTTTTGTTTACTTTTAGGGTAAAACACATTGCCTTCGTAATCAACAATCAGTTTGCCGTCCAGATGGTCGTTTTCATGCTGAATAATGCGGGCCACAAAATCAAGATACCTTTTATTGACTTTCTCTCCCCTGGCATCAAAACCGCGCACTTTAATTTCCGGGAAACGGCTTATTTCTACCTGAATTTCCGGGCAGGAAAGGCATCCTTCGGCCATGGTTACCAGTTCTCCGCGTGCCTGATTAATCCGCGGATTGACCAAAACCTCGAAATCGTTTTTATTTCTTTTGGATACTTCTTCATCAAATCCCTTAGTGCGGAAAACAATGACTCTTTTATTTATGCCGATTTGCGGAGCGGAAAGTCCCACCGCGTCATCTCGTTCCAGAAAGGATTCTACCAATGTCTTAATGATTTCGCGCCCTTCCTTATCCAAGGGAATGGACAATTCCGTTGATTTTTTTCTTAAGACAGGTGTATCTTCCTTATTTAAGCCCTCATCATTCCATAATGTAAAAATTTTTGTGGACACAAATTTCACCGAAAATTTATTTGGGGCGTCATTTATCACCTATTCTTCGTTATTTCAAGCAATTGTAGCTTGCAATAAGCATATATTTTTTGCTAAACAACAAAAAAGAAGATTTTTATGATTTCTGTTATAAGGTTATATTTTGATTAATCAAATAGTTACAAAAATTGTCAAACGGGAATTTGCCCGTTCTTTAAAGTTTGATGAAGGGATTTTGCCTGAATTGCCGTCCTGCAATGACGAAAAAAAACGCCTTCTCTATCTGCATATTCCTTTTTGCGAAGAACTCTGCCCCTACTGCTCCTTTCATCGGGTAACCTTTAAAGAACCGCTGACCAAAAAATATTTTAAAGCTCTGCGGCGGGAAATCAAACTTTATCACGAAAAAGGCTACAAATTCGAAGGGATTTACGCGGGCGGCGGCACGCCGACCGTGCTGATTGATGAACTCGCCGAAACACTTCACCTGGCAGGCGAACTTTTCCCGATAAAAGACATATCCGTGGAAACAAATCCCAATCATTTGACTTCAAGTAATATTGAAATCCTACAAAAAAGCAAAGTCAAAAGACTTTCCGTGGGGGTTCAAACATTCAATGATGATATGCTTAAAAAAATCGGGCGATATGAAAAATACGGTTCCGGCAAAGAAATCGCGGAGAAGTTAAAAAATACGCAAGGCTTTTTTCATACATTGAACGCCGATATGATTTTTAATTTTCCCGGCCAGACTCCCCAAATGCTTGATGAAGATTTGGCGGTTTTGCTTAAGTTGAACATGGATCAGGTCACCTTCTACCCTTTAATGATTTCCTCCTTAACACAGGCAATCATGGAAAAAACCGTGGGAGGAGTTAACTTCAAGGGAGAGCAGAAATTATACAAGCTGATTGTCCGGCGTCTGGAAAAATCTTATGATTTTTCCTCGGCCTGGTGTTTCTCCCGCAAAGAATCACTGGTTGACGAATACGTTGTTGACTTTGAAGAATACGCGGGCCTGGGCAGCGGAGCCATCGGCTACCTGCACGGTACCTGTTATTCCAATACTTTTGATATCGAAGGCTATATCGCTTCTCTGGAGAAGGGGAATCTGCCCCTGCAGGCTTCCCGCAAGTTCGATCTTCACGCTCAGATGAACTATGATTTCATGATGAAATTGTTCAGCACCAAACTTGATATCGAAGCCCTGCAGAAAAAATACAATGGCCAATTTTTAAAAACCATGTGGAAGGAAATAGCCGCCTTTGAAATCGTCAGGGCATTCCGCTACTTTCCTCCCTACCTGCACCTGACGCCTTACGGGCGCTATCTGTGGGTCATCATGATGAGGGAATTTTTTATCGCTGTAAATAATTTCCGTGACTACTGCCGCAAACAGGCCAACATCGGATAACGTCGAAAGGATCTTTGTAATTATGGATGATTTCAGAAAAGAATTGTTGAAACAACTGCCCAAAATAGATGAGGTACTTCTTATCCTGGAAAAACAGAACATCTATGACCTGGCGCCGCGCGATATCGTCAAGGAATCCTGCCGGACCGTTGTGCAAAAGCTAAGGGACAAGGTTGTCAATGCCTCTAAAAAAGAGTTGGAGAAACTATCTCTGGATACGGCAGCAGTCGCTCAGGAAGTAGAACGCTCCATCAAAGGATTATACCGCTACAGCCTTCGCCGTGTTGTCAATGCCACCGGCGTTATTCTGCACACAAACCTGGGGCGCGCACCGCTCTGCCCCGAAGCCCTGCAGAGAATCATGGAAGTGGGCAGATCCTATTCAAATCTGGAATTCGACTTGGCCAAAGGAGAACGCGGTCAGCGCTACGATCACGTAAACAAATTGATTTGCGCTCTCACCGGAGCCGAAGACGCGTTAATCGTCAACAACAACGCGGCTGCTGTTTTACTCGTTCTTAACACTCTGGCCGAAGCCAAAGAAGCCATCGTCTCCCGCGGCGAGCTCATAGAAATCGGCGGTGAATTCCGCATTCCCGAAATTATGAACAAGAGTAACTCCCTTCTGCGCGAAGTAGGCACGACCAATCGCACGCGTCTGAGCGACTACGAAAAAGCCATCAATGATAATACCGGCCTGATTTTAAAGGTTCATACCAGCAATTTCCGTATTGTCGGCTTTACTGAAGAGGCAGATATTGCCTCACTGGTCGCTCTGGGTAAAAGCCGCGGCATTCCGGTCATGGACGATCTGGGCAGTGGTTGTTTGATAGCCCTTGACCTTTATGGCCTTCAGCACGAACCCACAGTACATGAAAGGCTGGACGCCGGAGTTGATGTGGTTACCTTCAGCGGCGACAAACTGCTTGGCGGTCCGCAGGCGGGAATCATTGTCGGCAAAAAAGATGCGTTGGAAAAAATCAAACGGAATCCATTAAACCGAGCGCTACGCATTGATAAATTCACCTTGGCCGCTCTGGAGGCCACCTTGATGCACTATCTGAATCCTGCCGAAGCCGTGAAAAAATTAAGAGCGTTAAAGGCCTTGACCGAATCCATTACCGCCGTGAAAAAACGGGCTCTCAAATTAATAGCCAAATTACAGCAGGAAAATCTGGACTTAATGCAATATTCGATACGCGAAGATTTCGCGGCAGCCGGCGGCGGGTCTCTGCCCACCCAGCAGATTCCGACGATTTTAGTTGCCATCAAAAGTAAGAAACTACCGGCTACCAAAATGGAAGAAAAACTGCGCCAACTGGAAGTGCCCATCATCGCCCGCGTGGATGAAGATGAAATTCTTTTTGATTTACGCACCGTAGCCGAGGATGACTTTGCTTATATCATTAAAG
>CAYMWM010000022.1:0-25407 GCA_964394185.1 uncultured Smithella sp.
TCCCGGAAAAACAGGGCAAATTTCCGCTCAACGGCGCTTATGTTCATTCTTTTCTTCATGAAACCAGTATATAGGACGAACGTCCTATTGTCAAGATAAATCTGCAAATCGTTGTTAATGCCCGGATGCAGGGAACGGTTTCAAACCGTTCCATTAAAGCTTCGCCAGTCAGCGGGAAATCTGGTATAATTAATTTTTAAAATCCTATTTTTAGGGGCTGTTCAAAAATGTTCAGATGCAAGGCGCGCGAAAACCGAACCGCGAGGCGTATACAAAAATACGTTGAGCGGTGCGGTTTGAAGCGCAACGCAGCAGATGAGCGTTTTTCAACAGTCCTATAATCTATCAAATGTAAAGGATAAATTAATGTGCGGAAGATTCGTACTTATAACCGATTTAAAGAATATCCAGAAAGATTTCAATGTTCAGGATGTATTCTGCGAACATCAATCCAGCTGGAACATAACGCCCGGCCAGTTGATACCCGCCGTCATCCATCATGAGGGCAAAAATCTGCTTGTTTCAGGTGGGGACTGATTCCCTCTTGGTCAAAAGACCCGTCCATCGCCAACAAACTGATTAACGCCCGCTCGGAAACCGTGGATAAAAAACCAAGCTTCCGCGATGCCTTCAAAAAAAGACGGTGTCTTATCGTCGCCGACGGCTTTTATGAATGGAAGACGGAAGGCAGTAAAAAAATGCCGCTGTATTATTACCTGAAATCGGGACGTCCTTTCGGATTTGCGGGACTTTACGAAACATGGATGTCGCCGGATAAAAAAGAAACCAATACGTGTACCATTATTACGACTGCCGCCAACGAGCTTATCGCCCCCGTTCATGACCGCATGCCGGTTATTCTGTCCGGTGAACAGGAAAAAGCCTGGCTGGAGGGCGATGCGGCTGACGCCGCCGGTCTGCTTTCCCTTCTCAAACCCTACCCCGCTGACAAGATGGATTTCAAACCCGGATTCGGCCCGCATAATTTCTAGAAAAAAATGCTTTTTCTTTTTTGTCATTGCCCGGCTTGACCGGGCAATCCAGTATTATTTACTCCTGGTTCCCGGCCTGCGCCGGGTTGACGCCTTGCCTTGGTTCGGTCGAGTCTTTTTGACTCGACTGTTCGTTAATTCATTATATATTTATTATATTCAGCCAAGTCGAAAAGACTTGGCTGAACCAGCGCAAAACAGAGCCAGTTTGAACTATTTTTTTTCACTCACAATTCTGTCTTTGCGAGCCTTCTCTCAATAGGCGTGGCAATTCAGCACCTTAGTCTCCGACAAATAATCAATGATTCCCCGCTGAATTACGTTTTATAAACGTGAAACCAGAATTTTATCGACTCGTCTCCCGTCCATATCGAGAACTTCAAATTTTAAATTCTTCCATTCAAAATATTGACTTTCCGACGGGACCTCTCCGAGTTTGGCCATTACAAAACCGCCAACGGTATTCATGCCCTCTTGTTCTTCTTCTCTTAGTCTTCTGATTTCCATATAGTCCATGAATTCATCCAACGGCAGGCTTCCTGATACTAGAAAAGATCCGTCTTCTCTTTTTATAATTTCTCTTTCACCTTCAGCTGGATCTTCCACATCTTCAAAAACAGAGCGCAATATGTCGCCAAATGTAACAAGGCCTTGCACGGCACCGTATTCATCAACCACTAGCGCAATATGAATTTTCGATTTCTTAAATAACTCCATTGCTTTGACTGCCGGCGTTGTTTCCGAAACATAAAGAGGTTCAATGTATATATCTTTTAATTTAAAAGGTTTGCCCTCCAAAATCAGTGAAAGCAGTTCTTTTCCTCTGATAATCCCGACAACTTCATCAAGGGAATCTCTAGCCACGGGATAAGCGGAATATTTATTCCGGGCTATTGTCCTTTTTGTTTCCTCCTGATTTTCATTAATATCAAGCCAGACGATATCCGCCCTCGGTGTCATCAGTACCACAACACGGCGGTCTGCCAAACGAAAAACACGTTCTATAGTATCTTGTTCAAATTCCTGAAATGTTCCATCCTGTGTTCCCTTGTCAATTAAAAGCTTTATTTCTTCCTCGGTTACAATGGGTTCTGAAGATTTTTTTACACGGAAAATGCGAAGCAAAATATTTGAAGAACCACTTAACAGAGAAACAAGGGGATGTATTATGATGGAAAGGCGATAAATCACTGGAGCAACAAGGCAGGCCAAATATTCCGGATTATTGAGAGCCAATCTTTTTGGAATGAGTTCGCCAATCACCACAGATAAATAAGTTATGCAGACAACCACAATGGCTACGCTCATCGTCTCACCATAAACTGAGATCAGAGGAAAAGTTTGAAAATATTGATCAAGCAATTCAGCAACGGTTGCGCCACCAAAGGCACCCGCAAGAACACCAATGAAGGTAATCCCTATTTGTATGGCGGATAAAAAATCTTCCGGGGTATTTACAAGTTCAAGGGCAATTTTAGCTTTGTAATTACCTTCTTTTGCAAGTTGCTCCAATCTTGTTTTCCTTGCTGAAACGAGGGCCAATTCAGATAATGCAAGTAAACCGTTTAAAATGATGAGAAAAAAGATTACTAAAATTTCTATTAAGATTGAACTCATATGTTAAAAAATATACTTTTTTGAATTTTGTAGAAAAAAGCTCATACATAAGTAAAATGCGAACACCTCTTTCATTAAATAAATTTATTACCATAGAGCATTAAAGCTTTCAAATGTTTATATTCAATCAGGCAAATATCGTTAGGTGTGATTCTTGATACAAAATATATGGACAAATCCAAACACAATCATACAGGTTTTTGTACTCCGAACTCCGCTCTTTTATTTTCCCGCCTCCTGAATGTTACCGCCGAGGTCTTTCACCAGCAGCATGAACGGTTCCTGCGCGTAAAGGAGCCTGCCTCCTGCTTCGCGCAATTTGTCCACCTGCTCCTGCGGCAATGTCAGAGCCGTGGGAATTTTCTGAAAGTATTCTCTTTCAGCCTGGTCGGGAAACGCGTCAAAGGAAACATGAATGATGTAGATTCCGACGTTCTTATTTCCGGCCGCCTCCAGTTCAGATGTCCATTCCTTCGCAAAACGGCGCAGCAGATCAATCGTTTCGAAGTTGTACTTGTTTATCATGATAGTTGAAGATGCGCCCAGAATCGCCGCCAGTCCTGGAATCTCGTCAAGGAGCCTCCAGCGTTTTCTATCCTTGGTCTGCGCGTCAACGATGATAAAAACCAGTTTGGTACCATCGGTAATTCTCTGTTCCTTCATAACCTCCCGGATGCCGCCCATGGCCTCGATGGTTTCCATAACATTGCGGATGCCGAGATTATCCGATACGCCGCCATCAATCAGATGGATGTACGGCTTTGTTTCCGGATCAAGATAGGTTTTGGTCATCAGGGCTTTGTAATACACGCGGCTTGCCGGATCGGGTTTGGCAAGGGCGTTGGTCATCCATGCGGGCGGGCTGTATTGACATTGACCGGCGTAGTTCTTGAGGACAACCGGCGTGAGAACGCCCGGAAAAGCCGCAGATGCCGCGACAGCGCGCGCCAGGGGGAATTTTTCGAAATCCGAACAGATGAGGGCGAACTGGCCGGGAATAAACGGAAAGATGATGCCATCGTTGGAGTCGGTTGCCAGAATGTTGACGGCGGGACCCTTCCCGCGCGCCAGATCGCCGAGGGTTGCGCCGTGAAAAATCATGGCGTCATAATATTCCTGCGCGATGTCGCTTCTTCCGAAACGGGGGGACAATAAACGCACCCAATTTTCCGGATCGATGGCCAGGCGGATGAGGCCGACCTGAAAATCCTGCAACAAAACTTTTTCCCGGTAGTCCTTTAAAGTGTCCCTGCCGTGCAATCCGTAATAGGCCGCGGTAAAACTGCCGCCGGAAACGGCATTGATTAAATCCACTTCGTCAAGCAGCGTATGCCTGACAGGCGGATTTTGAGGATTGGAGAGAGTCTTTGGCGCGGGAATCTCTACTCGGTCAAGCGCTTCCAGAACACCGTAGGAAAGGGCTGCCGCCCGTATGCCGCCGCCGGAAAACGAAAGGGTGAGCAGCATATCTTCGGATTTGTCCGGCGCCGTCAGTTTGCTTTGGAGCGGATCGGGCATGACCTTCATATCCATTTTGGGATTCAGCGCATACTGGGCGGTACATGACATAATCGCCAGAAACGCCGCCAAGACGATGACCATCTTTAATGCCCGCCGGAAGATCTGCAATTTCACCTCCATCCTGCACAATATAAGCGTGTTGAATTTTGCCGGTAATGTGTGACTTTAAGAAGAGTATAAGAAAATCATTTTCCCGTGTCAACCACGGATATTATACTTAATCATTCTGATTGAACCTTTTGTTTTCTTCTGTTATAAACTACCAAAATTCTCCAAAATATTTTTTCAAGAAAAATAACGCTAAATAAAATATCGGGTTCAGTTTGCAAAATTAAACCCGCAGAGAGCATGTGTTGTGAGTGTAAACAATAATTTCGGTCGTATTACATTTTTTGACATATTTTATTTAGGATTCATATTGTTGTGTGGACAATGTGCGATTTGGATATTACATCCGAAGTCCCTATTAGTTTCTATATTTGTATTTCTTTTTGGATGTTTATTGCCGGTTGTTGCTTATTACTTGATGTTCTTTTTTGGAAAAACAGAATCACTACCTATTTGCCGGAAAAAGCAATGTAAAGCAATTGATTATATAATTGAAAGGCATGCTGAAGAGGGAGATTACTATCGCTGTGGTTGCGGAGACCTTTATATTCTGACTACAAATGAGGAATTTAAAATAGCTGAAATAGATGGTACAGCCACACCATACAAGCGCCGTTATTACACTAATGGTCCATGGCGACCAGACGTTGGAAATCAATAAACGTTAAATGAGAAAAGTTATACAAATGTTAAAAAAAATATTATTTATCATTATGGAAATCCGGAACACCTTACTAGTTTTTTTATACTTTGTACTTAGTACTCTGAACTTCCCCTGCCCCTTGCTACTTCCCCCTTGCTACTTCCCCCTTGCTACTTCCCCCTTGCTACTTTTTACCCGACAAGTAATGTCTACCAGTCAGTATCGGATGGCGCCACGGCATCCGGGGGCCGGAATATCTCATCACTGCCCTGATTTTTTCCCTCATGTCCGGCTTGTAGCAATGAACGGTGCATTTTGAACACCAGGGCTTATTTTTTTTGAGCGGACATTTCTCCAGCCGCCCTTTTACATAGGCAAGAAGCCCGCCGCATTCCGGGCAAAGATTGTCTTTACTGCCGTGATGACCACGGCAGTAAAGTGCAATCATTTTTCTGACGGTGTAGAGTTCAATTTCCATTTTAAACATCGCGAGGCCTGTCTGATTCCCTAATGTTCCTTCAATATCTTTCCCCGCAGGCTCAGCATGATTTCCTTCATCGGGATTTTTTTATTCGCCTCTACCATAGCCTTTTTGATAATGACAGGCAATCCCGAACAGCAGGGCACTTCCATCACAACGGTGGTGACGCTTTTGATTCCCGCGGTTTTGAAAATGTCGGCGAATTTTTCCACGTACTCATCGGTATCGTCGAATTTCGGGCAGCCCATCATGACCACTTTTCCTTTAATCAAATCCCGATGCAGGGAGGGAAAGGCGACGGCCGCACAGTCCGCGAGGACCAGCAGGTCGGCGCCTTTCAGGAAGGGGGCATGAGCCGGTATGAGTTTTATCTGAATCGGCCAGTGCGTGAGATACGATTCTGCTTCTTTTGTCCTTTCCATCTGCGCGGGCTTATTGGCCGCTTCGCAGGTGGAAGGCGAGTCAAAAATTTGGATATGCGTTGAAGGACAACCGCACGGCAAAGTCAGATTTTCCTTTTTCTCCAGGTGCAGTTTGACGGCTTTTTCGTCAAACGGAGGGGCTTCGCGCTCGACAATCTTCAGCGCTCCTGTCGGGCATTCTCCGATGCAGGCTCCAAGGCCGTCGCAGAACGTATCTGAAACAACTTTGGCCTTGCCGTCGATGATTTGCAGAGCGCCTTCGGCGCATCCCGTCACGCACTGCCCGCACCCGTTGCACAAATCGTCGTCAATCTCGATAATTTTTCTCAATATTTTTTTCATAACGGCACCTCTTAGATATTTATTGTCCCTGAATCATTGCGTCAACATCGGTCCTAGGGTCCGTAATCGGCCTGATGTTGAAATTCTCCACCAGAACCTTGAGGACGTTGGGCGATGCAAACGCCGGAAGCGTCGGCCCGAGTCGGATTCCCTTTACACCCAGGAAAAGCAGCGCCAACAGAACGGCTACGGCCTTTTGCTCGTACCAAGCTACGTCGAAGGAAATCGGCAGTTCATTAATATCCTTGAGCCCGAAAACTTCCTTTAGCTTCAGCGCGATAACGGCCAGCGAATAGCAGTCGTTGCACTGTCCGGCGTCCAGCACCCGGGGAATCCCGCCGATGTCGCCCAGCGCCAGTTTATTGTAGCGGTACTTGGCGCAGCCCGCCGTCAGGATAATCGTATCGGGGGGAAGTTCACGCGCGACATCCGTATAGTAGCTACGTGTTTTGTGCCGTCCGTCGCAGCCGGCCATGACGATGAAACGTTTGATGGCACCGGATTTTACCGCCTCCACAACCTTGTCGGCAAGAGCCAGCACCTGATTGTGGCCGAATCCCGTCACCAGTTCGCCCGTTTCAATCTGAGTGGGCGGCGCGCATTTTTTCGCGAGTGCGATAAGCTCGGAAAAATCCTTTGTCCCGCCTTTGGGTCTGGGCCCGATATGTTTGAGGTCGGGATAACCGACAACTCCGGTCGTAAAAATTCTGTCTTTATAGGAATCCTTCACCGGAATAATGCAGTTAGTGGTCATTAATATAGGACCGTTGAAGGACTCGAATTCCTCAGCCTGTTTCCACCAGGCGTTTCCGTAATTGCCCACGAAATGAGTGTATTTCTTGAATGCGGGATAGGTGTTGGCAGGCAGCATCTCGCCGTGCGTGTAAACATCCACACCGGTTCCTTCTGTCTGCTTCAGCAGTTCTTCCATATCCTTGAGATCATGGCCGGAAATCAGGATGCCGGGATTATTCCTGACACTGATATTGACTTTGGATATTTCCGGATTCCCGTACGTGGATGTATTGGCCTTATCCAGCAGGGCCATTGTGTTGACGGCGCATTCCCCTGCCCGCATGACCAGCGCCACCATTTCATCGACGCTTAAATCTTTCGTCGTCGAGACCAGCGCTTCCATCAGGAAGTCATAAATTTTTTCGTCCTCAAAGCCCAGAGTGGCGGCGTGTTCCGCATAGGCGGAAATTCCCTTGATGCCGTAAATCAAAAGCATCCTGAGTGACCGGACATCCACATTTTCAATGGAGAGAATCCCGACTTCGGCGGCTTTCTTATGGAACTGCGCGACATCATCGGAGAACCACACAGCCGAATCGTGCAGATTACCCGGCATACCCGCGCCGTATTTTTCCTTTAACTCATCCCGTAATTTCAGCGCCTCACGAATGAGCGCAACAATCTTGTCGCTGTCGAAATTAGCATTGGTAATCGTCGCAAAAAGCGCTTCAATGACAAAACGTCCGTATTTGCTGTCCAGTGTTCCTGCTTCTCTGCCTTTCCGGGCATAGATGGCGATGCCTTTGAGCGCATAAACCAGCAGGTCCTGAAGATTGGCTGTTTCTTCCGTCTTGCCGCAGACACCCCTGATGCCGCAGCCTTCATTTTTTACTGTTTCCTGACACTGATAACAAAACATGTGAAACCTCCCCAAAAAGTGTTTTTGTTCTTTGTTTGCCAGTATAGTTAAAACCAATTCGAGAAACCTTGACTTATGTTAAGAAAAAGATATATTTTTTGTTTAAAGGACTTAAACTATGAAAAAAGCGCGTGATATTCTGATAAAAAGCCAGCTTTTCGGTGGACTACCGGCAGAATATATCACAGAAATCGAAAAAATAGCAGTCGATAAATATTACAACAAAGGCGATGTCATATTTTATGACGGAGATGAAGGTAACGGCTTTTATCTTGTTGCCGCGGGCAGTGTCAGTGTTTACAAACTCTCACCCGAGGGAAAAGAGCAGATCCTCCATATTGTGCCGGAAGGCGACACCATAGGCGCCGTGCCGGTCTTTTCCGGAAAATCATTTCCCGCCAACGCCAGGGCGGTTTCCAAAAGCCATCTCTTGTTTTTCGACCGGAATAAATTCATCCAACTGATAACGAATAAGCCTTCCCTCACGATGAATCTTCTGGCTCTGCTTTCCTCGCGCCTGCGGGAATTTACCATCCAGGTGGAAAATCTGTCGCTCAAGGAAATACCGGGCCGCCTCGCTGCTTATCTACTGTATCTTGCCCGGGAGCAGGGAAACAAGGACTTAATCAAACTGAATATTTCCAAAGTGCAACTGGCCAATCTCCTGGGTACGGGACCGGAATCGCTTTCCCGCGCACTGGGGAATATGAAGCGCAAAAAACTAATAAAGGAAGAAGGCGTGAACATCAGGCTGATTAACCCGGGCCTTCTGGAAGAGCTTGCCGAAACAGGCAAGGATTCCCGCTAATAGCAGTCAACAAAAGGATTTCAATGAATAAAAAAAGCGAAAATGAAAATAATATTCCTTTAAATAATAAGGTTGATGCTGCAAGTCGTCCTGCCATGAAAACATCTTCTTTTTCAGCTTTTTCGGAAAAACTTTTATCTTCTTCCTGCCTCAAGTGGTTTATCATAGCCCTGCTTCCCATCCTGATTTTACTGGACTATCCGGCGGACAAACTGGATTACGATATGTGGTGGCAAATCGCACACGGCAAATATTATCTGACCCATCATACGCTGAAGATGGATCTTTCGGTTTTTTCCTGGACACCAACAGACCCGACCTGGATTTATAATACCTGTCTGGGAAGCATAGCTATTTACCTGTTTTATCATTTCATGGGGGGATTCAGCCTGTGGCTTTTTCAGTGGCTGATATTCGGAGGAATTTTTCTTTCGTTTTATTTGTTTCTGCGTTTGCTGAATCAGCGCCTCGATGTAAACATCGTGGCCATTATTGCGGCCATTGCCATTGCCTGTTCCCCCACCTTCCGCTGCTATAAACCGGAATTGTTCTCCCCTCTTCTGTTTTGCTGGATGGCATTTATCTTTTTCTCCGTCAAGCTGAACCGGAAAATATTTCTTTTCTATCTCTATCCTCTGATTTTCGCCCTGTGGGTTAATCTGCATGGAGCTTTTGTTGTGGGTCTTGTTTTTCTGGCCCTTGCCTTTGCCGGTGAGATTTTAAACAGGATTTTCTTTCCCCGGGAATCATTCACAACAGGAAACCTTGTTCACTTCGGATTCGCATTTCTTTTATCAATAGCGGCAACGCTCTTGAATCCGTATGGAATAAACTACCTGATAAGCCTCTTCCCGACCGCAATGAGCGCGATGGGTTCGGCAAGCTATACCGGACAGTACGACAGATTCATTGCGGCTTACACAAATTTATGGCCGTATTTAAAAGGGATAAAAATTCCTTTCCTGAGCTTTCATTTTACCGCATGGATTATGACTCTGATGTTTATTGCCATGACCGGGCTCTCCATTAATGAATGGGTTAAAAAACGGTTATGCGATTTTACCCTGCTGCTCATCAGTTTCGCCCTTTACTGGAAAGGCATGGATACAAGCCGGGCAAGTTACTTCTTTCCCCTTGCCTTTTTCTTCTTCTTGTTTTACCTGTTGATTCACCGTTTGAAATTCAGAAGTATTCCCGCAGGCGCAACCTTTTTTTCGTTATTGTTTATTGCTTTCCTTTTCATCATTATTCCCTGGGTTACAATAAGACAGGGCATCGACAACAAGTGGTTCGGCGCGGGAATTGATAATTATGCTCCGGTAAAGGAAGTCGCTTTCCTGAAAAAGCACCACCTGGAAGGTCCGATATTCAATGACTATGGTATCGGGGGCTATCTGGTATGGGCTCTTTATCCCGATTACAAGGTCTTCATTGATCCCCGCGGCGGTCTTTACAGAAATCAGGTTTTCCCCGATTATATGGAATTTACGATGAAACGCATCAATGCAGAAGACATCCGCCGGTTCAGGGAAAAATATCCCTTCAGGATTGCAATCATTCATTACCGGCAGATGAACCTCATTTTCGATTTTTTGAAAGCCGGTGACGACTGGCGTCTGTTGTATTTTGAAAATGTCGCCGCTGTATTAATTCATAAATCATTGCTTCCTTTTATAAAGGCAGAGGCCATTCATGCTGATATCAGCCCCACACGTTTCAAGGATGTCAGGGATCCAGAAGTGCTGATTAACGTCTTCGATTTTTATGTTAATATGGACGCCAAAGCAGGCCGGTATATTTATGATGTCTTCAAAAAAAATGTCAGTGATTTTTATAAAATCAAAAAAACATACCTGAAGGTCATGGACGAAAAAATCCGCATGAAAGAACAGGAATCATCTGTCCCGAGATAAATATTTGCATCAATTCGTAACTGATCTGATATGAACTTTCAGCCTTTACTTGAAGAAGACCAATAATTATCGCTGAAAAATTATAATCTGGGACTCAAATATTCGATACACGTTCTGATTGTTGTCAGTTTGCGGTAATCTTTCTCAGGAACTCTGACTTTATATCTTCTCTTTAATTGCTTCACAACATCTATATAATCCTTTGAATCCAAACAAAGTTGTGCTTTCAGTTTTACATTATCATCCAGCTCAGAAAGATCTCTATCAACTGCAATATCAGCAATGATGCCGATAATTTCCTTTCTCATTGTATAATAGTCCATATCAATGCCTCCCGATGTAATTCTTTTTGATAATACAATTTATTATTAAGATAATTTTCTATTTTTAAAAATTAACTCACCCTCACGAGATACACAGCAATTTCCCGGATTCCGGCCGGCACCCGCCTCATGAGGGGAGGGGTGTTTATAAAGTCTCATAAACATTTGATATTGTAAACCAAACAGCGACGAAGTGGCTTATAAGGTGGCAAAAATGGTAATAATCAGGAGTGAATTGTTAAAAATCGATATAAACGCGCATTTTCTTTCCTTTAAAACAGGAGATGACTTGTAATCTTCTTATCTTCTTAGTTCCCCCCCAAAGGCATATCAATTGATTTAAGCCACAGGAAGCGATGATTAAGGATTTTAATCCATTCTCAGTCATATTCCACTATTTTCTATTTTTAAATTTTATAAAAAGTGCTATCATATTCAATCGCTCGTGGGAAAAAGCGAGAGTCTTTGTATTAGCGGTTCTATATCAGGGAAATGCGAGGGGGACAAAAAGGTGTCCCGCAGTGTAACCTTTGTATGAGAGGAGCTAATCATAATGAACGCACTCAAGTCACTGTCTTACGTTTTCGCAGCCATCGGTGTTCTCCTGATGGTCTATGCATTCGCTGGAAGATTCATTGACGAACGCACTGTTTTGGGAAGTGTCATATCAGGAGGAATGGCGGCATCAACTTTGATGATAGGCGCCAATTCGTTCCTGCTTCTAGCGGTTCTGTCTTATCTCTATAAAAAAGACTAAACCGATTGCGCCCTATCAGCAAGACAATACCCCGTCTGCCCGGCCGGTCCCGGAATGCAGCAGCGGTTACGCTGCTTTCATAAGCGCTGACGAACATTCAATCACCAGTTGTCCGTCGTTCATCCTGCCGGGGGAAAAACCGTGCATATCCGTTACTGTTTCATGTTTTCCTGCCAGATGCCCTGCGGGTTGTATTTTTTATCCAGCCAGCCGACACAGCGGAACCAGTCTATTGTATCACGCAGTCCCTCGCGGACATCGGGATACCGGTATTTAAATCCGGTTTCTTTCGATTTTTTATTGGATATCCAGTAGCTGGAAGCCATGTACGTCGCCGAGCCCACCTCGAATACTCTTACACGCGGGACATGGAATTTCAGTTCCAGTTGCAGCCAAATTCTTGCGGCTAATTGCATAACCGGCCGGAGCCCGGTTTGCCTGAGCAAAGGCACGTCATGGATTCGCCGACCCAACAGGAGCGCGATATATTTTATGAAATCATAATACGAAATAATGCTGTCATCGACGACGTTATAGTCCTCGCCCAAGGTAAAGTCCTTATCGGCAATATACATAGCAAAACGCGCCATATCTTCGACATGCACCGATGTGGTGACATAATTGCGCGCATCACCGGGGATGACCGGCAAAAGCCCCTTGTTGATGGTTAGCACTATTCCACCGTGGCCGTAATCGCTTCCGGCCCCGTATAACGGCGCGGGACGTACAACTGTCAGCGGCAATCCTTTTTCGCGATGGTACTTCCACGCAATCTGTTCCTGCTTGAATTTCGTCACGGAATAATCATTCACAAGATGGGTGCCTCGGGGCGAGTCCTCTTCCATCGGTGTATTTTTGGGAGAAGAGCAGAATTCATGTTCCGCAAAGGGGATGTTGCATAATTCACCATCGCGCGCGGTATAGGGTTTTCCAAAGACGCCGCAGGTGCTCCAGTGGACGAACCGTTTAATGGTATCTTTTTTTGAGGCGAGATCAAACACATTCACGCCCCCGTCAATATTCACTTTCCGGAGAATTTCCATCGGAGCTGAATAATCATAAAGGGAAGCGGTATGAAAAAAATGCGTCACCGGCGGCTCGAATACCTTGCCGATGCTTTTGATATCGGTAAGGTCTGCCCCAATCACCTGACAGTTGGGATGGTCAAAATCGATGCCCAGCGATTTGAATATCATCTTGTTTTTCGAATGATTAAAGGCCTTGGAAAGATCGGTAGCGATAACTTTCTGATTGTCCTCCAGCAGCATTTTTACAAGATGGGATCCGACAAAGCCGCATGCTCCGGTTACTACATTCAATCTTTCCATCGTCACATTCTCCTTTATCTGCAAGTTCATCAGGCACTTTGCCTCGGGTTAGTATGCACCTATCTCCGGATTGCCCCCTGGCAAACTCAGACGATTATCTTTGAAATACCGATTTTAACGCCTATTATTCATTCTAGTTTCTTGTTTATTTGCAGACCTCTTTTCTTAACATATCCACACGCGAATCAGGCGGTATATCTTTCCAATCCCCGTCGCTTTCAGAAAAATTAAGGAAATCCAGCACCCTGCCACTCGTATTACAAAATATAATGGATGATGTTCTGTACACCTGTTTGCTACAATCTATACTGGTCAAACTTTTTATTTCCGACAATTTCTCCCAGCCTTGGATGGCTTTTTTGTATTCAGTTCGTTTTTGAATATAAAACTCTCTGGTTTGAGCGGATAAAACATTTTTTTCCCATACCCGAACAACGCTGTCCCCGGAATCTCTCTCAAGATTTCCCTTCTCATAAAAATATACGTCACCGTTCTCATCACGGCCGAATTTGACCCAATTTGACGGAGCAACATCCGTGTATTCGCTGCTTTCAGATTTCACCGGTTTCGACAAATTGTTGATACAGCCCGCAAGCAGAAAAAGAGCCAGAAACGATAAGGAAATGAATGTAATAGTATTTTTCATGCCTTTTCTTTTAACATTCAACCTGTTTGAATAAAATCCAAAATAAAACCCGGGACACCATGCTGGTCAATAATTTACTATCCCGGTTATTAAATCGCCGACTGTCAAATGTTCTTTTAAAGGACAAAAGAATAAATATGAGTATCCATACCATGCCCAAGTGCTTGATTGCAAGCCGCGATTTGGTTCCTGTAATTCCCTTATCACCCTCCAAATAGTTCAGGTTCAACATAATAAGGTAACACTGTTTTCAATTCTTAATGGTTTACTCTTCTGTCAATGTTTACCCCCCCCTTTATGTGTCCTCCTCCGTCGCTTCGTGACACCTCCTCTAAATGAGGACACAGGAACGGTTTATAACCGTTTCCTATAGTGTTCCCAAACATTCAATTTCTAAAGGCGATTTCATCCCCTTTTCTCCCGCTCAACAAATCCTTGACAATTCCGGGTAAAATAAATTAATGACTTATAGTCATTTTATGAGGAGTTAATATGTTGGACATTATTAAAAAAGCTCAAAAGGACGGACGCAAGACTCTGTCGGAATATGAATCAAGGCAGGTTATCGAATCTGCCGGTGTTTTGATCGCGGCGGGAGCCCTGGTCAAAACCAAAGAGGAAGCCGTTGCCGAGGCGGAAAAAATGGGTTACCCCGTTGCCATGAAAGGATGCTCAGCCGATCTCGCCCATAAAACGGAAGCGGGCATGGTCGCGCTCAACGTCGGCAACGCCCAGGAGGTCGCGCAGGTTTTTGACGAGCTCACCGGCAAAATGAAACACATGGACGGCGTGCTGGTGGAAAAAATGGTAAGAGGTTCGCGCGAGTTTGTCATCGGTCTTTCGCGTGATTCGCAGTTCGGCCCCTGCGTCATGTTCGGCTTGGGCGGCATCTTCACCGAGGCACTCAAGGATGTATCTTTCAGGGTCGCGCCGCTGACGAAGGAAGACGCCCTCGAAATGATCGACGAAATCAAAACCAAGAAATTGCTCGGCGAATTCCGGGGCAGCCCGCCCGTGGACAGAAACGCACTGGCAAAGGCGCTTATCGGTGTGGGTGAACTGGGTGTCAAATACGATTCCATCGCGGAAATCGACATCAATCCACTGATCGTTTGCGGTGACAAACCGGTCGCCGTTGACGCACTTGTCGTTTTAAAATAGTGCCGTCATCACGGACAACACGAAGCAATCACCTGTTCGGATTGTTCCCCGAACAATCCGAAGCATTGCGCGATTGTGAAATCGCGCCTTGGTCGTTCTAAAAATTAGACAACGTCACGCTATCCATACCATTGCGATTGGAAGCTGTCGCCTGTCCGGCGTCATTTCCCGGCAGGGTAAAAAAAGTTTTTATTATATTGCGCGCCCTTTGGTTGCGCACCCGGTCAAGGGATAACGAGGCGGCGAGGAGGCACCGCAGGCGTATATAAAATGCGTTGAGGATGCCAACGACGATGCCAACAAAGTTAGCCGAAGAAAGTAGAATGGTCTATATTAACAAGGAGCTTTGATACCCATGCTTGATTATTTTTTTCATCCCCAAAGTGTCGCCGTCATCGGGGCATCAAATAACACCAACAAAGGCGGCTATCACATCATAAAAAATCTGACCATGGGATTTAAAGGCAAAATATATCCGGTTAATAAAAGCTATACCGAAATTTTGGGAATGCCCTGCTATCCCGACATTGCCTCGATTCCCGGAAATGTTGACCTCGCCATATATTTCATACCTTCCAAGGAACTGCCGGAGACGGTAAATGAATGCGCCAAAAAAGGCGTACAGGGAATTATTATCGAATCGGGCGGTTTTAACGAAGCCGGAGAAGAAGGCAGGAAGCTTCAGAAACATGCCCTCGAAAACGCGGCAAAAGCGGGCATAAGACTGTGGGGGCCCAACTGCATGGGTTTCATCGACGCCCACAGAACCCATGTATTTTCTTTCATTCATTCTTCTGTCTGGTCCGATGTGCTCAGACCCGGAAACGTCGGCCTCATCGTTCAAAGCGGCATGCTATCTGCGGGATTTCTGCTCCACGCTCTTCAGGAAGGCGTCATGGGCGTAAGCAAAGTGTGTTCCATCGGCAACAAGTGCGATATTAACGAAAACGACATACTGGAATATCTGATTAAAGATAAGGAAACGGAAATCATCGCCTGCTATCTCGAATCTTTCGTGGACGGAAGGAAATTTATCAGCCTCGCCAAAAAAACAAAAAAACCGATAATTGTTCTCATGGGAGGAAGAAGCCAGGAGGGAGCAAAGGCGACACAAAGCCATACGGCCAGCCTTTCAGGAAATTACAGGATAGCCGCCAGCGCGTTCAGGCAGGCGGGAATCGTTGAAGCGTTTGATCCCGGTGAACTTACCGACATGGCCAGAGCTTTTTCCAAAATGATGCCCTGTCATCCCGGAGGCGGTACGGCCATCCTCACCTTCTCCGGCGCGGCTGGAGCCGTTACTACCGACCTCATGAGCGATTATGGACTTCCTCTGGCCAAGCTTTCCGGTAAGACGCTTGAGTCCATTGCGGATCTTTACCCTCCATGGAATAAACCCGACCATCCTCTTGATCTGTGGATTGCGATTGAACGTCACGGATATGAGAAAGTATTCCATCGTTCTTTTCAAGCGGTTATGAATGACCCCGGCGTCGATTCGGTTATATTTCACAGCTACGCGACACCGCTTATCGGAAAAGATTTTTTTGACGAGCTTGCCGCTCTGGTCAAAAAACATAAAAAGCCGGTAATCATCTGGACTGCCGGAAGAAAGGATTTTTCGGATTATCTCAGAGGTGTCTCGGAAACTGCAGGATTTCCGACTTACCGCGAACTCGGCAGATGCGTAACCGTTCTTAACGGAATAAAACGCCACTTCACTAAAAAACCGATGGATAGATAACGGCAAAGGAGATTTGCTTTGGCACGCATACCCTATTTCAAACCGTCCCCCGAGGATAAGGAAAAAATCCGGTTGCAGGGAGAGGAGCCCTTTAATCTAAATATTTTTAAAATCATTACCCACGCCCCGCTGGATATTGCCCGGCGGTTCATTGCGTTGCCCGCGTCCATTCTGACAAACGGCAAAATCGATCCTGTCCTGCGGGAAATGGCCATCACACGCGCAGGCATTCTCTGCCATTCGGAATATGAGGTCTATCAGCACCGCAAGATTTGTAAAATGGTGGGGATGCCTCAGGAGAAAATCGATGCGCTGGAAACTGGTTCGTCCTCTCCTGTTTTTTCCGAAATCGAAAACCTCGTCCTGCACTTTACGGAAGAAATGGTGCTGAAGCATAAGGTCAGTGACGAGACCTTCGCCGCCGTCAGCGGGCATTTTCCCCACGAGGAACTGGTGGAACTGGCCATCGCGGCCGGGTGCTACATGATGATCAGCACGTTTCTCAACACCTTCGAGGTGGATATAGAAAGGAATCCTGCCGCGTCCTGACTTTTTCGCAGGACAAACATCCGGCAGTTTCAATCTTATCATACCCCAAACCGTTCTTATTTCTGTTTTTTGCTTTTTGCCTGCTTTTTTTTACCGGCGGAGAAATAATCGTCCACCTGATTGATGTTTTCATCGACATATTTTTTGAAATTATCACGGCTGTTCTTATAAGTGTCAGCCAATTCTTTCATGGCCTTTTTGAAATCCTGAGGCATCCAGTTTGCCTGTTCCAAAAACTCATTGAACATCTTTTCATTTTGTTCCTGAAAATTGAGAATAGCGTTGTAATCAAAGAACTCCTCAATCTTCGCATATCCATTTTCAATCGCTTTTTTGAAATCATCGCGGTTTTTTTTATATTCATTGTTCCACTGATCCAGCATTTTTTTGTTTTCATCACTCATGGAGGGAGACTGGTCTACTAAAGGCTTGAGTATCTTTTCAGTCTGGTCCTGAAGCATAACCATCATTGAAAAGTAATTTTCAAACGATTTTCTGTGTAAATCAATCATCTGTTTTATTATTTCCTTATCCATGATCCTCTCCTTTTTGTGATTATCCAATACAATAAAATGGGATTATTTTCTGACATCATAAACCAATTCATTATAAAAGTGAATTCTGCAATTCGCGTCAACACCTGTCGGCAATTTGTAGTCTTTTTCCTTAAATAATCTAAGGCAGGCATCTACGACTGCAGTATCATAAAGAATCCCCTTATTTTTTTCGATTTCGTTTAGCGCCTCTTTAATATCAAAAGCGGGCCGATAGGGACGGTGTGAGGAAATAGCCTCCACAACATCCGCCACAGCCAGGATTCTGGCCTCCATCATAATTTCATCACCCTTAAGCTTTTGAGGATAGCCCGCACCGTTCATCCGTTCATGATGCTGGTGGACGATTTCCGCCAGCGGCCACGTTGATTCCACATCTTTCAACATCTCAAAGCCGTTATGAGAGTGTTCTTTTATCAGAGAAAATTCTAAGCTAGACAGTTTTGTGGGTTTGGTCAGAATCTCCACGGGAATGGCCAATTTCCCTATGTCATGGATGGCACCCGCCATTTGAATGCCCTCAATCTTATCTAAAGGCAATCCCATCTCCACTGCAATGGCGCAGGCCAGATTCGCGGAACGCGCCTGATGACCGGCGGTATAGGGGTCTCTGGCCTCCAAAGCTGATACCAGAACCTGAATCGTCGATCCGGCCGCTCTTTTGAGTCTTTCCAGTGTTATGCGAAGTTTTTCCTCCGCCTCATGACGCTTTCGGGATATATACTGAACATGGGAAGCAAAGATAACAAGAAAACAAATCACGATCAACCGCTGCCAGATATCTTTGTTTTTAATTCCAATGAAGGTTTGCATAAAAGAGAAATCCGAAGAGACAATTACTGTAAGAATGGCATCAACAATCCAAAAAAATACGCCCAGTATCAGGCTGACACGAAAAACGGATTCAGAAACGGCTTTCTCGTTTATGACAGATTTCCGTATCTGTTGTTCCATCGGATTTCCCTCCTGTAATTGGATGACCTGACAGTTTACATAGTTTTCATTCCGTAAAATATTTATCCGCCGTCAGTGAACTTTTCAAACCCGCATAAACGGCGAATTCATCATACCTGACACCGAGGGAAAAAATCAGAAGGGTAAAAAGAAATAGCACACTGCAGATGATACTTAACACCGTTTGCGGTTGTTGAAGAATTTGTCACCTTCAGCGCCCTCTTTATTGATTTTTTATTATTTTACACTATATGTAAATCTTTGAAAAGTATTATTGATAATTATTTTTGATGCAATAAACGGGGAAAAGGGTTAAAATAATACAATTTAATAATTCAGGAAATCATAATGGCCAATATTCTTTTTGAACCGCTTACAGGCACGAAAAAACCTTACGTCGAATCTTTACGGCAGCTGCTGGGAAAAATCCAATCTCCCTTTGTTGCCGATGATAACGTTGGAATAAAGCTCCATTGGGGAGAAAAAGGCAATAAAGGCTTTTTGCCTCCGGACTACGCAAAGGAAATCGCCGGCTGGCTTATCTCCGTGGGAGCCAAACCTTTTGTTTTTGACACGACGGTTCTGTATTCGGGCGGCAGGCGCACCGCCGAAGATTCTTTAAAAACCGCGGCCAGTCACGGCTATACAGCCGAATTTCTCGGATGTCCTGTCATTATTGCCGACGGCATGGACGGACGCAATGTTGTTTCAATTCCGGCAGGCTACAAACATTTTAAAACCGTTCAGGTGGGAAATATCTTTGATAGAGCGCAGGCGTTTGTCATCTTCTCCCATTTCAAGGGACACATGGTTTCACTGTTCGGCGGAGCCATCAAGAATCTCTCCATGGGATTTGGGTCCCGCGCTCAGAAACAAAGAATGCATTCCGATTACCATCCGGTTTTAAGTAAGAATAAATGCACGAAATGCCGCGTCTGCGTTGAAATCTGCCCGACAAAAGCAGCCCATATTTCCGAACCGGACTACCCTCTTTACGATTTAAAAAAATGCATCGGGTGCGCCCAGTGTATCGCGATGTGCCCGGAAATGGCTCTTAAGATTTTCTGGAATTCGGATATGACGGTCTTTCAGGAAAAGCTTGTGGAAACGGCGGCAGCTGTCTGGAAAAAGATTCAGAACAAGTCCATAGTCATCAACGCCCTGCTCAAAATCACAGAGGAATGTGATTGCCTGGCGGGAAAGAATGCCGTTATTGGTCCGGATTACGGCTTTATCGCCGGCTATCATCCCGTGGAAGTCGATGCGGAATCGCTAAAAAAGACAGGGGCGGATATTTTTGAAAAAGTCCATCCCGGCATTCCCTGGCAGCGTCAGTTCTCCTACGCAAAAGAAATCGGATTTTAATCCCGCTTTTTATTTTGGCAGTTTCTTGAACTGGACAGTCTAGCGTGAACCGGAACGTATCTTTTCAAGCATCCTGCCGGCATGCGGTGCAATCGAATGAAAAGCCTTCAACTGTTCACAGGGGTAATCAGCGCAGGCTGCGCAGTTACTGAGCTTTTTTCCCATACCGCAGGCCCTGATGCCGCACACAAGACAATGACCGATAAGCCGCCCGTTTTTTTTAAGACAACCGTCACAATTGGCATCTTTCGGATTCATGTCAATGCCATACTGTTTTGACCATAAACTGGCAACTTCCTCTCTTGCCTTATTATCATCGGCTTTTGTCGCCAGATATACCGGACACTGTGAACAAATAATACCGCAATACGCTATCATCTCTTCCATCGTGTTCTCCTGATTAATACTGAAATTGCGTTATTAAAATCATATTAACGGGTATTGTGCAATTGCCGAAAATAATCCGGCGGCATTTAATCATCTTGACTATTATTTTCTATTGTTTTAGAGATTTGCCCGAAAAGAAATACACGAAGGCAGATAAATTCATATGCATAATCGTATTAGAAAAGCGACTCAGTCGGATACCGATCGTTTAGCCGTAACGCTTGCCAGGGCGTTTGATGATGACCCGGTTATTGACTGGCTGGCACGAAAGGACAACAAGAGAGCTCACGGCATTGAGAGCCTGTTTAGAGCCTGCATAGCGGATTTGTGCCTGCGGCATGAAAATGTGTTCACATCTGAAGATGTATCAGGAGGTGCCCTCTGGTTCCCTCCTGATACATCAGAAATCAGCTTTATCAGGCAATTGTCTCTGGCAAATAAAATAATACCGTTTTCGGGATGGACAGGGCTTTTACGTCTGGCATTATCGCAAGACAGAACGCATAAAAAGCATCCCCGGGGAAAGTATTATTATTTACAGTTCATCGGAGTGGATCCCAGCCATCGCGGCAGGGGAACAGGCGCAGCGTTATTAAAACCCGTACTGGACATTTGTGATGCTGAAAAGTGCGGAGCCTATCTGGAAAGCTCCAAGGAAACCAACATAGGCTTTTACAGGCGTTTCGGTTTTGAAGTCACCGGCAGAATCGTTCTGGGAAAAAGCGCCCCGCCTGTCTGGTCCATGTGGAGAAGCCCCGGAATATCACCATAAAAGAATTCAAATCTGCCCCGTGGAAAATAAATTTCAGGCCGTTCGTCGTCCCTAATCAGATTAATTGCAGAGCCCCTCTGCTTTAGCCTGATTCAGGATAATACAATTCCCCAATTCGCAGGCTTTTCGCAAATCAGAAATACCCTGTTTCTTTTTTCCCTGACTTATGTAAACAACGCCTCTGTTATTGTAAGCGTCAATATAATCTTTTTTCAGGCTGATGGCTTTGTTGAAGTCAGCGATGGCCGAGTCATGCTGCCCGATCATGAAGTAAACGCCCCCTCTGTTATTGTAGGCATCAACGAAATCTTTTTTCAAGCTAACGGCCTTGTTGAAGTCATCGATGGCCAAAGTATATTGTTCCAGATTATAATAAGCAGTTCCTCTATTGTTATATAACTCGGCGTTATTCTTCTGAAGGTCAATAGCCTTGCTGTAATATTCAACGGCTTTTTCGGGATCGGTGTATCTGGATCCGTTCCATAACGCCATTGCTTTATCAAACCAGTATGATGCGGAGTCTTTATTTCCCGAGCATGAACAAATTAATATTATTAATAAAATAGCTGTAAAAATTACAAATTTATGCATAACTTCCTTTTTACATAATGGCAGACAACATTTTTTTTATCAAATCTTTTATTTCTTATCACAAATCCTTCCGATAAGAAATAACTATTATAAATTGAACGCTGGATTCGCGTGACAATATTTAAAACTATAACATAAACGCTCTAACTCGCGTTATTCCCCGTACATCGGTTACAGCCCTGCATGCATCCGCCGTTTCCGGTAATAATCATGTACTTTTCTCAGCGCGCCGATGGCCTGTTCCGGAGATGAGTAGGCCATGATTCCCTTGACATCAAGATGCTTGACCGCGTTTATTTCACCTTTTTCGTCAAAACAAATAAGATCGATGACCGGTATGATCGGTTTATTGAATTGTTTGACCTGATGCACGATGAGATCCAGAAGCTCCATTTCCGCGGCAATCATTTTTTGCGCCAGCTGTTCCACCACATTTTGAGGAAGAACCGGAGATTCCATCCAGCGCTTGGCACGGCTGGTCATATATCCCAGTCCCAGAAGAATGATGGCGTCCATGTCCGCGTGTTTTAACAGCGCCTCTATGGAATCGGTTATTGCGGAAACTCTCCCCGGCGCAACAAGATCAACCGGATTCCGCCTGCTCCAGAATTCCGGAAGAAACGAGTCAAGTTCATTAATGACGCTGTCATTAAGAGGAGGAACTTCCAGTCCTGCGGCTTCACACAGATCAGCGGTTAGAACCCCCCAACCTCCGCCCTGCGTGACAATACCGATACGTTTACCGGTGATTTCCGGCTGGGACATCAGCAATCCGCCGGTGTTGACCATCTCATCAACCGTATCCGCCACAATGATATTCGCCTGAGTACACATGGACCTGAATACCGCGTAACTGCCGGCCATGGCACCTGTATGCGACTTCGCGGCGTCCGCGCCGAAAGCGCCTGTGCCGCCTTTGAGAAGCATGACGGGCTTTTTTGCAGTAATCCGTTTAACTGTTTCAATAAATCGGCGGCCATGACGCACCCCTTCAACATACAGGCAGATAACCCGTGTTTCGGAGTCGTTTTCCAGATACTCCAGGTAATCTTCTATGGTCAGACTCGCCTCATTACCGGAACTGACAAGGCGGCTTATACCGATCCCCCTCCTCATGAACTGGTAGGCGATGGAAGTCCCCAAATTGCCGCTTTGAGATACCACGGCAACGGA
This sequence comes from uncultured Smithella sp., assembly GCA_964394185.1. Taxonomy (GTDB): domain Bacteria; phylum Desulfobacterota; class Syntrophia; order Syntrophales; family Smithellaceae; genus Smithella. The sequence goes on from CAYMWM010000022.1 coordinate 22,806, forward strand.
ACCGGGTGTAAATACAGTGGTTGCCATGACTGCCTGCATGGGGGATGGATAGGCGCTGTAAACGCCCATCGTGTTCGGTCCCACAAAACGAATGCCGCCGTCGCGCGCGATGGCAATGACTTCCTGTTCCAGAGCCTTCCCATCCGCGCCGGTCTCGCTGAATCCGGCCGTAATGATGACAACGGCGTGTATATCCGCGGCAGCGCATTCACGAAGCGCGTCGGGAACTTTTTCTTTGGGAACAACGATAATGCCCATGTCGATCGGTTTGGGAGCATCGACCAGGCTTTTATACATGGGCCTGCCGAACCATGTGCCGCCCTGGGGGTTTACCGGATATATCGTTCCTGTGTAGCCTCCTCTGATAATATTATGAAGAATATTGAATCCCCACTTGCCGGGACTCGTTGACGCGCCGATGAACGCGATCGCCTTCGGTTCAAAAAGAGATTTGAAAAATGATTTGTTATCCATTTCAGATCCTTGTGATGAGTAAAAAACTCACTTTCCAGGGAGAGATTATAGGAAAAACATTTTTGTATGTCAATGAAGAAACAGGCCACAAAAGGCAAGATGCCGTATGAATGTTTTCCCCGGCGAAGATTTGGTTTTAAAAACCTTGTATCTAACCCGTGATTCTCGTCTCGGATTTTTTGAGCATCGGCAAAAACGCGGTACGCTTGTTCTCGACCAATTCAACTGCGGAACGGGTGCACTGATGAACGCATTGTCCGCAGCCAATACATTTATTTGTATCCAGTTCAACTTTTTTATCCAGAACAGTTATGGCGGCGGTCGGACAGTATTTCGCGCACCTACCGCATCCCGTGCATTTTGAATCATCCGCGATTTTAGCTATATAATAACAGCTGTAACGCAGAGGAGTCGCGCCCATATTATAGCAGCGGAATATTCCACAGCAATCCCAGCAGCAATTGCACAAACCGCCCTGCGGAAGTTTTGTATCATCTTTTTCGTGAAAAACCGTATGGACTGCGCCGCAATCCCTCGCCTTCTGGAGAATGTCGTAAGCCTCTTCTCTGCTGATTTGACGCATATATCCGTATTTAATATAAGCTTTGATTCTATCACCCAGTCCCATGCAGGCTATATCGTCCGGCATTTTCAGGCGGCAGGGTTCATCAATTTGTGACGTCATCCGCCGGCACATGCAGGCCTTGAATTGACCGATGATACTTTTGCTCCCATATTCCATAATCATATCATTGAGAGAATTTGTCGGATAAATCATGGAATCCGGCACAATGACTTTTTCATCAATGACAATGGTTGATTTTCCTTTGGCGTTCTTTGTTTCACGAACCGCGCCCACACTTTGATTAGTCACCGACCAGTATTTGCCCATGATGTCCATAGCTTTACGGACGGGAAAAATATTGCGATTGCGCAGTGAATCAAAAAAAGACATATATATCTGCGCAAATTCCTTCTCTTCCGGCCTGCCGATCAGGTACGTAGCCACGCCTTCAAACCAGCCCACGATAAAAGGATTGAGAGAATACTGTTCCTTGCCTGTCTGAGTTTCATGTATTCCAAGAAATGCCTTTTGTTTAAGGGCTTCAAATATCTGATTGAATTTGTCATTATTCATGCCGCTCAAAGCGGCAGCCTCCTCATAAGAATAAGTGGCTGTGCCCATTTTTAACAACAAGTCGAGTTCTTCCGGCATAATCATCATATCAATGGTTCTGATAATCGGATCAAACGGGGGCATGAATCTTTTATTCTGCCTGTTCATCAGAATAACGAGCCTGCGGAGATCATTCTTTCTGTTACGCAGAGATACTTTATTATTTGCTGTCATAGGTTCCCTCTTTTTTCAAGCTTATGATATCTGTTATTGTGAGGCATCTGCCGTTTGCCGCGACATTCCCTGTAACATGCAGCGGCTCCGCCTTTCGGGGTTTATGCAACATTCAATCCTTTATCTCTCAAATACTTTTTAACATCCTGAATTTTCAGCAGGCGGAAATGGAAAACCGAAGCAGCCAGTAGAATCGTTGCGCCGCCTTTGACCACTGCTTCGTAAAAATCCTCTAGCTTGCCCGCACCGCCTGACGCCACAACCGGTAAAGTAACGGCATCGGAAATGGCCTTTGTGAAAGGAATATCATAGCCGGCTTTCGTGCCGTCGCCATCCATGCTCGTCGGCAGAATCACGCCCGCGCCCATTTTCTGACAGATTTTCGCCCAGGCGATCGCGTCTTTGGCCACGGGCAGTGTGCCGCCGGAAACCACGAGTTCGAAACCGGAAGGTATCGCAGTGTTTCTTTTCGCGTCAATCGCCACCGTAATTTTATCCTGACCGAATTTATCAGCTGCTTTCCGGATCAGTGCCGGATTTTTAACGACCGCGCTGTTCATCGAGACCTTGGAAGCTCCCGCAGACAAGACCATATCAATATCATCCAGAGAGGATATTCCGCCGCCAACCGTGAGAGGAATTTTTATGACTCTGGAAACATTTTTTACCCATTCCAGACGCGTTTTGCGGTTTTCAAGCGTAGCGGCAATATCCAGCATCGCCAGTTCATCAGCGCCTTGGGCCTGATAGAACGCGGCATTCTCCACCGGATCGCCG
>CAYMWM010000022.1:25417-37097 GCA_964394185.1 uncultured Smithella sp.
CCCACAACCAGCACGACGCGAATTTCATCACGTTCCACCGGATCGCCGGCTTCCTTAATATCAACAAAGTGAACTCCCTTGACAACCCGGCCATTTTTCATATCCAGACAAGGCATTATTTTAATCGTTTGCATGATGAACTCCTTTCAAAAATAGATGTGTCGTATAACCTTTTTAAACTGAACTTCTCTAATTTACAACTAAAATATATTTGTGAATGACAGCGTCGCTCTCATTATATTTTTGTTTTTGCAAATGATTTTCCCCTTGAAAAGCAAATCATATTCATTTAAAGATTTTATCATCTTAAAAATCACAAAGGAGACGCCATGATTAAAATCAAAGAAATCAAAGCAGCCAATATGAATGTAAAGAAATTTATCGACGATAAGGTACGCGACATTCAGGAAGCCGTCGGTGACAGGCTTGCCGTCAACGCACTGTCAGGAGGAGTTGATTCATCAGTGGTTACGGCCCTGGGACACCGGGCGTTGGGCAAAAGGCTGAAAACCTATTTCATTGATAATGGCATCATGCGGGAAAACGAACCTGCCAGAGTGGTGGCGGCTTTTAAAAAGCTAGGTATGCAGGTGGAGGTCGTTGACGCGTCCAAAGCTTTCTTTTCCGCCCTCAAAGGGCTTACCGATCCTGAAGAAAAAAGAGAAGCCATTACCCAGACCTTCTATAAAAATATATTCGGCAAACTGGTGATGAAAAGCAAAGCAAAATATCTCCTGCAGGGAACGATTCTGACCGATGTAGATGAAACAGTCGCGGGAATCAAAAGGCAGCATAATGTTTTTGAACAACTCGGCATTGATCCGCAAAAAGCTTTCGGCTATAAAATTCTCGAACCGTTGATTGAACTGCGTAAAGACGGCGTACGCAAGGCCGGACATGGACTGGGGTTGCCGGAAATCATGTTTGACCGGATACCATTCCCGGGACCGGCGCTGGCTGCCCGCGTCATCGGCGAAGTCACGCCCGCCAAAATTGCGCTGGTTAGAAAAGCGACAGCCATTACGGAAGAAGCGCTCAAAGATGTCAAGGCCTTCCAGTATCTCGCTATATTACATGAAGACCGTGTTACCGGCATGCGCAACAACAAACGGGTTTTCGGCAATCAAATAGAAATCCGCTGTTGGAACAGCATAGATGCTCGAACCGCAACACCAACACGTCTTCCTTTTGATGTTCTGGAAGGAATTGCCGCAAAGATAACAAAGACAATTCCGGAAGTGGTAAGTGTTACTTACAACATCACGACAAAACCGACTTCAACAATTGAGGCAATCTAGGACAAAAATCGCTGCTCCAACAGACAAGTTGGAGCAGCGACACACAAAAGCTCAATCTGTTCATCGTTCACCTTTTCGCCATCACCCCTTAATTTCTCTGGAGGTAAAAAAGGTTTTTATATATAGTCCCGCGCATGGCCGTATTATTGAATCTGGATAAAATCAGCAAATCATTTGGAACCAAAGTTCTCTTCACCGACCTTTGCCTAACCGTCAACGCGGGTGACAGAATCGGCATCATCGGCGATAATGGAACGGGAAAAACCACGTTAACCAAAATAATGGTAAATCTGGAAAGCTTGGATACAGGCAATATCGCCATCAGAAAAAACCTGAAAACAGCCTATATACCTCAAGTCAGCGCCTACCCGGCAAACGCCACCGTATGGGATATTGTTGCCGGCAGGGCAACCGCCGATTTTAAAAATGCCGACGTGAAAACATCAACGGCTTTAAGTATCGCCGGTTTTGCCGATTATACAGTAAAAGTGAATACGCTTTCCGGCGGCTGGTCAAAGCGGCTGGACATTGCCTGCGGGATAGTCAACGAACCGGAACTTTTAATACTGGACGAGCCGACAAATCATCTGGACTATCTGGCGCTGGCCTGGCTGGAAAATTTTTTAGGTTCCGCCCGTTTTACGTGGGTCATGGTCAGTCACGACAGATTTTTGCTGGAAAGATGCGCAGGCAGAATCATTGAAGTAAGTAAAAGATATGAAGGCGGCATTTTTCAATCCGACGGAAAATATCAGGATTTTTTAGAAAAACATCTCCAGTACATCGAACAGCAAAACAAGCTCGAAGCCGTGATGTCCAATAAGGTGCGGGCGGAAATAGAGTGGTTAAGAAGAGGGCCAAAAGCCCGCAGGACAAAAGCCAAATACAGAATAGATGAAGCCCATGACTTAATAAAAGAACTGGCGGATTTAAAAGAGAAAAAACAGACAGCCAGGACCGAAATAGATTTCACTTCTTCCAACAGAAAAACCAAAGTGCTTGTTAAAATCAAAAACATCGACAAATCATTCGGCGACAAACATATTTTAAAAAACTTCACCGCTAATTTTACCACAGGCTTGCGAATCGGGTTGCTCGGAGGAAACGGCGTCGGGAAAAGCACTCTGCTCAAATTACTCAGCAAGCAAATAGAACCTGATTCCGGCAGTGTGGAACACGCCGACAATTTAAAAATCGTCTATTTTGACCAGTTAAGAGAATCCCTGCATCAGCCTAAAACCATCAAGCAATTCATGGCGGACGGCAACGACGCCGTAATATTCAAAGGAAAGCAGCTTCACATGGTATCGTGGATAAAGCGGTTTGGTCTTTCGCCTCAGCAGTTGGACTCGACCATTGCATCGCTTTCCGGCGGAGAACAGGCCAGAATATTAATCGCCAAACTTATGCTGGAACCGGCGGATATCCTATTGCTGGACGAACCGACCAATGATCTGGATATCAGAACAATCGAAGCGCTGGAGGAAAACCTTCTGGAATTCGGCGGCTTGCTGGTCATCGTTTCGCATGACCGCTATATGATTAGCAGAGTGTGCGGTTTATTTATCGGCTTCACAACCGATGCCAAAGCGGAGCTTTTTGCCGACTACGAACAATGGGAAGAAAGTTTAAAAACCACCAAAAAAGAAATTGCCACCGATGCCCGCAAAGCAGATAAAGAAAACAAGCCCAAGAGAGAAAAAACAAAACTGAGCTATAAAGAAAAGATGGAATTGCAGGATGTGGAAAAACGAATTGAATTTCTGGACGGAAAAATCAAATCACTGGAAGCCCGGTTGGCCGATCCAAAAAACTTCAGTGACTTTATACTACTCCATAAATTGACGGAAGAAATCGCGTCGGATAAAGAAGAGCTGGATAAATACTACCACCGCTGGGAATATTTGTCAGAACTGGCGAAATAAATCCGTGGGGGCTGTTGAAAAACTCTCATTTAATATTATTTCGGCGGCAGAGTTCTTACAAAAGATATGGCCAGTTGCAGCCAGTCGTTTAACACTTTATCAGAGTCCAGCGCCGGGGATAAAACCATTACCCAGCCCTTCATAGGCCGGCCGGTGAGGTCAAATTTTTTTGTGTGCGGTATCTTCAGCATCTGAGCATAGTTGTCAGCTCCGACCCTCACAATCAGGTCTTCCCCGATGATGCCGCAGAGCATGTTGCCGAAAAGCAGAAAGCAAAGTCCGCCGAACATTTTCTTCTCGTCAAATCCGGGTTCTTCTTCCAGTATTTCCCCGATTCTCTGTGCCAATCCCTTATCGTAGGCCATTGTTCACCTTAGTGAGACCCAAGCTTCAGAAACGAAGTGCACTGAAGTTTTCTGGTCGTAGAGAGATTCTCTGAAAACGAGCATAGCGAAGTTTGAAGAGCAAGTCGAACTATCCAATAAGCCGAAGGCTATTGGGAACTATCCCCTGAGCGAAGCGAATGGGAATAATCAGCTTAAACATAGATCACTGAAAATAGACTCGCTTTTTTATTTTTTCAACACTTCCCGAATTTCATCTTTCAGCGCCATCTTGCTTACTTTGCCGCTCGCCAGCAGGGGTAGCAGGGGACGGATAAAGAATCTTTTCGGCACCTTGAAGTTAGCCAGGGACGATTTGCATAAACCAAGCAGTTCCTCTTCCGTGACTTCCTTGCCGGGTGTCGGCATGACAAAGGCCCAGCCCACTTCCTGATATATCTCATCCGGAACACCGATCACAGCGGCAAAAAGGACGGACGCATGCGTCTCTATAACTTCTTCCACTTCTCTCGGATAAACGTTTTCCCCGCCGGATTTGAACATTTCAGATAGTCTTCCTGTGATATGAATGTAACCGCTTTCATCCTGAAACGCCAGATCTGTGGTGTAATACCAGCCGTCCGCATCAATGACCTTTGCAGTTTCTTCCGGATTATTATAGTACCCTTTCATCAGGAAAGCGCCCCGCACGGCGATCTCGCCTATCTCCCCTAAGGGCAGTATCCTGCGCTCTGTATCAACAATTTTCAGTTCAAAGGGGTGAGCAATTTTCCCAACAGTCTTGAGGAGCGTTTCGGAATCATCATCTTTGCCGGAGTAAGTTATGAAACCGCATACTTCTGTACTGCCATAACCGGTGATGAGCTTTGCCCCGATCTTCTGGCAAATAGGTGTTAGAAGATCGATCATGACTTTCGGCGCGGCCGCTCCTGCCCATACAAAGGCTTTAATACTGCTGAAATCGCACGTCCAAAATTCGGGCTGTTTAAATTCCAGCAGGAACATGACCGGCACCTGCCCGAGATGGGTTATTTTTTCCTTCTCGATAATCTTCAGTGTTTCAGCCGGATCAAACTTGTCCATGGAGACAAGGCAGCCGCCAGACATGATTGCGCCGAAACCGATCTCGACATCCGCGGCAACATGATTAATCGGGAAATGGAGAAGTCCCCGCGATTTTTCATCGAAGTAGAATTTTTCTGTTTCAACCTTGATGTTTTCAACGATGCTGCGGTGGGTATGAACAACCCCTTTGGGTTTTCCGGTTGAACCCGATGTATACAGAAGAAGGGCTTCGTCTTCTTCTCTAATTTCGGATGATCTTGCTTCCAGCGCGGCAATAAAATTTCCCCGCGGCTTCGCGGTATAAGCGGCAAATGATTCTGTCCCTTCAAAAGGCTCGCCGATAACCAGAACTTTTTTCAGAAAAGAAAATTCCTTCATGAGGGCGCTGACGGTTTGAGAAAGATCATTCCCCATATATTCTCTTAGGGTGATGAGCAGTTTAGGACGGCAGTCTCCAAGCTGATAGCGAAGCTCTTCCAGGGTATATTTCGGCGAAAGTCCCAGCCAGATAGCCCCAACCTTGCCCGCAGCCATGTAGGTTGTCAGGAATTCGTTGCGCGCCATGGAAAGCATCGCAACGCGGTCTCCTTTTTCAATCCCGATTTCCAGATAAGCCTGCGCGATCGCGTCCATCTGTTTTTTGAATTCGCGCCAGGTCAATTTATTTTCGCCAAAAATCAGGGCGTCGGCATCCGGTCTTTCTTCAGCCCACTTTTCCACATAATGCCACGTTTGATTCAGTTTTTTCAAATTCATTGTACTATCCCCCCTTTGTCTTTGAGTCGGATATAACCATCGGTGATTGCCCACTTGTCTTCTGCATTCATAACAGTAAAGAAAAGATCAATCCCTCCGGATACCTTGTTTTTGCCTGTGAGCCGCACCCTAATCGCCGTGCCGGGAAGCACCATCCCTGAAAACCCGCAAAAAACTGTTGCCACTCTGAACGGATCACCGCCCGCCTCTCTGTTCAGAATTTTATGGACGGCAAGAGCAAGGGTGGATGTCCCCTGATGAATAATCCCGGGCAGACTCACCTGGCGCGCGAACTTGACTGATGTATGAATGGGAAAATGAATGTTGGCGCATCCGTCGTAAATGAATGGCGCCAGCGGATCGATGGAAATAACTTCTTCCCATAAGATAACGGACTCCTTCGCTTGATGAGGAACCGGCGGAACGGATTCAGCTCCTTTTCCGGCGTCGGCGCACTCGATGCCTCTCATCATGGCGCCGATATGCTCCGTAAAATAATGATTCCCCTCGGTGTCTTTCGCGTCAAACCTTATGATGACGTGTGTTCCCGCCCTGTGTGGCAGGATGGCGGCTATTGCTCCTGAGATTTTCAGATGACTGCCGGGCGCAACCGGCCTGTGGATGCTAAGGTGCTCGCTGTAATGAACCTGGGTAAAAAGCACTTCTTTGGGAAAATCCCCGGCTTCCAGATAATCAGTAATGTTTTCGATGATGGGCCAGGTAACCGCTACCGGAAACAGAGGCGGCGCGATGATTCCTTCCGGCCTTTCATCATTGAAGTAGACAGGATTGTTATCGCCGATTGCCGCTGCATAATTCATTGTCCAGCGGGCGTTGATGGCGAAGGTGCATTCTTTGAGAGTTGCGCCGACAAAATCAGAACTCAATTTCATATAATTTCTCCTGGATGTTGCTTTACCCGTGTTCCCCTGCGGAATGGCATTTCTTTAGTCCGTTACAGGCTACGCGAGTTCCGCGACCGCCCTTATCCAGCCTGCACTTGCCCCCTTTATCTTAATAGGGAAGCAGTAAAATTTGAAACCCGTCGGCGGCAGCAGGTCTAAATTTGTCAACTTTTCAATCTGGAAATAACCCTTTTCAATCCCCGCGAAATGTCCTTCCCAGATAATTGAAGCATCCTTCGTTTGAGCAAATTCCTTTGCCTGAAAAGGAAGCGGCCTGTCCCAGCTCCAGCCGTCCGTGCCAACCACATGCACGCCCTGTTCAAGAATCCAGAGCGTTGCCGCGCGGCTGAAACCGCAGCCTTTCACAAGATATTCGGGCGTGCCCCAGTAACGTGCCGCGCCGCTTTGCGCAAGAAACACATCCCCCTGTCTGAGCGTATAACCGATTTTACCAAGTTTTAATTTTACATCTTCAACGGTGATGTTGTATCCATCTTCAAAATCGGAAAAGTCGAGTTTCACCCCGTTGCCTATACCCCACTCCAATGGAAACTGATCAATCGTCATCGCCTGCTTTCCTTTATCCTGTGTGGGGTGATAGTGCCAGGGCGCGTCCATATGCGTTCCCGCGTGTGTCGAAACTTCCAATACTTCAATTGCCCAGCCAAGCCTATCCGGCAGGTCAGCCGCGGTTAATCCCGGATAAAACATCTTCATGCTCTCGGCCCCGAGCGCGTGATCGATATACATAATCTTTGGTATCATCATTGGCGGGTCGCTCGGCAGCCCGTTTTCAATCGCTACTGAAAGGTCGATGAATTTACTCATCATAATCATCCCCATTATTTTACTCTTTTAAATCTGATTTCACACTTGTTGTATCCTTTGGCGATGGTTTCACCCAGTTCCAACTCGCATCCAAAGGATTTGGCGATGCCCCTGTCCCCCTGCATCGCTATATCACAAAGCCTGGCTATCTGCTCATCCGAAGCTCCGTAGGATTGCCATGCCGCCACCAGCGGACAATAATGAAAGTCTATATCCAGCCGGTCATCGGTGCATGCCAGTATCTTCATTTCAAACACCCATCTTGCGGGCAGGGTAAAAAGTGTTTTCTTCAGCCCATTAAGACTTTTCGTCCCGGCTGTAGCAGTCAGTTTATCACCCTGAAAGCACCCGCATCGCATAATAGCGGCATTGGCAAATTCTTCCGCACTGATGCCTCGTTTCTGTGCCTCATCCAGCAGGAGATACAACCACGCGGCCCGATGCTCCAGCAAGCCCCTGATGGCCGCAATAAGCTTATTGTTGTGTTTGGGATGATTTTTAATATTGGACATCTGCCTGCATCCTTATCTTTCAAATATTGATTGCGCGTCTGTCATCAAGTGCGGCAGTAAAATGGATTTGATACAAAAACCGTCGGAACGGCTATCACTGTTACCTTTTGTAAAAGCCCATGGTGAGTTCATACACACCGGACGACATATGTTTTTCCATCTGAAAATCCATGCTCTCGAAGAGACGGAGCATGTATTTGTTTTCAGCCAGCACCATGGCCGAGAAGCCGAGGAGTCCTTCCTTTTTCGCTATTTCGGTAAGATATTCAAGAAGCACAATGCCGACGCCACGATTCTGCCAGGCGTCTCCCACCAGAAATGACGCGGATGCCGTGTGCGTGTCCTTGTCAACGATATACTGACCCATGCCGGCGATTTCCTCCACCCCCTGCCGTTCTATTACAGCCAGAATCAGCATTTCCTTCGTAAAATCGATAACGACATATTTCTGAAGGATGTTGTGCGGCATATGCACCATGTTGGTAAAAAACCGCGTGTATATGCTTTTATCGGAAAGCGAGTAGATGAATTTTTTAATGAGGTCTTCGTCGCTGATTTTCACCGGACGCAGGAAAAGCTGTATCCCCGTTCTTGTTGAACGGAAGGTTTCCAGATGTTCGGGATAATCACCACCGGTGCCGGTAATAAATGCCTGGTCACGGTAAATGAGTCCCCGCTCCCTCGCCTGCTCAATGAGCCAGTGACGGAACTTGGGATGCGCGATGGCAATGAGGGACATGGCGCGCTCGCGGATATTTTTCCCGTGCAGGTAAGCCGTACCGTACTCCGTTACGACATAATGCACATCCCCGCGAATCAGCGTGGCCGAGGCGCCGGGAGAAAGAGACGTAACAATTCTGGAATGAGTTCCGTCAGTCGAAGTGGAACGAATGGCCAGGATGGACTTGCCGCCCGGTGCTAGCGCCGAACCACGCATAAAATCAGCCTGCCCGCCTACGCCGCTGTAAAATACCCCGCCGATCGATTCCGCCGTGGCCTGTCCCGTGAGGTCAATCTCCAATGCTGAATTAATGGCTGTCATGTTCTCCTGCCGCCCGATGACAAAAAGGCTGTTGGTATAATCAATCGGCCTGAATTCAAAATCCGGATTGTCATTCAGTGTTTTGTAGGTCTCTCGGCTTCCCATGCAGAACGAAGCGACGGTCTTTTTGCGGTCCAGCGATTTTTTCGTATTGTTCACCACACCCTTTCTCATCAACTCGATGACACCGTCGGTGAGCAGCTCCGTGTGCACACCGAGATCCCGTTTGCCCGAAAGGTGAGAGAGAATGGCGTTAGGCATCGTGCCATACCCCACCTGAATCGTGTCGCCGTCCTGTACAATGCGCGCCACATATTGTCCGATTTTCTTTGTGACTTCGCCGGCGGGTTCGGGTTTGTATTCAAGAAGCGGTTCGTCGTAAGGCACAACAAAATCAACATCGCGGATATTGACCAGCGAATCACCGCGCACGCGGGGCATTTGCACGTTCACCTGCGCGATAACAACCCTGGCCTTCTCCACGGCGGCCTTCACAATATCCACGCTGATTCCCAGGCTCATAAACCCGTCTTCATCGGGCAGGGAAAGCTGCACCATCGCCACATCAATATGAATGATTCCCATGCGGAAAAGAGATGGTATTTCCGAAAGGAGCACCGGCGAATAGTCGGCCAGCCCTTCGTTGACCGACTGCCGGGAACTGTCGCTGATAAAAAATGAATTGTGGCGGAAATTCAGCTTGAATTTCTTGTTGGCGTAGGGAGCCACGCCGAGCGTCCAGACATGAATGATCTGCGTTCCGAAAATGGTGTGCGTCGCGTTCTCCACATGGTTGATAAGCGAACCCAGCAGATACTGGGGTTCGCCGCAAGCGGTACCGATAAAAATGGAATTGCCGCGGCGTATGTTGCCGAATATATCTTTTTCCGGAATGAATTTCTCCGGATAGAGTTTTTTTAATTTTTCGAGATTTTCCCTGCCTTCCAGAATCATGGCCGTTACTCCGTAATACTTCTATGGTTTCCCATAGCCGAACAACCAGAAACCGACTCGCATCGCACCCGGCCTTTCGGTCACCTCGCGTCCGAACGTGCCCTCAGGCACTTTCGACTCGTCTGGAAAATGCGGCATAAACCACCACTTTTCCCGTGTATGGGGCAGATGGAGATCTTTGATAAGAACTTCCTTCTTGCGATAGATAGTATAGGAAATGAGATCTGTTACGTCAAGGAATTATTAGGGATGTAGCGAACGGTTACAAACCGTTCTGCATTACCATCGTGTCGCGAAGCGACGTAGGTGGATAAAAATGAATGTGTCATCATTGCAAGACACCTCTCAGGTGTTGTGTCAATCTCTCCCTTGTGTCATTGCTTTCTTCTCTCAGAAAGCGTGGCAATCTAGTGAGCCTTTGGCTCTCGTCTGAGAGCCCAAAGCCAACTATCCCTGAGCCGTTAGGCGAATGGGATCAGTACCACTATGTTAAAGCGCGCCGCCCGTGAGGCGGCACGCAACAATGTACCCCTCTATTCGTCTCAGGTAGTCGGTTTGACTGAAGAAGGCGGCAGAACCATATCCTTAGTAATCTTCCTATTCAGAAAATCAATAATCAGTTTGGCGGTTAAAGCCGGATGCTCCTCCTGCGGCACATGCCCGCATTCCGGTATAATGCACAAAACAGAATTGACTAACTCCTTACGAAACTTGTAACCGATTTCAAGCGGTATCCATGCATCATCGCGGCCCCATATAATCAGCGTGGGAGTTTTGACATAAGGGATACGCTCGAGGAACCTGTGAAAAGCGTTGAAGTCAAGCGTGCTAATAAGACTCGCCTGCGCGTCAATAGCGCCGGTGGTTGCCAGTCTATCATAGTAATTGTCAATCCGGTCCTGCGACACCCAATCCTTGTGATAAAAGACCTCCTTAAGATTCCAGCTCAGCATCCATTTCCCGAAAAAGGCCTTCGATACGAAAGTACTGCCCGGTATAGACGCCATCCTGATAATCATAGGCATCTTCATGGGATAGCCGCCCGCGTCAATGAGCACCAGCTTGTCAATCTTCTGGGGAAATTCAATCGTCATCAGAACACCAACCGCGCCGCCCAGAGAATTGCCGACATATATAACCTTTTTGAGGCCAACGGCATCCATCCAATCCTTTACCCTGTACATTAGGGTGAGAGTATCATATTGGCTATTGAGAGGTTTATCCGTCCAGCCGAAACCCTTCATATCCAGCGCGTACACATGATAGCCCTGTTTCTGAAGCAAGGGCGCGACGCTTTCCCATGAATACGATGACGAGGCGAACCCGTGAACCAGCAGAATATCCTTTCCCTTGGCCGGATACTCGGCATAATGATAATTAACATCACCGACCTTGATGAAATGATCCTGAGCATGGGGGGTTGGTCTGGACATCTGACCCGCAGGTATGCTCTTCATTAAGAAACCGCACCCGCTCAACGCGAAACACAAAACCACACACAACGCCAACCGCATCAATACCCGAAAACTTTTCATAAGAACCTTCCTTTAATATTTTTATTTTAATTGTTAAAATTTTGATCATAAAAAATTACTGAGAAATGATACATTTTTAAAAATACATTGCAACTATAAAAATATCAGGTTTGAAGTAGGTGCATATGTAGCGAACTGTTTGAAACAATTTCTCGTCTATTTGACGGTCAAGACCTTCTTGACATATGATACCGTATTTTTTATGCTTTCATTCACAAAATTATCAGCAGTAAAATCATCCGGGATAAAAGTGAGATAATATATGATGAAAAAACAATCCGGTTGCATATCGATTATACAGAAAATTGCTGTGTTTTCAGCCATTGCCTTCCCGCTGTTTTTGCTCGTTTACATGTTTGCCGGCCACGGTGCCATTGAAGACATCATGTTCTATGCCCCGACAAAAATGAAGATGTTCATCCTGATGATTATACTGTTGCTGACTATCATATCACTGACCATAGACAAATTACGCAAAAAACCAGTATCCGCATTTACACTGATCATATCTTTTAT
>CAYMWM010000022.1:37107-39423 GCA_964394185.1 uncultured Smithella sp.
CATATGTCATTCTTCCAAAATATATACGCCACGGCGACATACCAAAGGTAAAATTTTTAGAAAGCGTTAACTGGCCGCAGGACAAACCGTTTCGCTTTGCAACTGCCGGTGATGCGCATATCGGCAACAAAAAAAGTAGAACAGATCTGACCATCAAAATGGCTGATTATATTAGAAACGATAAGTATGACGCGTTTTTTCTTCTTGGCGACCTGGTAGACCACGGCTTTGATGACCGCTTGTGGAAAGAGGCATTCGCGCATATGGACTCAATGAATCAAACCACACCTGTCTGTTATCTTCCCGGCAATCACGACACCATGTTTGGCGGTGATGCATTGTATAAAAAATATGCTGTTCCCGATAAGAAAGATAATTCCTGGAAGAGAATAGATATAGGAAATATTCATTTTCTTATTCTTGATATCGAATGGCAATTACAGACTTACACAAAGGATGAAGAACAATGGCTTATTGGGCAACTTAAATCAATACCGGCAGATGATTGGTGCATTGTCATGCTCCATACTTTTTTCTACTGTTCGGGTAAAGTTGAAAAAGAAGAAGGCTGGCACTGGTATGATAATCAGCCCTTAATAGATCGCATTAGCTCCCTTTTAGAGCAAAACCATGTTGATCTGGTTCTTTCCGGCCACAAGCATCAAATTGAAGTGCTTAAGAATAACGGGTTAACCTATGCCGTAATGGGCTCATTTGGCGGTCAGCTAAGCAGCAGCGGGGAAAAAATGCACATGTCTCCCGCAAGTATTTGGTTTAAGCCTCAGCAGTATGGATTTGCAGATGTATCAATACACGGGAATAATGGTGTTTTGAAGATACGCAATCCTGAAAATGAGATCATGTATAGCATTAACATCTGGAATAGATGATATTTAATTATAGGAAATCCGGACGGGCTGAATCCGGGGTAGAATATCAGTTTTCTAATCCCAACTTTCCACCTCCGCTTTGCGACACCTCCGCCAGAGGAGGACATTAAGGTAAATGGATTGCCCGGTCGGTGGCAATGACAAAGGGAAAAGAGTTACTATATCAGTCAGCATTTACGCTTTTGTCCCCTGATTTATCGATGATTGATTTCAATATACCAATATATATTTATTTAATTATTGATATCAATTTTGCCTTGATTTAATGATTTACATGATTTATTGACATCAATATGAAAAAGAAGATGTTCACAAACCAGATTGACGAGGACCTGCTGAAGAATTTCAAAAAGCTGGCTATTGATCTTGACCGTCCCATCAATAGCGTGCTTGAGGAAGCGATGCGAAATTTTTTGAAAAACTACGAGAAACCGAAATCAAAAAAGGCGAGCGGCTCTTTTTCTCCCGAATTGCCTTTTTAAAGATTTGTTTCCTTATTGTTTTTCCGGCAGTCTTGTCAGAATTGTCTGTATTCAATGATCGGTAGCCTTTTAGGGTGATGGGTCGGGTACTATGTATGTACTGCCCCGATGGATTAAAAGGGTATTACATAGGGGTTAGAAAATCCCCCTCACTCCCCCTTTACTAAGGGGGAAGAAAAACTGACATTTGAAATTCATCAGGAGGAAATATTATGGAAAATTTATTGGACAGGATTAAGAAAGACATAAAAAAAGGATTGGATCAGGGAGTTGCCGCTGTAATGCAGGGGGCGAGTGTTGTATCGCTGAAAATGAACGCGCTCTCCGATGAAGGGAAAAGGCAGTATAAGATTTTTAATATGACTGTGAAAATCAAAGATCAGGTCAATGAACTGGGCGACATTGCTTATAACGCTTTAAGCAGCGGGAAAAGCCTGGATGAAAATAAAAAGATTAAAGCGGCTTTCTTAAAGATTAAAAAACTCGAATGGCAGTTGGATAAGATTGAAGGCGGTCCCAGGGTAAAATCCGCAGCAACCAAAAAGCCCGCGAAGAAAGCAAAACCAGCCGCGAAAAAAAGCGTAAAGCCGACGGGGAAATAGAAGGATTGTTCACCTCCGTCACTTCGTGACACCTCCGGCAGCTGAGGACAATTAGAAAAAAAGCGAACCTGAAGGTTCGCATTACAATTAATAGAGAGATTGCTTTAGTTTGGCTCACAAATCCCGCATCGCTTAGCTCGTTTCCGTTATAGCTTACGAAAAAACCCCTCAGGGTCTGCAGTCCCTGAGGGGTTTGGAGGGGTGGTGGAGGGAGTACTACTTAACAGATCATGTATCTTGTTAATAGTGCGTAAGTATTCTCTCCAGTATAATTCTGTTATATATTCCTAGCTGACAATTGTTTTCACGGTTTCGATAACCGGATTGGTGAACAATGCCATC
>CAYMWM010000023.1:0-37574 GCA_964394185.1 uncultured Smithella sp.
TAATGGCTCCGGGCGTTAATTCTTTTAAACCTTGAGTTTTGGAAATCATTTTGCAGCGCGGCGGAAATATACTGGAAACCTGCACCAGATTGCATTTTTCTATTCCGGCGTCACGTAAGGCACGCTCAAAGGAATGCAATTCATCTTTGTGCGTGCCCACTCCTTTTGTAAAAAAAATCTTTTTGGGGACAAAACTATCCATTTCTCATCTCCTTTTTATCCACTTGAAAGAAAAAATGTTTTTTTAAAAATCAGCCGTTCGATCCGACGCTGTATCCAAAAACATTTTGTCTGTTTATATCAGGGTTCAACTTCATATTCCACAAAATTATTTAAATCAGCCCAACAAAATATTCCTGTTTCATCTTGCCCAAAAGATAAAAAAAGTTTATAAAAGCCTATAAAATGAAGACAGGAAATATTGAATGAAAATTACGGGAGTATCACGAATAAAATTCGGTTATTTTATCCTGCCCCTCTTCCTGGTTTCCTGTTGTTTGAATTTACCTTATTCCGCCCGGCAGGCACAAGAAGCAAGCGAAGTCCGCGATGTAATGGTCATCTCTCAAGATCATTCAGCTCACACAAACTATATTCCCAAAGAAGAATTTCTGCTTCCTCAAAAATCGCAGACAGTACTTAACGAAGATTATGACAAAATCTTTTTTTCAGTCTGGCATAATCTCCAGCCCGTTCATTCATCTTTTGAAACATTATCTCTTATTTTTCAGAACTTCGCCCTGCATCCCGGTTACGGTGAAAACAAGAAAAAACATTCTACCCTCTGGCTGAAAAAACTTGAGCAAAACGCTTCTCTGAAAAATTTCCCCAATACTCTAAAGCCGGCGATTACGACCCGGCATACAAATCTCCGTATACTTCCCACGCACGGTCCCCATTTTTACCGTCCCGGCGGAGACATTGACGGCTGGCCGTTTGATAATCTGCAGATATCCTCGGTACCGGCGAATACACCCGTTCGCATATGTCACCTCAGCGGTGACAAGACATGGGCTCTGGTGGAAACCAGTTTCGCTTTCGGATGGATACCGATTGAAGATTGCGCATGTGTGAGCGAGGATTTTATTAAAACATGGGAATCCGGCCGTTACGCCGTCGTTATAAAAGATAAATCTTCCATTTTTAACGAAAAAGGCATTTTCAGTCTCAGAACATCCATCGGTCAAATGTTCCCCATAATTAATGAAATGCCGGATGAACTGGAAATACTTATTGCCACGGCGGATACAAACAATCAGGCCTTTATGAAGCATGGATTTGTTTCCCGTCAGATTGTCGATATCAAGCCCCTGCCCTTTAATCACACCAATGTAGTAAAAATCGCCAATGAACTTATTGAAGAACCTTATGGCTGGGGCGGTCTGTACGGAAACCGTGATTGCTCCTCCATGACCAGAGATTTTTTTGCACCGTTCGGAATCTGGCTACCCAGACATTCCGAAGATCAGGCAAAAAAAACAGGTGCCTATATCGACCTGCAAACTTATACGCCGGAGCAAAAGGAAAAAATCATTCTGGAGCAGGGGATTCCCTATTTAAGTTTACTGTGGCGCAAGGGCCATGTCATGATCTATATCGGGCAGGAAAACGGGCGGGCGCTTATTTTCCACAATGTCTGGGGACTGAGAACAATGGATGCCAACGGTCAGGAAGGGCGAAAAGTTATCGGTAAGGCTGTCATTACGACTTTATCACCGGGTGCTGAATTATATTGTCTTGTTCCTCAGGAAAACCTTTTATTGAATACTATTTCGGGAATGACTATTCTTGGACCGACAGAACAAGCTCAGCAGACCCAGACAAATGATATGTTGTCCAGAGCAAACGGTGATTAAAAAGATACCGGATTTCCCACGACATATTATAAATTTTCTTTAGGGCTCATTATGCACAAATATAAACTTATTCTCGAATATGATGGAACAAATTATCATGGCTGGCAGGCACAGAAAAATGCCCGAAGCATTCAGGAAACTTTAATTACAGTAGCGCAGAAATATTTAAACGCTCCTGTTAAAGTTCAGGGAGCCGGAAGAACGGACGCCGGTGTACACGCTCTGGCACAGGCCGCTCACCTGGAATCTCCTAAAAAAGTTAATCCAGAAACACTGCGCATGGGAATCAACGATAACCTGCCTGCGAGTGTCAATATATTAAAGGTGGAAAACGCACCGGCGCTTTTCCACGCCCGCCATCAAGCCATCAGCCGCAGCTATCTGTACCTTATTTCGCGAAGACGCACCGCTTTGGGCAAACGGCATGTCTGGTGGATAAAAGACCGGCTCGATTGTGAAAAAATGAAACAGACCCTAGGAATTTTTCAGGGATTCCATGATTTTGCCTCCTTTGCCGATAAAAGAATGGACAAGGAATCTTCCACCAAAGTCAACATTGAAGGACTGTGGTTAAAGGAATTTGACGACATTATCGCCATCCGTATTGTCGGCTCTCATTTCCTCTGGAAAATGGTGCGGCGTATTGTGGGCGTAACGGCTGAAGTCGGCCGCGGGAATTTCACCAAACGCGACGTGGAAAAAATGCTGAATACTTATTCGGAAATACCGGCGCGATTCACCGCTCCGCCTTCCGGTCTTTTTCTGGAAAAGATATTATACGAAGGCGACACCCTTTCCCCGATTAAACCGCCGATTTGCCTGTTTTAATGATATAAAAAGAATATTTTAAGAGCGATGACGTTGATTCTTCGGCCTTTTCCCTTCGGGCAATAAACAGCCTGATAAACAGTCGTCTTTGCAGTCACCGTCGCAGGGTTCAGTGTGAATCGTAATGACGCAATCGGCAAACTTCTGTCTGATATCCTGCTTCAAGATTCTGGTAATGTCATGAGAGTCATGCACAGTCATCTGTGGATCAACCTTGATATGGAATTCCACAAACCGGACATGGCCAGCTTTGCGAGTCCGCAATTGGTGAAAGCCGTAAACCGAATACTGTTTCTTGATGATATCACGAATATAATTTTCGTCTTCGGGAGGAAGATGAACATCAACAAGGTCACGAAGAGAATTCATTGTCAGTTCATAAGCCGCATGTAATATCAGGACAGCGACAAAAATTGCGGCAACAGGATCAATCCAATGAATATTGGGATCGGGCAAGAATTTATGCCCCAGCCAGATGACACTCAACGCCATCATAACACCGGCCGATGTGTAAACATCCGTCCGTAAGTGCCAGGCATCGGCCTGCAGGGCAATGGAATCGGCTTCCCTGCCCACCTGAAAAAGTTTTTGTGAAACGATGAAATTCATAACAGCGGAAAACAGCATTACCGCTACACCCCATTCGGCAAATTCCATGGTCTGGGGAAATCTTATTTTTTTTACAGCTTCAACAATAATCCAAATCGCCGCGACGAAGATAAGCAGGGCCTCTACAAAACCGGATATGTTTTCTATTTTCCCGTGGCCAAAGGGATGACGCTCATCAGCCGGAACGCTGGATGTTTTTACGGAAAACATGGCGATGATGGCGGCCAGTAAATCAACTCCCGAGTGAATCGCTTCCGATATAATCGAAACGGAACCGATGGCAACGCCGACAATCATCTTAAATAAAACAAGGAAAGAATTGGAAGCAACCGATAACATTGCCACTCTTTCCTTGCGTTTTTGAAGATCAGTCACTGTATTTCACCTGATACTTATTTTAAGCTGACTCTATTTAAATTACATTGAATCTCTTTGCAAGCACCTATTTCTATGATACGAAATGCTCCTTAAAATTGCAGATTATATTGGCTTTGCGGGATATTCTTGAGCTTATTATAATGAGACCCAAACATCAGAAGTGAAGCGTACTGAAGTTTGCCGGTCGAATTATCCCCGTAGCGAAGCGGAGCGGGATGGATAAAAAATTTCTTCTTTCATCTTTTAAAGCATCAGGAAAAGATTGGCAAAACTGGCGCTGGCAATTCAAAAACCGCGTTACAGCAACCCGTCAGTTGGAATACTTTTGGGGGACACTGGGGCAACAAAAAGATGCTCTAAATGAAGTGATTTCCGTTTATCCCATGGCAATCACACCTTATTATTTATCGCTCATGCAAAACGGCGATGAACGCGATCCTGTTTTCGCGCAGAGCGTTCCAAGCCCGCTGGAAATTTCTTTTTCTCACAAAATACCGGAAGATCCTCTGGAAGAAGATTCTCATATGCCGGTGCCCAAACTGGTGCAGCGCTATTCCGACCGTTGTCTGGCCATCGTGACTGAAACCTGCGCCACCTATTGCCGGCATTGTAACCGCAAGCGTTTCTGGTCCCATCCGAATCCCATCAGTTTAAAAAGCCGTTTTCAAAAGATGATCAGCTACATTGCCGCATCGCCACAAATCAGAGAGGTGATTATATCAGGCGGCGACCCGCTGATTCTCGATGATAATGCTCTGGAAAAACTTCTGTTATCTCTGCAAGCTATTGAACATGTTGAAATTTTACGGATCGGCAGCCGCATACCCGTCGTTATGCCCATGCGCATAACCAAAGACCTCTGCCGGATGCTTAAGCGTTATCGTCCCCTGTGGTTCAATACCCAGTTTAATCATCCCGCGGAGATTACCCCTGAATCAACACGCGCTTGCAATATGCTGCAGGAGGCGGGAATACCCGTTTCCAATCAGTCGGTTTTACTTCAAAATGTTAATGATTCCGCTAACGTCATGAAGGATTTGCTAAACGGTCTGCAAAAAATATCCGTCCGGCCATACTATCTTTTCCATTGTGACCCGGCCAGGGGATGCGCGCATTTTCGCACCGAAGTCCAAACAGGCGTTAATCTGATGGGAAAAATATGGGAGCAATGTTCCGGACTTTGCCTGCCGCAGTATGTCCTGGATGTGCCCGGAAGCGCGGGCAAGATACCTCTAAACGCGATGTCCGGGGAAATAAAAAAAGACTTGCGGAAACATCAACATTTTTTTGACAAGTTTAAATAAATAGATTAGGAAGAACTCGAATAATATATTAAATCCTATGAATTAAAGGATGAGGAGAGAAATTTTTTATGTACACGGCAAGTGATTTAAGAAAAGGATTACGGCTGAAAATCGATGGTGAACCTTATGTGATAACCGAATTCAATTTCGTCAAACCTGGGAAGGGACAAGCCCTGTACCGCACCAAACTCAAGAATATGATTAATGGAAATCAGTATGAGCGATCCTTCCGTTCCGTCGACACCTTTGAATCGGCCGACTTGCGAGAAAAGAAAATGCAGTATCTCTACAAAGAAGGTGATAAATACTGTTTCATGGACAACGAAAACTTCGAACAGGTTTATTTAACTGAAGAGCAGGTTGATGATGCTGTTAATTTCATGACGGACAACATCGAAGTGGAAATTCTCCTTTTTGAAGATAGACCTATCGGCATTAGCCTGCCTAACTTCGTCGAATTGGTCGTAACGGAGGCTGAGCCATGGGCCAAGGGCGATACCGCCGCCGGAAACACAAAACCGGTCAAGGTGCAGACGGGCTATACGATTCAGGTACCTACATTTGTTACGGAAGGCGAAAAAATCAGGATAGATACGCGTACGGGAGAGTACCTGACCCGGGTTAAAGGTTAATGCAGCTTCTTAAAATGCTTACATGCTGCGCTGCACTTCCGCCCTCGTCGTTGTCGACGTATAAAGAAAATAAGCCTCTCTCCTCATGCTTAGCGGGCTTTGCCTCTAAGACATTTTTAAAACTGTTAATTCCTCTATGATTGCGTTTGTTTAGGTTGATTTCTTTGAGTGAATTTCATCCCGATAATAATAATTTATTAACGCGCAAGTTTCAGACTCTGCAAGCACGCGCCAGACTCATTCAAAGTATTCGTCTTTTTTTTATCAATCATGACTTTCTGGAAGTGGAAACACCCCTGCGAATTCCCTCGCCTGCTCCGGAAGAACACATCGAAGCTATCCGTTCGGAAGACTGGTTTTTGCAGACATCGCCGGAACTGTGCATGAAACGTCTATTGGCAGCGGGATATCCGCGGATTTTCCAAATCAGCAAATGCTTTCGCGCTGCCGAAAGAGGTGACAAGCATCTACCGGAATTCACGATGCTGGAATGGTATGCCGTCGGATTTGATTATCATCAATTGATGAACCAATGTGAAGATCTGATTGTGGCAGCAGTTAAAGATTCGGGTGTTTCCGAAATCATTTGTCAAAACAAAAAAGTAAATCTGACACCCCATTGGGAAAGGATAACCGTCGCGGACGCATTTTTGAAATACGCGCCAATTTCCTGCGAAGAGGCTCTGGCGCAGGATAAATTTGACGAAATTTTAGTTGATTATATCGAGCCCCATTTAGGCATCGACAGGCCAACCTTTGTTTATGATTATCCGGCTAAACTTGCGGCTCTGGCAAAATTAAATAAAAGCAACCCCGCCGTGAGTGAACGATTCGAGCTTTACATCGGCGGATTGGAGATAGCCAACGGCTTTTCGGAACTGACAGACGCTCATGAACAGCGAATGCGGTTTGAAGAAGCATTAGTGGCACGCGCCGCAAAAAAATGGGCTCGTTATGAAATGCCGGAAAAATTTCTTCAATCACTTAAATCGCTGCCACCCTGCTCGGGCATCGCTCTGGGCATCGACCGCCTGGTTATGATGATGACCGGCGCGGCAACAATTGATGATGTCGTCGCCTTCCCACCGGAATATCTTTGATAAAATCATGATTCATCAATAAAATTCACTTTGTCTTAATGATGTAGGCGATTATTCAGATCTTAATGCCTCGACAGGATTTAATTTTGCGGCTGTATAGGCCGGATATAAACCGAAGAATATGCCAACCGCGATGGACGTCAGCAGAGGAAGAAAGAGTGAAAGCATGGTAATTGCGGCATTCCATTTTGCAATCGCGGAAATCAACCATATACCGCCAAAACCAATCAATATACCGATAATACCACCCGTGAATGTCAGAATCGTTGATTCCGCCAGGAATTGAATTATGATATCCGAATATGTGGCACCGAAAGCTCGCCGTATCCCGATTTCCCTGGTTCTTTCGGAAACAGTGGCCAGCATGATATTCATGATACCAATGCCACCCACCAGAAGAGAGATAAAAGCAATGCTTCCCAATACAATATTGAATGTTCGCTGAATCTTACGTGATTGATTCAGTAACTCCTGAGGGACAACAATCTGATAATCGTCCGCTCCGCCATGAGTCGTTTCCAGAATTCTTTTAACGGCAGGAACCGAATCAAGAACTTGCTGCGTATTAGCCATTGCTATAATCATCTCCGTAACCGCAGGAGTAACTTCATGACCCGATGCCATGTCGGTTTTATTTGCCGGATTTGAAACGGCAAGCGGAACAAAAACCATGTCATTGTAATTTCGCAGGCTGATTGCGCCTGATTTTTCCGTTTTATTTTCAACACGCCCTAATATTCCGACAATTTTGAACAGGGAATTTTCAATGCGCAGGTAATTCCCGATACCGCCCGATACGCCCATGTTGCCGGCTACGGTATGACCGATAACGCAGACAAGCATGTTGTCCTGCACATCCTGATCGGAAATAAAACGACCGCTGTCTACGGGGATTTTCAGCAACGACGCATAATTGGCTGTGCAGGAAACGATCAACGGCGTGACATCTTTCGGAGTACCAAACACGGCAGCCTTCAATTCTCTGAGGCCGGCAATATCCTGCACATTGCCACATCCTTTTTGAATACGCTGCGCGTCATTCAGGGTCAGCCCCTGCGAAAGCTGTTCACGGAACTTTACTTGCTGTCTCTCGTTAAGGGGTATTGATTTGATATAGATATTCTTTGTGCCCAATTGTTCTATCTGGGCAAGTGACTCCCGTTTTGCGCCCTCACCAACAGACAGCATGGAAAAGACGGCGGCAACACCGCAAACGACGCCCAGGATACTCAGCGTTGCGCGCAGCTTGTGCATCAGTAATGACTGAACAGCCAGCCCGATAAATTTACTCAGCTTTCTGTTTTGTTGCAGATTCATTATCAACTAACTTCCCATCCTTTAAATAAATGATTCTGTCGGCAAACGACGCCACGTCATGATCATGTGTCACCATGATGATGGTTGAACCGGTGGCGTGTAATTGCTTGAATATCTTCAAGATTTCCTTCCCTGTATGCGAGTCAAGATTTCCCGTGGGCTCATCCGCCAGCACCAGAAGAGGGTCGGCGCATATGGCCCTCGCAATCGCCACGCGTTGCATTTCACCGCCGGAAAGTTCCGATGGTTTATGTTCTATCCTTTCGACAAGCCCCACCCTGGAAATGGAATTCATGATTTTATCTTTTATGCTCGATTCATCAAAGGAACGGTACAAAAAAGGTGCTTCTATATTTTCATAGACATTCAGGCCCGGCAAAAGATTGAAGGTCTGAAAAATAAAACCGATGTGGTTGGCGCGCAGGTGTGAAAGCTCATCATCCGAAGCATCAATAATATTCGTTCCGTTCAGCAGGTAGCTTCCCGATGAAGGCCTCTCCAGGCATCCGAGAATATAAAGCAATGTGGTCTTTCCGGAACCCGACGGTCCCATAACCGCAATAAATTCTCCCTGATTAAGACTGAAATTGATATTCTCCAGTATTTTCAGTTTTGAAGACCCGATGTGAAATTCCTTGCATATCCGGGCAGCCGTTATGAGGGGAGCCATTATTTTCTTTTATCTCCATCAGGTTTAATCAGACTGACCGTGTCGCCATCTTTTAACCCGGCAACGATTTCGGCATAATCCTCATTTTGCCTGCCGAGTGCCACTTTTACCTTATTGACGTTCTGACCATTGCCAACATAGCAGTATTTGTTTGCGCCCTCGCTGAACACGGCCTGTACCGGAACGGAAAGAACATTTTTTGCCGCATCGGTTAACAGGTTAACCCTGGCTGTCATGCCCGGTCTTAAATCAATGCTATCGTTATTGCGAATGGCTACAATCACCTGAAAATACTTTTCCCCCTTTGCCGCCTCCGGGTTATCGTTGGCCAGCACGCCAATGGAAGTTACCTCGCCTGTTAAAGCCAGTTTAGGATAGGCATCCACCTGGATGGAGGCCTTTTGCCCTTTTGAAATCTTGTGCAGATCGACTTCACGCACAAGTGTTTTCACGATCATGGACGAAATATCCGGCAGGTAAAGCAGGGGCTGGTTTTCCCACATAATATCTCCAACCCGGGGCTTTCTCTTTTGATTGTTCCGATAGGATTCATAATGCACAACAATACCCGGAAAGGGCGCATATACAATAGACTTCCCAAGCTGTTTTCTCATGTCATCCAATGCCGTTTGTGTTGTATCGACTTCATTTTTGGCTTTTGTTACCTCCGCCACCGCCGCCGCAATTTTAAAAACACTTTCCTTTTTTATTTGCTCAAATGCCGTTTCAAACCGCCGTTGTTTGGCAAGTAACTGTTCCGCCTTTTTCTTTGCCTGATAAATTTCGTTCGGATAATTAAAACCCTGCTTACCCAGATTTTCCATATCGCTGATGTAAGACATATAACGGTTGTATTCCTGCATGGCGTCATTTACATCAAATTCGGCTGTTTTAATGGCACCTTCCGCCTGACTTTTTTCCCACTCGAGCACCTGTTTCCGTGCTTCAAAGGCCGCTTCCCGGCTGTGTAGTTCACCGGTCAGACGTTGCATTTCTGACTCGAAAAAAGCGGAGTCAAATTTTACCAGAACATCACCTTTTTTGACAAAAGTGCCTTCATCAATAATATAGACAATCTTCCCTTTGTCCCCTTTGATCGTCGAGGAGACAATATGAGACCGTTCCGCATCCAGCGTGCCGATGGTATTGACCGTAATATCAAAGCTGACCGGGCCTGCCGTAGCATACTGTATATCTCTGCCCGTGTGGCCGGAACCAATAAACCGCATACTGACCCATATCAGCATCATTGCGGCCGCCGCGATCAACACCCATTTGATAGCTTTCTTTTTATCCGTCATTTAATCCCTCGGCACCAATAATCCCATAATGGCTTTCATATTGTAAATACCCAAAGCATATTCTATTTTTGCGGCAAGAAGATTGCTTCGGGCGTTCTGCAATTCCTTTTCCGCTTCAATGATATCAAAATTATCAGCCATCTGGTGGGCAAATTTTACCTCCGCCAGAGCTATCTTCTCTTCTCCCTGTTTGATTTGTGATTGCCTGATATTGATTCTCCTTACAGCTTCCCGCAGAGAAAGCCACTGCTTGCGTACCTGCCGGCGTATGTCTTCCTTCTTGCTTTCAATGTTCATACTTAATATTTTAATATTGAGAAGACTCTGCTGATAGGCGGCTCTTTCCGCCGTCCGGAAAATATCCGTACCGGCCTGTAGACTCAAGCTGTATCGGTCAAGATCGAACCCCGTAGATTTTCCCATGGTGTCTGACGTGTCATACCGGCCATAGCCTAAAACCAGATTCAAATCCGGCAGTATATTATGCTTTGTGATAACCGCTTTTCGTTGCGCTTCTGCTAAATCCTGATTCATCTGCTCAATTTCTGCTCTTTTATTTAACGCTGTTTCTGTGGCATCATCCAGTGACAGTTCCTGAAATTCGGGTATTTCCGGAATAGCCAGTTCAAGTTCAGAATTTTGCGGTAGCGCTAAAAGGAGTTTCAATCTGTCCTTCGCGTCCTGAAATGACTGTGATGCCATAATCATCGCATCCTGGGCCTCCTTGAGGGGTATTTCCGCCCGATAGGTATCCATAGGTGTGGAAACCCCGACTTTCTCCTTGGCACGCGCGATTTCGGCATGACCTTTCAGATTCTCTGCCATTTTTTCATATAAATGAAGCATTTCCATCTGGCGGATTACTTCATAATACACGGATATCGTCTCCAGAACCGTATTGACTCTTGTCTGATATACGTTCCTTAGCGAAGATTTATACGCGGCATCGGCGCTCTGAACACTGTCCGTTGTGATATCTTTCCCCAAGCCGCGCAGGAGAGGCTGTGTTATCGTAACGCCCATATCCGTGGTATATTCCTTGGAAGATTCCCATGACCAATGGGAAATCTGCGGCCCAACGGATACGGTTGTTCCATATTCCGTTTTTTTCTGGAGTTGAAGACCCACAGAGGTGTACTTATAATCTGAATCACTGCCGCCGTTCAGATTTACGCTTCCCATCGGTATCAGTTTTAAATCAAAAAGTGCCTTCGCTGCGTCAATCGAATAGCGCTGACTTTCGGCGTTGTATTGTGAATTGATGATGTTCCTGTTATTGAGCAGGACCATGCTGATGGTCTCGTCGAGCGTCAACACAATGACAGGCAACCTATCCAAAGTGCCGTTTTGCTCGATAGCGGCGGCTTCCCCGGTAAAAACGGCCCCCCTTACCGAAAAAACGATCACCGCTGCCGCCAAGGCTATAAAAAAGGAGGCTTTGAACATTCTTTTACCTGCAAACATTTATAGAAACGGCGCTATTTTGTTTTATTGCAGTGGTTATCAAGATCCTGTTCACACGATAAATCCGTCGTATTACAGGTTCTTGTTCTGTAACCGTCGGATGATATGTAATAAACGGTATTGTCAGAACAACTAAATCTTCTCATCGATGCACAATCACCATAAGGAGACACGATGATTTGATCACACTTTACTTCAACATATGAACTACTTGAATCCGAGCTGCCCCCTAATGCTACACCTGCGGCTACAGCGGCGGACCCCGCAATACCAAGCCCGATTCCAATCCACATCAGCACTTCCCGAGTACTGACCGAAGACTTGATGGAGGTCAGCTTATCTGAAGTCGACTCAAATCTCGACGGTGCTGACACACCAAGACCTTCTCCCCTTAAATACCTGCGGCCGGAAACGTTTCCTGATTTGTAACCGCCTTTAATGGCATCCGGATTATTGCATGATGCGGCAATCCAGGCATAGCCAGCACCTATACTCACGGGTACTCTGACCGTGGCAGGTCCTGTTTTGATCGGTTGACTGATGACATCCGCTGCGATGGGATTCATAATTTCCCAGGATATGCCCTTGCATACTTTAACCAGCTCACTACCAAAGATAAAAGATCCATCTTCCATTTGCGCCCAAGCTTCAACCTCGAAGTTTTTCATGCCTACCGGAATATCCATGTCAATATTGCTTCCAAAAGAATAATTAATAATAATTTTTTCTATTTTCGCATACGGTGGTTTGGCTATTTGCCCTTCCGATAAAGTCGGCAGTTGATCTTGAGTCACAATATCTTTAGCCAATGACTTCGTTGGCATGGTTAATGTTACCATGCTAATACTCAAGATAATGGATAAAAACCTTTTAAGACGAAACCCCAAACCTTTGTCATAATAATTCATAACGGTTCCTCCTTATAACAACGCAATTCACTGGCCGAATGCAAATTTTTATAAAATGCGTAGATATCATTACAAATCTCTCATAAACATCGATAATGCACTTAACGATTTATATATTAAAAATTCAATCTTTTCTTTTTCTGAAAAATGAGAGCTTCGTGACGGTTTTCATACATCACACCCAACTATTTTTAATTTCTAACAATTCTGAAAAAATTGTCAATAAAATTATCCACATTAGATGGTCTACATTCAGGTTGCTGGCCATCAACCCAAAAAAATTCTTATATCAAATTTATTTCGTGATGATTATCCGACAAATAATAATAACTTAAAGGCCTTACCTAAAAGATGTATTGACAAGGCCGTCTTTTTCCTTTAGTTTACGCAAAAAATTAATTCCTGATGGGAGAATAAAAGTGAAAGACATTGGCTCTTTAGACTTAAGCGGTAATTTTCATGGCAGTCTTTTAAGCATGATTCTTGATGCCGGCATAGTTGTGCAATTTGTTTTACTGCTGCTTTTTATTTTTTCCGTAGTTTCTTGGGCGATCATTTTTTTGAAATACCGGTATTACCAAAAGATAAAAAAAGAAAATGAAGCTTTCGATTCTGATTACTCTAGGAGTTCCAAACTTTCAGACGTTCTTCCGGTGGCAAAAAAATATTGCTTTTCTACCACAGCGGAAGTTTTTCGCGTCGGCTATACGGAATTGACTAAAATAAACAGAGTGTCGAGTGAACCGTCTATGGGAAGCGACGATATTAATCTTTCTTCAATGGACAATCTGGAGCGCTCCATGAACAGGGCATGTAATACGGAGATGACCAAACTTGAAAGCTCTCTGGGGTTCCTGGCAACAACAGGTTCGGCCAGTCCGTTTATTGGATTGTTCGGAACGGTGTGGGGTATTATGGACACGTTCAAGGGAATAGGTGCCCGCGGTTCGGCGACCCTTTCTGTCGTTGCTCCCGGTATTTCAGAAGCGCTCATCGCCACCGCCGCCGGACTTGCCGCAGCCATCCCGGCGGTCATTTTCTACAATTACTTCTTAAACCAGTCAAAAAATATGGTTCAGGAAATGGAAAACTTCTCTTCCGAATTCCTGAACATTGTCGAACGGCATATTGTCCATAAATAAAGGCGGAGGTTATTTATATTATGAGAGGCTTTCGCAAAAAAAATCATCCCAATAAACCTATGGCTGAAATCAACGTCACCCCTCTGGTTGACGTTATGCTGGTGCTGCTGATTATTTTTATGGTCACGGCACCCATGCTTTCCATGGGTATTGACGTCAATCTGCCGCGGGTTCAATCCAAAAGTGTAGATGTTGCCGAAGAAAAACTCGTTTTGACTATCAGCGAGGGCAAGGAAATATTTCTGAACAAAACAAAGATGCAGCTGGGAGAATTAAATCCCAAACTGGACGCCATATTTGCCAACAGAGTCGATCGGGAAATTTTCCTCCGTGCCGATAAAAATGTCCCGTACGGATTTGTCGTCGAAGTCATGTCGGAAGTACGCAAAGCCGGAGTGGATAAGCTCGGTATGATTACGGAACCGCCAGAGGAAACTAAATGACATCCCGGACGCTTGGCAAAAGCACCCGCGGCAATGACATCAACTTCCATACAATGATTTTTCTTTCTTTGATCATTCATTTAATAATTATTACTATTATGCTGGTTTCCATACGGACTTCTTCTCGTCATTTAACTTTTGGGCCTGTATATTCCGTTCAGCTGGTGGGTTCCGAGACGATCAGGTCATTTAATGATTCCACATTACTTAAAGACATTCAGCCATCACATCAGGCTCCTGATTCCATTATTATCAAACAGAAGATAAACAGCATTTATTCCCCTCTGTTAAAGTCGGAAGAAACACACCAAATAAATATAGAAAAAGCTGTAAGTGCCATCCGGCATAAAGAGCAGGGCCGGTTAAAAACGGAGGAAACTGTTGCTGCCGGCAGATCGAAAATGTCGGAAACAGAAACAAACTCACAAGCCAATGAATATATTGGAGCCGTATGGATGAGAATCAAGCAAAACTGGTCTATGCCGCCATCATTACTTCCGGAAAAGAATATCTCAACGATTATCGATGTAAAAATTTCACGCAGTGGCGCATTGGAATACGCAAATTTCGAAAAGCGCTCCGGCAACCGTTATTTCGACGATTCGGCTCTGCGGGCGATCAGAAAATCGAGCCCGTTTCCGCCTCTTCCTGCATGGATCAGGGACAACAGTATTGAAATCGGTATACGTTTTAATTCAGCGGAACTGCAATAGGTTTGTGAAATATCAAGAAATGTCATCATAAGAAAGGGGCTGCAGCTTTGATAAAAAGAATTTGTTTAATATGTGTTTCAATACTGTTTTTATTTGCGTTGATGCATTTCAACAATCACGCTGACGCAAGAATCTATATCGATATAAACTCTCCCAATTTTAACCCGATCCCTATCGCTATTTGCGATTTCAACAATATCCCTGCCCCAGCGTCGCAAAAAACGGCTGGAGAAATTTCAATTTCCGAAGGAGTAAAACAGGATCTTGCTCTCACCGGCATATTTAATATTTTGAACAAAAAAAGTTTTTTAGAGGAAAAGAGTACCTTCACGGCAATGAGTGCTGAAAAAATAAGGTTTTCAGACTGGACAGCCATAGGAGCCGATTATCTGCTGCGGGGCAATGTCATTCAAAATAATAGAGAAATCATCACGGATTGTTATCTTTTTGATACAAGCAGCGGGAAACTTATTTTCAACAAAAAATACCTTGCCGCCTCGGATAGACTAAAAGAAATTTCCCGCACCATAGTTATAGACATTATGCGCACACTAATTAATGATGAAGGAGATTTCAATACAAAAATCGCCTTTATTTCCAAGAATGGACTGAAATCGGATATTTATTTCATAAATTATGACGGTTCAGAATTAAAAAGTACAACAGACCACAAATCCGTTCTTCTCGCGCCGCGCTGGTCACCGGATGGAACTTTACTCGCCTTTACATCTTTCAAACAAGGCCGGCCAGAAGTATATATCAGGCATTTAAAAGCCGGCACGGAAAGAAAAGTGGCTTCTTTTGAAGGACTTAATCTTTGCGGTGCTTTTTCTCCTAATGGAAAAAAAATATTATTGACTCTGAGCAAGGACGGCAATAGCGAAATATACGCGATGGATGTTGACTCCCTTAAGGTCAAGCGCCTGACCCATAATTACTCAATAGATGTTTCTCCCGCGTGGTCACCGGATGGAAAGAAAATAGTATTTGTTTCCAACCGTTCCGGTTGTCCGCAAATTTATACAATGGATACTGACGGCAACAATGTAAAAAGGATAACTTATGAAGGTAAGTATAATTCATCCCCCTCCTGGTCGCCGCGTGGTGACCGCATAACATTTGAAGGATTAATAAATAATAAATATCAAATTTTTACGATTGATGAAGAAGGCAATAATCCCCTACAGCTGACTTTCGACGCAGCCAGTAATGAAGCGCCATCATGGTCACCGTCAGGCCGGCAAATTGTTTATGTCTCTCAAAAAGGATCGAGAAGTAAAATCTTCATAATGAATTCCAATGGCTCAAACCCGAGAATGCTTCATGAAGCAAACAACAAACTGGTCATGCCGGCATGGTCTCCCCGTATTAAATAATTACAGTAAAAAAATTAATGGGTTGTAATTTTCCCAACTTTGACGTATAAGACCACAATAGTGAATTATTTGAGGTAAAAAGTCGTACAATTAGATTTTTCTCAAGAAACCGGTTTTGTTTCTATTCTAATTTTATAGAAACAAATTATAATTTTACATTTTTTATAAATTTTTTTTCAAAAGAAAGGACAGATATCATGAAAAAATATAAGGCACTTTATGAAATAGTTATTGTTGTTGTATTAAGTATGTTAATGTTGACCGGCTGTGCTGAAAAAAAATCAGTTATTACAGGTGACTCCGCTCAAGGAAAGGAAATTTCATCTCCGGTAACAAAAGGAGATACTGCCAGAGACAGATCTGCGTCGGACAGAGCAGCATCAGAACAATCTGTCGATTTGGAAAAAATGGCCCAAAAAGTATCTCCCGTTAGCGACATCCATTTTGATTATGACAGCTCCATCATTCGTTCCGATGCGCGCGAAATTCTTCAAGTCAATGCCAATTATTTCATGAAAAACAGAATTTCTTCAATTGCGATTGAAGGACATTGTGATGAAAGAGGAACCGAAGAATATAACATGACTTTGGGAGAAAGGCGTGCTCAGGAAACAAAAAAATATCTGGTCAATTTAGGCGTTAAGGAATCGTTGATGAAAACAGTCAGCTTTGGCGAGGAACATCCCCTTGATCCTGCATCCAATGAAGAAGCCTGGGCAAAAAACAGAAGAGCACATTTTGTCGTTAATCCCTAATCTTGCAATGAGGTGAAATTTTGAATAAATATTTGCATGTATTTTTATTGTTCGCATTTTTAGTTCTTTACGGCTGTGCTTCTACAGGAGATTTAAAAGCTCTCCGGTCGGAATTAAACCAGAGAATGGACGATAAAATTTCAGTACTGGATACCAATCTAGAAGAATTAAAGAAATCAATCGCGGCACTGGATTCCATCCGCAGAGAACAAGCCAATACAGCAGCTGATATTTCCGACTTACGTGAGAATATTCAGCAGCTGCGCGGTCAGGTGGAATCCTTAAAGAAAGACTTGTCCGCCGTCTCCAAAAAGGATGAACAACGCCTTGATAATATTCTTATGAAAATCAATTTCATTGAAAATTTCCTGGAAATCGGCAACAAACACCATTCCAGCGATGCTTCCGATAAAAACGGTAAATCGACAAGCGGTACTTCTTCTAAAGATCCGCCAGACAAGGATAAAGCCTACTCTTCAGCCTATCAAACTTTTAAGGAAGGAAACTACAGTAAGGCCCGAACTGAATTTCAAAATTTTTTATCGGTTTATCCGAACAGCGAGTATTCCGATAATGCACAATTTTGGTTAGGGGAATGTTACTTCTTTGAAAAAAAATATGAAGCGGCAATTTTAGAATACGAAAAGGTTACCAAAAACTATCCTAATGGGAACAAAGTACCCTATGCTCTGCTGAAGCAGGGGCTTTCGTTCCTTAACTTGGGCGACAAAACAAGCGCTAAATTACTCTTGCAGGAAGTCATTAAAAATTATCCGAATACCAGCCAGGCGCGTATCGCACGTTCCAGTCTTCAGGAAATAAAATAACGATAAGAGATATCGTTATTATAATTTATTGATCATTCCAAAGGAATTTCTTTTACATCGGCTGGAATCACCAGATTGAAAACAGATAAATCCACCGACTTTTCAATTTTCACATCCGAATACTTTATGGATAAAGATGTTGTTCCATCAGCCATATTGATAGTAATTTTAACGGGAACGACACTTTCGCTATAATCATAAGCATATTTAACAGTATAAATGTTTTCACCTCTCTTATTTTTACGAATCATTTTGAACAATTTATTTTTTTCTTGCATCCAAACGGTTTGCGAACATCCTGAAGGTGCTTTAATTTCCATGCGCCAAAGATCTCCTTCCTGAAATCCTTGATAAGATACATTCTTTTCCTTAAGAGGGGGGAGGGTGCCAGTGAAAATCATCACCATTTCTTCAATCTCAATCGGCCAAGATAGAAATTTTTTTAGATTAGTGTCTGTCGGCAATCCACTGTATAATTCTCCCTTCGAGGGGATAAAGATACTCATTTTTTCCGGTGTTGACACAAGCAAAAAATCGGGCGTGCCGATGACCGGAATAAGTTCCAATCGTAAATAAGAAGGTTTCTTTATAATCAAAGCTGCTTTGACCGGATAATAGCCATCAGCTGTAGTCAATTCTATTTTCACTAAAGCTTGTAAAATATCATCCTGATCAAGCCAACCGGAAGCAGAATCTTCTGTTGAAAAATTTTTGTAAATGACTTCCTGCTTCTTAAAGCCACAGGCCATTAGAGATGGTAATAATAAAAGTACAGCAAGAACGAAGGAAATATTTTTAGCTAATTTTGAATTAAGGAAGGATAACTTCATGTATTGTCTATTGTTTATTCTCTATCAATTCCTCAAGCTTCTTTTTTATAGAATCATTTTTAGGATCAATTTTCAGCGCACGTTCATACATGCCTCTGGCTTCTTTTATTTTGTTTTGTTTGACATAAAAATCTCCCAAATGAACGATGACTTCAACTTCTTCAGGCAACAGCTCTAACGCCTGTTTCAAATACTTTTCAGCAATATTCATTTTATTTTTTTTGAAATAAACCCAACCAAGACTATCCAGTAGATATCCACTCCCAGGTTTAATTTCCAGTGCCTTCAAAATTAATATTTCTGCCTCATCAAGATTTATACCATGCTCAGCGTAACTGTATCCTATGAAATTCAGCGTTTCGGCATTATCTGGATCAATTTCCAGAATCTTTTTCATCGTATCAATACTTTCTGAAAAACGATTTGTTTTTTCATAAAGCAAGCCCAAGGCATAATGCAAATCTATGTTTTGCGGAGCAATTTTGAGTCCTTCCTTCAGTAAACTTTCAGCAGTCGCCACGTCTCCACTTTCCTCATAAAGCGCTGATAAAAAAAGATAGAAAGGAATTTGCTTATTCTTTTTCTTAAGAGCTTCTTTGATTAAATCAATAGCTTGGGTAATTTTTCCTTCGTTTTTCAACAGGATTCCGGCATGAATTTGAGAACTGACATATAAATCAGAAGAAGCAGAAATATCTTTATATTCTTCGACGGCCTTTTCATTGTCTTTTTTTTGTTCATACGTGTTCGCCAGCAAATAACGAACCCTGTCATCTGTAATATTTTGCTGTAAAACGGAGTAAAATTCAGCAACAGCCAAATCAAGCTTATTCATGTCATAGTACAACAATCCTAAAGCCACTTTGATATCGCGGTTCTCAGGATCTATTTTCAAAACCTCCCTGAATTCTTTCTCCGCTTCCTCATATTTTTTCTTTTTAATCAGAAGTTCTCCTGTTCTTATACGCAAATTTATTCGCGCGGGATCAATTTCCAGATAACTGCGATAAATTTCTATAGCCTTATCAATTTTGTCCTGTTTTTCATAAAGAGCGGCCAAATCGAACAAAGCCATTTCAAAATAGGGATTTAAAGATATTGCTTTTTTGAACATCTTTTCCGCTTCTTCAAAACGTTTCATTCTCTCCAGTAGTTTCCCATAATAATAAATACCCATTATATTATCGGGAGCCATTTTCAGCATTTTCTTGAAAGTTTCTTCTGCTTTATCAAATCTTTTTTCTTCCGCATAAATGATACCAAGATAAAGATGAGCAATCAGATTTTTTGGATCCAGTTTAATGACTTTTTTATGCTCTCTAATGGCCTTCTCATACTCCCGGATACTAAGATATAATCCTCCCATAATTAAATGCAGTTCCATATTATCGGGACTTTTAGAAAGAGCTTCTTCACCTTGGGAAATGGCGTTATTGAAATCACCCTGTTGAACATAGAGAGAAATCAGTTCCGAGGCAAGATAAGAAGACTCCGTGTCTGCGGCAAGTGCCTGTTTCAATTCCTCGGTTGCTTCCTCAAGCTTTCCTTCCTGACGCAAAAGAACGCTCAACGAATAATGATATGATGCTTTTGCTTGTTCTGTTTGATCCGGAACAGGGAAGATATCCATCTTCTGAAAACCATGGCATCCGGAAAGATATATCATGGCAAAAATGAAAATAAATATCAAACAGGTTCTGTTTTGTTTCATCTTAATGATCCGCTTTACTTTTTAATTCTTTATCACTACGTAGTATAATATCTGATAGGTAACTTTTTATTTCCTCATTATCTGAGATACCGAAACAATGCACACTCCTCTTTGACGCAAAACTTTCGTCGCATCTTTGAGCGCCTGAATAGTCTCAGAATAAGGATGGCATATAATGATCATGGGAGAACCATCGTCACTGTTGGCAACATTCATTAAATTATAATAGATTTCATTATAATTACGATTATTATCAATGAACATTTTACGATGGGCAACCTTTAAACCTGTTTTTTTAGCAGCATAAGCTGTCTTTGTGTCTGCTGACGTGCGCGAATCAACAAAAACCATGTTTCTCGTTTTCAATTCCTGAAAAACTATGACAAGCTTTTGTTCATTCATCATAAATTTTGAGCCCATGTGGTTGTTGGCACCGGAGACATAAGGAACAGCGTCAATATCCTTTTTTAATTGCAAGACAATTTCTTCATCGCTCATATCTGTAAACAGAGCTCCTTCTCCCGGCTTTTCTTTTGGATAGGAAACCGGTTCCATAGGCAGGTGAAGAAGAGTTTCTTTTTTTGCTTTGTGCAGCATTTCCGCAGCCTCTAGGCTATGAGTCTGAAAAGGTAAAATTGAAAAAGTTAAATCAGCGTCGATTTTAAGTAATGATTTGACGGCTTTTAGGTCATAGCCAATATCATCAATAATAATTGCCACGTCCCGTAAAGAATAGGATTTTACATACGGATTC
The DNA here is from genome assembly GCA_964394185.1 of uncultured Smithella sp. Lineage (GTDB taxonomy): Bacteria > Desulfobacterota > Syntrophia > Syntrophales > Smithellaceae > Smithella. The sequence goes on from CAYMWM010000023.1 coordinate 20,919, forward strand.
CTTGAAGTATCAATTTTTTCCCGAACTGTCCTTTTTGTAATATTTTTCGTTTCTTTTATTGATTCTTTTATTTCAGGCCTTTCTTCCTGAAGCAACACATAAACTATGCCTCCAATAGACAATAATATAAACAAAACAATTGTTGCCGTAAAAAGTTTTTTATATAACTTCATGGCTGATAAAATTTTTAACCAAAGCGTTACTCACATTAAGTTGTTTTTCATGATATCCCAACTTTTCAGGATATCCACCGCGGTTTTTAATTGATTATCTTTGGCTATATCAGAAAGTTCTTTTGTGTCCTTGCTCTGAGTTTGATCAATTTTTGATCCATCCTCTTTAGTCGGCTTAATATGTCCCTTAAGGTCTTTTTCTCTGATTTTTTCTTCTTTGTCCACAAATGTTTCCGCATCTTCAGGAGTTTTGACAAAGGGAACTATAATATCCGGAGTGATACCTTCGGCCTGAATAGATCTTCCCTTTGGCGTGTAATAACGGGCGGTTGTCAGTTTCAGAGCAGAACCTCCCTCCAGAGGAATGACGGTTTGTACCGATGCTTTGCCAAATGTTTGCGTTCCTACCACTAAAGCTCTCCCATTATCCTGCAGGGCTCCAGCAACAATTTCGGACGCGCTGGCAGAGCCTTCGTTCACCAGAACGACGATTGGACAGCTTATTTCATTATTATCATCTTTAGCTATGGATCTGGTTTCAACGCTTTTTGAACGCCCTCTCGTGGTCACAATAATTCCTGATTTCAGGAACACATCGGACACTTCTATTGCCTGATTCAACAATCCTCCCGGATCATTTCTTAAATCCAGAACCAAGCCTTTCAGCGGAACATTTTTTTCACTGACTTCTCTTATTGCCTTGCGCAAATCATCAGCCGTTCTTTCCTGAAAAGCTGCTATGCGAATATACCCGATATGATCTTCCATTTTTTTATATTTAACGCTCTTAACCTGAATGATGGATCGTGTCAGAGCGATATCCTTAGGAGTCGTCATGCCTTCCCTGAATATGGTAATCGTAACCTTGGTATCCTTGGCACCTCTCAGTTTTTGTACCGCTTCCATAATTGTTATATCTTTAGTCGTTTTACCGTCAATTTTCAGAATCTGATCGCCTGATCTCAATCCAGCATTAAACGCGGGGGTATCTTCTATCGGAGAAACTACTGTGAGGATATCTTTTATGATCATGATTTCTATGCCAATACCGCCGAACTGTCCTTGTGTTTCCACTTCCAGTTCTTTATATAAATCCGGCGTCATAAATGAACTGTGCGGATCAAGAGATCTTATCATTCCATTAATAGCTCCCTGCATCAATTCTGTTGCATCAACTTCATCCACGTAATTTTTTCTTACTATGTCTAAAACTTCGTTGAATGTTTTAATATCTTTGTAAATATTTTTATCTTTTGTGTTTAAATTACTATCATTAGACAACCCAAGAAGCATAAATGATCCCAGAAAAATCATTGCCAGCAGACAAAATTTTATCGATATTTTATTCATTATATTCCTCACTGTTTTGAATATATAATTTAAATATTTATATCATTTTCTATTATTTTTTCATAATTATTTAGGAAAAAGTAAGAAAAACATTGATTTTTTCCATTTGAGAACAAAAAAGATCTATTCGATCATCCAAATTGTACCGGTGGCGGTATCTTTGACAACAATATGCAGTCCTGCCAACTCTTTTCTTATGGTATCGGCTTTGGCCCAATCCTTTTGCTCGCGGGCGGATTGCCTCTGCCTGACCAAATTTTCAATTTCATCAATCTTTAAACCTCTTTTGCACAACTCGGTTTCTTTGTCCGCAATAAAAAATTGGGTGGGATCGCTGTGAAAAACTCCCAAAACCGTCCCAAAATGATCAAAGACTCTCCTGGCCTGGGACAATACTGCAGTTTTGTCGGAAGAGGGCATTTGAGTCTCTTCGATGATAAGATTATTGGTCAGCCTCACCATATCAAAAACATGGCCTAAAGCTTGAGCGGTGTTAAAATCGTCATCCATTGCTGCATTAAATTTATCCGCCAGTATTTTAAACCTGCTTAAATAGTTTTCAGCCTGTTCTGAAATATCCTTCGAATCCGCGTTGGAGCCGGATGTTAATTTGCTCTGAAGATCTTTTATCAGTTGCAAAGTTCGGTAACCTCTGAGCAAGCCTGCTCTTGATTCGGCAAGCGAATCATCCGAATAATCAACCGGACTGCGGTAATGACTCTGCAGCATAAACATACGCAGGACTTCGGGATGATATTTTTTCAGGATTTCTCCAACGGGAAATATATTGCCTAGGGATTTGGACATCTTTTCCGAATTAATCTTCACAAAACCATTATGCATCCAGTAATTGGCCGGCGGTTTTCCCGATGAAGCCTGCGACTGGGCAATTTCATTTTCGTGATGAGGGAAAATTAAATCCTCACCACCGCCGTGAATATCGAATGTTTCCCCCAAATAACGCCGGCTCATGGCGGAACATTCAATATGCCAGCCGGGCCGTCCCTTTCCCCAGGGGCTGTCCCAGAAAGGTTCGCCTTCCTTGCTTTTTTTCCAGAGAGCAAAGTCCAGAGGATTTTTTTTCTTGTCATTGACGTCAACCCGTGCGCCGGCCATCATTTCCTCCAGATTGCGTCCGGATAAACTGCCGTATTTTTTGAAATGACTGATCGAAAAATAAACATCGCCATCCACGCAATAGGCATATCCCTTTTCTTCCAGAGAACTGATAAGAGCGATCATTTCCTTCATATGCTCGGTGGCTTTGGGCACCACTGTCGGGGTTCTCACACCCAGGGCAGCCATATCCTCATTGTGAGTTTTGATATACCGCTCCGATATTTCAGTAATACTGACGCCGTCTCTGTTGGCGCGGTCGATAATCTTATCATCAATATCGGTGAAATTTTTTACATAGGTAACGTCATATCCTTTGGACCTCAAGTACCGGACAACCACATCAAAAACAACCGCCGCGCGGGCATGACCGATATGGCAGACATCGTAGGCGGTAATGCCGCACACATAGATGCCGACAGCTCCTTCTTTTATAGGCTGAAAAATTTCTTTTTTTCTTGTCGCTGTATTGAATATTTTCTGAGACATATGATTACTCTTTTCATCAGGGATAGAGCGGGGCAATGCGTAAACCGGCATCTTCCGCAAAACCGCAGATGATATTCATATTCTGCACGGCCTGCCCTGCAGCGCCCTTAATTAAATTATCAATTGCCGCCATGATAACGACCCTTCTCGTCCGCAGATCGACTGCCAAGCCGATATCGCAATAATTGGAACCGCAGACGGAAGAAATATTGGGATAAACACCTTCCGGACAAATCCTGACAAACTGCTCTTTAGCATAAAACGCGTCGTAAAGAGAATGCAGTTCAGCCAGAGAAATATCCTTTTTTAGTTTGGCGTAAATCGTGCTTAAAATTCCCCGCTTTGCCGGCAGTAAATGCGGCGTGAAGGAAATGGCAAATTTTTTACCGGCCAGAGCATTCAGCTCCTGTTCGATTTCCGGAAGATGCCTGTGTTTCCCGACCTTGTAGGCTTTAAAGCCTCCTTCGACCTCACAAAACAGAGACCCGATTAATGGTTCCCGTCCCGCACCGCTTACACCGGAAGCCGAATCCGCTATAATTGTGGACACATCAACCAGTTTCTTTTTCAGTACGGGAGCAAGACCCAGAATAATACTTGTCGGATAGCAGCCGGGATTTGCAATAAGTTTTGTTTTTTTGATCTTTTGCCTGTAAAGTTCGGGTATGCCGTAAACAGCGTCCTTGACAAACTTGGAGCTTGAGTGTTTGCCATACCAGGTTTCATAGATTTTTACGTCCCGCAGCCGGTAATCAGCGCTCAAATCAATAACGATCTTCCCTGACTTGACAAATTCCGGCGCGATTGCCATGGAAACGCCGTGGGGCAGGGCAAGAAAAACCACATCGCAGAGTTTGCATATTTGGTCCGGTGTCGCATTGTGATATTTTAATGAAGTCAATCCATGCAAGGAAGGAAATACTTTCGCAACGGATTTACCATCAAATCTCCGGGATGTAACCGCAACCAATTTAACTTCGGGATGGCCCGATAAAATTCTTGTCAGTTCCTGACCCGTATATCCGCTGGCTCCGAAGATTGCCGCTTTAATCATATAAAATCTCCCAAAAAAAAGGGAGGCCTGAAGCCCCCCTGTTGGATTTTAACGTTTGGAGAATTGGAATCTTTTCCTTGCTCCGGGCTGACCGTATTTCTTTCGTTCTTTAACCCGGGCGTCTCTGGTTAAAAAACCGGCCTTTTTTAGTATGGGTCGCAACTCGGCATCAAACTCCAGAAGAGCTTTGGAAATACCATGCTTTACAGCTCCAGCCTGACCCGCGACACCGCCGCCGCTCACGTTGACATATAAATCAAACTGGTCTTTTTTGCCGGTAATGTCGAGAGGCTGCTTAATGAGCATTTTAAGGCTGGGACGTGTAAAATATTCTTCGTAGCTTCTTTTATTAACTACAATATTACCATTACCCGCTTTCATATAAACACGGGCGATAGCGCTTTTTCTCTTGCCTGTTGCGTAATACCTTTGTTGCGTCATGATTTCTCCAATAATAATTTTAATCTATATTGCAATTTTATAGCAATTAAATGGATAATTTTTCCGGACACTGGGCTTCATGAATATGGGCGTTACCGGAGTAAACTTTCAGTTTTTTCAGCATTTTGCGTCCAAGATTGGTTTTGGGCAGCATTCCCTGCACAGCGATACGAATCAAATTTTCGGGTTTTTCCGCCAACATTTTTCCCGCAGCGGTTTCTCTTAATCCACCCGGATAACCGGAATAAGAATAATACATTTTATCGGTCAGTTTTTTACCGGTGAGAACAATCTTTTCCGCATTAACAACGATAATAAAATCACCTGTATCCACATGAGGAGTATAGGTAGCCTTATGTTTTCCTCTTAACCGGTGCGCTATTTCGCTGGCGAATCTTCCCAGAACTTTACCGGAAGCGTCCGCGATATACCATTTTTTGTCGGCTGTTTGCGCCTTAGCCATATATGTCTTCATAAATAAAACCACCATCTTACTATAAAATTTTAAAGGCGAACGTTATGCAATTTCATAAGGCTTGTCAAGTAAAAACTTTAATTTTTTAGTAGATATTTATATCATTTCAATGCAATAAAATTATTGGAAAAATTATTTGACAAAAGGGATGTATTTCATATTTCCATATGAGGACATCCCTTTAGCCAAGAAACAACAAATCATTAGTAATAACGTTTGTTTAGATATGACTCTATACGTCATAACAGCCAATTTTGCGCGAAATGACGATACGCTGCACCTCCGACGTTCCCTCTCCGATAGTGAGAAGTTTGTGATCCCGGTAAAAACGCTCGACATTATATTCTTTCATCAAACCATAACCACCGTGAATTTGTACGGCTTCGGCCACAACACGTCCCATGACCTCGGAGCAGTAAAGTTTAGCCATGGCAGCTTCCTTTCCGAAGGGCTTTTTCTGATCCTTCAGGAGACAGGCCTTGTAAAGCAGATTACGCGCCGCTTCAATCTCGGTAGCCATATCCGCAAGCTTGAAGGCGTTGATCTGAAAGGTCGATATCGGCTTTCCGAACTGCTTTCTCTCTTTGGCGTATCTCATCGCCAGTTCATAGGCTCCCTGCGCGCCGCCTAGACCCATGGCCGCGATGGCCAGACGGCCATTATCCAACGTCTGGAGCATCTGATGAAAGCCTTCGCCCCGTTTTCCAAGCAGATTTTCCTCGGGGACTTTGCAGTCATCGAAATAAAGCTCACCGGTATCGGACGACCGCCACATCATTTTCTTGGTCATCTTTTTCGTGGTAAAACCCGGTGTGCCGTTAGGCACCAGAATACAGGAAACTTCCTTCTTGTCGCCTTTCATTCCGGTAATGGCCTGAACTGTGCACACACCCGCCATCTTGTTTGTTGAATTTGTAATAAATATTTTACTGCCGTTGATGATCCACTGGCCGTTTTCGACCTTCGCGTTGGTTTTACTCGCACCGGCATCTGAACCGGCGTCAGGTTCGGTCAGTCCGAAGGAAGCCAATATCTCACCGGAGCATAGTCGCGGCAGCCATTCCTCTTTTTGTTTCTGGCTACCGTAATAATAAATCGGCCCGATACCCAGGGAATTACCAGCGGCAACCGTCGCACCATGCGACCCATCCACCCGGCAAATTTCCTCAACTGCTATTATATAAGAAAGATAATCCATACCGGCACCGCCATATTCATTCGGCACGTAAATACCGAAAAGGCCGAGAGCCGCCATCTTCTTCGTCAAATCATAAGAAAACTCTTCGTTTTCGTCCAATTCCAGAGCCAGCGGTGCAATCTCTTTTTCCGCGAATTCTCTGACATTCTGACGCAGTATTTTTTGTTCACTATTCAACCAAAAATCCATTATAACCCTCCAAATTTGTCAAAACTTACTGTGATACCCCCATAAACTCTCCGTTGACGAAAAAAAAATTTATGCGGAGCTCCTGCCGCAAGCAGGAGTCTCCGCATCATAGCTATTTTTTAGAATGAAAATCCTTTTGGTAATTGGCTCTCTTTAGTTCCCTTGGGCACCCAGGCCATATCCAAAATGGTATAGGTGGGATCGAGTTTCTGGAAGATGGGAACCACACTCATTCCGATTTTTGGTTCGCCTATCGCCAGATAACTAAACAGAATCGTGCAGACGCCTTTAAATTCGATATTAATAAATTTAATGGGTTTATCCAGCAAATTGAAAGCTCCCGAGCGTTCACATACCATGAAGGTATGAATCTTGGCTGTTTTCTTGGCGATATCCGTCATGTCTATGACGGTGTTTTTACCAAGACAATCCGGGCAATGAATTCTGAAGGGCTGATAAATCGACCCTTTGGTTTCGCATTTTTTGTTGTCGCAACGCGTAGCCATCAGTTTTCCCTTACTTAAACTCTCAAAGAAAATCGCTTCGCCGCCGTAGGAATGCATATGTGTCAGCTGCCGGGGATTGGTAATCCCGGCCAGACGCCAGTTTTCGTCCGCCACGCGTATAGGTTCGCCAAACTCAAGATGGTGAAAATCGCCTTTTATTTTATAATTTCCATTTTTGATATGTACAAGTCCTGTCATACTCATAGTCGTTTCTCCTCTATGCGTCTTTTTTAATTAATTTGTCGGGGTCCATCAATATTGTCGCCGTCACGTGTGAACCGACACCGGCATGGCTGATGGCCAGTGCGCGCTTGGCTCCCTTGACCTGCAGGTTGGTCCAATCCGAAGGTTTCTGACGGCCGAATTTCTTCCACAACTTAACATCGCCATGAATCTCCGCCCATCGGTTCCAAAGGTGTGTTGCTATCTCGAACACCTGCATAATACCGGTTGCGCCGACAGAGTGCATGCAACCGATAAGCCCGCCGGAAAGGTTGGAGGGCAGTTTGCCCGGTTTGCCTGTCTTCGGGTTTGTATGGTAGCAGTCGCCGGATTCGACGTAGTCCCTGCCGTAACCGTATGGCCTGATGCCCACATCTTCATAGGTCTGTATATCGCTGATGGTAAAAGCGTCGTGGAGTTCGATGACATCAAGATCTTCAGTCGGGTCTTTAATGCCGACCTGGTTATAGGCGTAATAGGCTGCCATACGGGCCGCCAGGAATCCGGTGAAACCGGGATAGCGTTCGCCACCGGGGAATTTTTTACCCAGGTCCTTGTACTGATCCTTGGTTTCATTGGGCAGAAGAGGGATCTCCATATCGCGGCGATCTGCCGGACGCAAGGTATGTGACCCCGCGGTTACCCAGATCCGCAAAGGCTTGTGAGGCGAATTTTTCGTCAGTTTCATCGCTGTTGCCTCGTCGCAGATGATTGCGCAGGCAGCGCCAACGCTCATCAGACAGCAGTCCAGAGCACGCAAAGGATACGCTACAACGGGTGAATTAAGCACGTCCTCCACCGTAATCTTCATAGGTGAATGTGCGTATGGGTTCATACGTGCGTAACCGTGATGTTTGACCGCTATTGCGGCCATTGTTCTGCGGAAAGAATCTTCTTCCTTGCCGAAAACCTTCCAGTATTTCTGGGCCATGACGGCGTAGTAACCGGCATAGATGTGTCCCAGGGGACTTTCCCAGTCTTTATCCGCCGCACAGGAAATGTAGAAGTTGCCTTCATCGGTCGGAACTTCGTCCATCCGCTCCCATCCCATGGACAGGACGCAATTGGAATATCCGGACGCTACAGCTTTAACGCCCTCCCATAATGTCGTGCCGCCGGTAGCTCCGCCGGTCTTGACACCGCAATTGCCCAGAGGGTCGAGACCGAGCCGGTCATGGATAACAGCTTCTCCGAGCAGCTGGTCGCCGAAGTGATCGGCAAAATGGCCGTAGTAGCAGGTGTGAATGTAACTCTTCAGCTCGGCCGGTGTCATGTTGATCAGTTCGGCCGCCTGCGTCAGCGCATCCACGCATAGTTCCTCTGTGCGCTTATCCGGAAACGCCCTATCGAATTTTGATTGACCGGCTGTTACCAGATACACGGGCCTCATTAACTTGGGAATTGCCAATTGTTTGTCACTGAATTTAATCATGTATCAAACTCCTTTCTTTATTAGAATTTTTTAATAAGCAATGATAGGTACTTCTTTTCTTTTCAACCCACTTTACGTAAACTGGGTTGAATATATCGCAAAATACCTATATGTCAATAAATTTTATTACAAATAATAATATTTATAACCTTAAGGCCCTCTATAAAAGAGGGCTCGATAAGAGTGCTATCGTACGGATAGTCCTCCGGTTATGACACAGGATTGCCGACGATCCGGTATCATCGTGCAACACAGTCAAATACACCGGATTGGGGCTGTTAAAAAAAGCTCATCTGCGGATTTTACCCCGGCGAAAGCCGGGATTGCGCCGCAAACCGCATCGATCAATGTATGTCTACACTTGTGACCTTCAGGTTATACGCCTCGCATATGAGCATTTAAACAGCAGCCCACAATTTCTGCCTATAACTCCACCTCGGCCTCTACTTTTTGTAATACTTCTGCGCCGCTCTGATTCACGACTTTGAGATCAACCCTAGCGCGGCCCGCCTGTACATCCGTAACAGCACAATGAATGGAAATCGTATCTTCCATCATGACCGGAGCACTGAATCGGCATTTTATTTTTTTCAGTTTACCGGGATCGCCTGCCCAATCGGTAACGGTTTTTGCCGCAAAAGCCAGCGTGCATAATCCCTGGAGTATCGCACCACCCAATCCCACCATCTTTCCAAACTCGGGGTCGATGTGAATCGGGTTAAAGTCGCCTGATGCGCCGGCATAATATATCGGTCTGTATTTATCGACTTTTTCACTTCCGGTGAATGTCTGTCCTTTTTCAATAGCCATAGTGCGCCTCCTATTTCCTGACCACAAATGTATAAATACCACGGCTTACGTCTTTGCCGTGCTGGTTTTTCGAAATGAGTTCGATAGCAATGACATCCAGCTTCTCCTTGTTCTTGATGTCGACAATCTTTGCTGTTGTTGTGATGGCATCGCCCGCCTTCACAACTTCCAGAAATTCCAGTTCCTGCTCGCCGTGCACAAGCATGGCCATGTTCAGGTTCAGCTCCTTGTCCATAAATACAGGCTCGATCATGAACGCGCTAAAGACAACAGCAAAAGTCGGAGGTGCAATAATCCTGCCGTACTTCGATTTTTTTGCAAAATCATCATCAAGGTAATGCGGATCAAAATTCTTGATTGCCTTTGCATATTCCTTGATCTTTTCCTTGCCCACTTCATAGGTATACGCCGGATAAGTTTTGCCGATGAACTTTGTATCAATTGACATAGATTTTTCTCCTTTTATGCTGCGTATTTTCTTATCAAATCCTTCGCAATCAAAATGCGCTGTATTTCCGAAGTTCCCTCGCCGATCTCGCCCAGTCTGGCATCGCGGAAGAGACGCTCCACCGGATACTCCTTCATATACCCGTAACCGCCGTGCACCTGCACCGCCAGATGGGCTATCTGTGAAGCGGTTTCGGAAGCCCACACCTTGGCCACGGATGCCAGCACTGCGGAGTCAGGCTGATTGTTTTCCTTGGCCCATGCGGCCTGGTAAATGAGGAGCCGGGCTGTATCGGACATGATCAGCATATCAGCCAGTTTGAAGGCGATATCCTGAAAACGGTTGATCGGTTTCCCGAAAACCTTTCTTTCTTTGGAATACTTGTTTGCGAGTTCCAGGCACTTTGACGCAATGCCCAGGCAAACGGTCGCCATGCCGATTCTGCCGTATTCCAGCGTCTGCATCGCCTGAATGAAACCATTGCCCACCGTTCCGAGAACGGCGCTGTCCGGTACTTCGCAATCCACAAGGATCAGTTCGGCTGTGGGGGAACCGCGGAAACCCATCTTGTCGAAAGGTTTGCCCGCTGAGAATCCTTTGGTGCCTTTTTCGACCAGAAAACAGGTCACGCCTGCTCCCGGTCCCTTTGCTTTGTCATTATAGGCAAAGATCAACGCCACATCGGCGATCGTCGCGTTGGTGATGAAAGTTTTTGTGCCGTTGAGGATCCACTTGTCTCCCTGTTTAACGGCTGTTGTCTTAATGGAAGCCGCGTCAGAACCGGCTTCGGGTTCTGTCAGACCGAAGCAGCCGATGATTTCACCCTTGATAATGCCCGGAAGATATTTTTTCTTCTGCTCTTCCGTACCAAACAGTCTCAACGGCATTCCGAAAAGACCGCTGGAGGCGCCGCAAGATAAAAAGGTGGAGGCGCAGGCGCTCGCTACAGCTTCTCCGGCTATCGCCTGGCTGATTAGGTCAAGATTCATGCCGCCGTATGCTTCTTCATGTCCGATGCCCAGGTAGCCGATGCTGGCCATCTTTTTGATGTTCTCCTTTATCAGTTTGGCGACTTCTTCATGCGATGCTTCATCCAGCAACGCAGCACGTGTTTCTATTTCCTTGGAACAAAATTTCGTGAAATTGTCCTTGATGGAAAGTTGTTCCGGTGTAAAATCGTAGTTCATAATATTTTCTCCTGTATGATGTCTGGTTATTCTGCACTCAAATCTCAATTACATAAAGCTTAGAAGACGGGATATGATAAGCCGCTGTACTTCGGAAGTTCCACCGCCGATCTGGCCCAGTTTCGCATCTCTGAGGAAATGTTCAATCGGATATTCATGAATGTATCCGTAACCGCCGAATATCTGAACCGCGTCGCTCGCGGCCTTCATGCCCCAGTCGCCTACAATCGCCTTGGCCAGCGAGGTATGCAAATGATTGAGGGGTTTGCCTGAATCTTTGTCATAAGCCACCTGGTAAACAGCCATTTTCGCGGCCTCTTTAATAATCTTCAAATCGGCCAGTTTGTGCTGAATCGCCTGGAACGCGTTGATCGGCTTGCCGAACTGCACACGCTCCTGAGAGTATTTGGTGCAAGCCTCTATGGCAAACTGCATGCCGCCGACAAAAGGAGCCAACAGAGCGCTTCTGTCCCAGGACAGAGTCTCATGCGTGTATCCGAATCCCTTCCCGACTTCACCCAGCAGGTTTTCTTCCGGAACTTCGCAGTCTTCCAAAATCACCTCGGACGTAGAGGATGCCCGCACGCCCATCTTGTGGAAAGGCGACCCCGTCTTGAAACCGGGGAAACCCTTCTCGACAATGAAGGCCGTAATGCCGTTGTGCTTCAACGCTTTGTCGACCGTGGCATATACAACACAGATGTTGCATACCGGTGCGTTGGTGATGAATGTTTTTGTGCCGTTGAGGATCCACTTATTGCCTTTTTTGACGGCCGTGGTCGCAATCGACGCGGCATCGGAACCGGCTCCCGGCTCCGTGAGTCCCATGCACCCGATCCACTCACCGCTGGCTAGCTTCGGAACGTATTTCTTCAACTGTTCGGGAGTCCCGTGTTTGTAGATTGTATCCGTACACAGATACGTGTGCGCGCCTAAAGCCAGCAGGTGTCCCTGATCAACTCCGGCATGCCCCATGGCTTCCGTTGAAAGACAGCAGGTCACTACACTGGCACCTGATCCGCCCAGCTCTTCCGGAAACGGCAGGCCCAAAAGCCCCATCTCTCCCATTTTCCGCCATACTTCCATGGAGAATTCACCCTTGAGATCCGCCTCCTCAACCAGCGGCACAATTTCCTTTTTTGCGTATTTATAAACCGAATCTCTAAACATTATTTGTTCTTCAGTAAAACCGAATTCCATTGTTTCCTCCTTTTAAAAATCTATTCTTGCGACATGGCGTTTTTACACGCCTCAACCGTGTATCTTCTATTTTTTTGAAACCAGATCGTTGATATGCTTCATCACTTTACTGGTATAATCCTCATAGGGGAAAGCGTTATTATCTATGACAAACTGGATAATAAAGCCCTGAATGATGGAAATGATAACTGCCGAAGTGTATGTGATGTCCATATCCATGAAAACGCCCTTTTCAACGCCTTCTTTGAGAATTTTTGTAATCTCGTCACGATAACTCTTAAAGAGCTTGATATTGGCGCGTTTCATCCGTTCATTCTTATTGACCTGCGTCCAGAAATCTATGACTATATAAAAATAATCTTTCTCATTTTTCACCAGGTCAAATGCCTGAGTCATAAATATATTGAGTTTTTCCCTGGGATCTTCAGCCTTGCTGATATTCTTGCTCAATATAGAAGTCATGTTCTTGTTCATTTCTTTCAACAGATTAAGCAGGAGATCTTCCTTGTTCTTAAAATAATAATGAACCAGTCCGGTGGACAATCCCGCTTCCTGAGCAATGTCCTTAACGGTAAAATCGTAATAACCCATTTTCCCGACTATCTTGTAAGCAGCACGGGTCAGTTGCGCCCGCCTGATGTTCGTGACGTCATGCTTGGTTTTTTCATTCATGTTTCGAAAACTCTCCTAATAATATATGCCCTTTTGATGTTACTTCCGGCATCCTCCTCACTGAATCTGTATCCCGGCGCCTGTTAAAACATCAGCGTATTCATTCCATCGCAGGCCGGATATCCACTGGTCATAAAGTCCCTGCAGGTATTTCTCCTGAAACTGCTTTTCCTCGTGCGGCCGTGTCCCGCCTATGAGCACTGCCGTTTTCTCAATCTTTTTCACCCGGAACGGATCCATAATGATAAAACCGATATCATCATATTCAAACCGTCCCTTGTGATCGTCCAGCACAGAGTGAATCATTTCACAGATGCCGTCCACCGGATATCGGGTAAATACATCTTTCGCGCCGCCGAGGAGAGACTGACGCAGGCAGAATCGCCATACATCATTAAATCCGTCCGTCGAAATAAACACCCGGCTGTCACGGTCTGTCACATGATACCCGGTCACATCCAAAATTTCCTTGCTCCTTCCCGCAAAATTCATGTCCCTTTTGGTCTGCTTGCAGATGGAACCGGTTTTGCTGTTCATCACTGTGACGGCGCTGTCGCCGCCGTGCGCGATAATCAGAAGGACATCATTCCCTTCGCGTTTGATGGCGACGCAGCTGAAGGTTGTCTTGTGCTGGTACTTCTGTCCGGAGTAAATCTCCAGGTTCATCATGTCCTTCCAGCCATCAACCGTGTCCGGTGAACCCGATCTCGAAAGGCTTTCCGACAATCGATTTAAAAGATCGCGGGACGCCCAGGGGAAGCGTTCCGAGCCGTCAGCGACGGCAAAAACCAGATGTTCAAAATCAAAGTAAAGGCAGTCGCCATTGCCAAATCCGTTTCTGATTTTGTCGGTTCCGGTACTGATTCCCCCGCACAAAGCTCCCGGTATTTTCAGTATCCGTCTGGATGGATTTATGACAACCGTCTGCGACTCCTCCTCAAACATCAATCGATGACTTTAAAATATTCAATATCCCGTATGCTGCCTTTTCGATTCTTGGCGAATACCGGTTCGACTCTCGCGCCAACCTTGATCTTCGTTTCATCCTCAACACTGATGTAGTGCTGAAACAGGGTATCCGCGCCGTCGAATTTGATGAAGCCGTATCCGTAGGGAACCGGCTTTTGCGCACCCGTTTCCGGATCGATAAAAGCAAAACGAAGGATGGTAAAGGTTCCTATAACGCCTTTCGGACCGACTTCAACCCAGTCGTTCATTTCGACAAAACAATTTCCGCACACGCCACGCGGCGGCACATATACTTTCTTGCATTTGGGACACCGGATACCCATGAAGCGTTGATTATCCCGTATTTCGGTAAAAAACTTGCTCCCGTGCATTCCGACGGAATACGCGAAGGGCTGTACAGCGTCGCCTGATTCGATGATGATATGTTCATTCTCTGTCATAATCTTTAATCCTCCTGAATCACTTCGGTTTGTTCCTGCCATGCAGAATCATATCGGTCCACCAGCAGCCGCCAAAACCGCTGCTGAAGGCCAGATTGACGTCAGGGACCTGGCGCCCTTCAGCTTTGCCCATCACCTGCATTGCCGCTTCCGCACACCGGATAAGACCGGTTGCCCCGATGGGATTGGTAGCGATAACACCGCCTGAAGGATTAATCGGCAGCTCGCCGCCCATGTCGGTATTGCCGTCCCAGATATACCGGGGTGCCTCGCCGGGGCCGACAAGGCCCATGTCCTCAATCCAGATCAGGCCGCCGAACGAATAGGGCTGGTAAAGTTCAATGACATCCAGTTCTTTGCGCGGTTCCTTGATGCCCGCTTTCTTCCACAGTTCCTGTGAGCCTTCACGCATGCTGGTCAGGCGTCCGTAATCGGCATCCCCCAGATAAGTATAGGAATGCCGCGCCGCCGTACCCCAGATCCAGTCAGGTTTCGGACAGATTTTCTCAGCCACGTCCTCACTGGCCATGATGACGGCGCAAGCGCCATCGGAACGGGGGCATACATCCAGCAAATGAATGGGGTCCGCCAGCATTGGTGAAGCCAGAACTTCTTCGAGGCTTACTTCCTTTCTCAGCTGGGCATGAGGATTGTTCATGGCGTGTTTCCTGTCACGTACACTGACGCGCGCGCCGTCGCGGTCGGATGCGCCGTAACGGGCCATATAGGCCTGAGCCTCTGCCGCAAGTCCGGAAATGGCCCCGGCAAATACCAGACGGTCCCAGATGGGATCAAAAGCCGTCGTGATGGCTCCGGTGGTATCCGATTCGGAGTTTTTCTCCCAACCGATAATCAGAACTTTGTCGAACATTCCCGACCCGACCAGGTGGTAGCCGCCGATGGCGACCGTGCAGCCGGTGGTTCCGCCGGTGGTCAGTTTAATAATAGGCTTCATCGTTCCGCCCGACCCGTCAACGCTCCAGCAGTCGACGTAATTCACACCTTCAAAATGATCCATGTTCCCGATGACGATGGCATCAATATCCTTCATTTTCAGGTCGGCATCATTGAGCGCTCTTACGACCGCCTCGTTGATGAGTTCCTGTCCGTTCACATCAGGGCGATGGCTCTTATGAAATGTCTGCCCGGTTCCTACAATTGCAACTCTTTTCGCCATGGTTCTTCCTCCTACTTGTCCTGATCAAGAATCCACACGCAGTGTGACTGACCGCTAAGCCCGTTTACACCGTGCACCAGGCCTGTTTTCGCTTTTTTCACCTGGAAACCTTCCGCGTCGCCTCTGATTTGCCTGACCACCGCGCCCATGCTGTAGAGACCCGCCGCAATCACGGGATGCCCGGAAAGCAACCCGCCGGATGCGTTGACCGGCAATCTGCCGTCGATGTTAAAATCGCCTTTTTCGAGAAGTTTTCCCGCCATGGCATCATCGACAAGTCCCATTTCTTCAAGCCACATGAGTTCCTGATAAGTAAAAGCATCATATACTTCCGCTACATCAATTTCTTTTTTCGGATCATTAATACCCGCCATCTTGTATGCTTTCTTTGCCGCCTCGGTCAGCGACTTCGCGCGGGAGAGGTCACGGTCTCCGAAAAAGAAACTGTCCGCGCAAAACGATACGCCTTTAACCCATACCGGTTTTTGCTTGAATTTACCTGCGACCAATTCGTGGGCGATAATCACCGCCGCACAACCGTCGGATACGGGGGAGCAATCCAGCTTATGCAGCGGGTCCGCAATCATCTCTGATTTCAAAACATCATCAACAGTGATTTTCATCGGAAGCTGTTTCAGCGGATTCTTCAGCGCATTGCTATGATTTTTAACCGAGACCATCGCCATCTGTTCGGATGTCGTTTTGGTGCGATGCATGTAGGATTGCGCCTGCATCGCGCATGCCGTAATCATATCCATACCAAGACCCCGCTCATAGATGGGATCAAAGGCCGCGTTGGTGATAAGACTCGACACGCTCTCCGAACCCTTTGTATGTCCCGTTACCAGTGTCGTCTTGTAAGCCCCCGAAAGACATCTTGTCAGGCCGTAAAAGGCCCCGTAGGTGCCGTCGCCTTCCACACAGGAAACATTCTTGTGTGCCGCACCGCTGGCATCGCCCACGGCCATACAGGAAATCGTTCTGCCGTCCCAGAAATCGCTGGAGGTGGTCACGACGTTGTCAATATCGTCAATGGTCATTCCGGCATCCTTGAGTGCCTTGTTCACAGCCTCCCACGCCATGTCGGCAAAAGTTTCTCCGACTTTTC
>CAYMWM010000024.1:0-3102 GCA_964394185.1 uncultured Smithella sp.
GATAGTTCGACTTACTCTGAAAATATCGCTTCGCTCATTTTCAGAAGGTCTCACTGCAACCTTCAAATTTCAGTGCACTTCGTTTCTGAAATTTGGGTTTCATTAACTCTAGCATAAAATCATTCAATTGAAAATCGAAGATTAGGAAACGGTTTGAAACCGTTCCCTGTAAAATATATTTTAACAAAGATTTCTCCCGTTGGCTGCAACAGGACATAAGACGTCAGCGAGGGTATTATATCCTGTTCAGCCAAAGCTTAACTCCGATGACAATGTAAGCGATGATAAACGCCCAGTAGCCGTAAAGGTAACAGGGATGATGGCTCAGGCTGTTTGCATATGCCGTAAGGGCGGGAGCAATAAACAGGGCGAGAGCAACGATAACGCCGCCCAGAACCAGGCTCGCAAACACATCGCTTGGATAATGAACGCCCAGATGCGGGCGCAGGTAAATCATCGCCGGAATCATCCAACCGGTGAGCGGCACGGCCATCCAGCCGAATTGAAAACATATCAGGCTGACGCTTACGGTTGTCCACAAAACATGGCCGGACGGAAAGCTTTCCAGTTCCTTTGACGCGTAGCCGGGATCGCGGTTCTGAATCTTCACGTTCAGATCCTGCTGGAGCTGATCGTTCGCATACGGACGTCTCCGTTTCACGCCGGTTTTAAAAATGAGAAATATTACAACGCCGATCATCGATCCGGAGATGAGTTTAATCACCAGCTGATTTAATGGTTCGCTGTCGAGCAACTGCCCCGCAACCGCGGCAATAAATAAAACAAGCATCCAGAACACGGCATCTCCCATAAATATCAAAGCCTTTACGGGAAACGAGTTTTTATAGGGCCTTTGATAAGCCCATTTGAGCAGGTGTCTGTCTGTCTTTTTCAGAAATTTCATGAATAAATCAAAGCGGCCTAACGCATTTTTTATTTTTTATAACAATCCCGAAAAAATAAACACAGCGATTGCTGGCTGCAACCCGGCACAAACCGGAAATTATTGAAGTGAGGATTGGCGGATGGAAAGAACGATGCAATTATTTTGCTTATAATTTATGGAACGCTTATTTTGATTGCCCGGTCTTGCTTCATCCACTTTCTGGCGGCGTCCATATCGGTAAACCATGCCAGAGACGTCAGTCCCGCGTTCGTGACCGCCTTTTTAAACCTTTCGTTTTCCGGACGATCGACGACGGCGTAATGCGTTTCAAGAATGGCATGATGATACTCTCTTAAAAAATGATACCACTGCGAAGGGTCTGTCTTATTTTCGCTGGCGCGGAAATCGGCGATGACTTTTTTCGCCTTGTTTGCCAGGATAAGGGCATTGGTTTCATCCAATACATGGACAAAGGTACTGTTTGTCACCTCTCCCGTATAGACAATTTCCAAAACGCCGTCGTTCACCGACCACAAAACATGATATTTGACATTTTCCGTCATTGCCGAACCTCCCGATAAAAGTCCGCCGTTCAGGAAAGCTGATACCCTTTCGCCCTGAATAATTTCAGACAGGAATCAACCGCGTATTCATCATACAGGATGCCTCTGTTTTGTTCGATTTCATCGAGCGCCACGTCCAGCCCCAGCGACGCCCGGTAAGGGCGGTGGGAAGACATGGCTTCCACAACATCAGCCACGGCCAGAATGCGGGCTTCGATAATAATGTCTTCTCCTTTCAGGCATTGCGGGTAACCCAGCCCGTTCATCCGCTCGTGATGCTGAAGAACGATTTCCGCCAGCGGCCACGGGGACTCCACATGCCTGAGCATCTCAAACACGCTGCGGGCGTGTTCTTTAATGATGGAAAATTCCAGCAGGCTCAGTTTTGTGGGCTTGGACAGGATTTCCGCGGGAACGGACAGTTTCCCGATGTCGTGGATGGAGCCCGCCATGCGGATGCCCTCAATCATATCATGGGAAAGGTCCATTTCATGGGCAATGGCGCGGGCAAGATCGGAGACCCTCCTCTGATGGCCCGCCGTATAGGGGTCTTTCGCTTCCGACGCCATACCGAGAACATGAATCGTCACTTTAATGGATTCCCTCAGGTTTTCCAGCGTCTGCCTGAGAAGCTCTTCGGCTTTCCGACGTTCGGTAATGTCCTGATAAATGACCTGAGACTGTATTTTGCCGTCCCAGAATATCTCCTTGCGTAAAACATGGAGGTGACGGATATTCCCGTCTTTTCTCACGATGCTTATTTCATACTCGGAAGGGCTGAATGCGCCGTTTTTTCTCTTTGCTCTTCTGGCCAGCCATTCTTTATAGCTTTGCGGCGTATACCGCTTCTCCAGCGGTGTGTTTTTCAGCTCTGCGATACTGTCATAGCCATAGATATCCAGCATCGCCCGATTGGCGTATACGGTTTCGCTTTCCGCGGTCGATATGCGCACGCCCAGCGGGGAATCGTCGAGGGAATGACGGAAGTTGCTTTCACTGGCTCTTAGTTCATCCTCGATTTTTTTACGTTCGGTAATATCCCTGCTCTCGCCCAGAATCGATATCGCCTTCCCCTGTTCGTTCCTGATGAAACTGAACGAGCATTCTCCCCAAGATGTCTGGCCGTTTTTGAGCAGAAATTCCAGTTCCTGCGTTCTGAATATCAGGTCTTTCGAAGATTCCCTCTCGGCCTTGGGCATTCTGACCGACGTGAATTCCAGCGCTTTTTTCAAGGACGACGGTGTGAGAAGTTTTTCCCAGGACATCTTTTTTATCTCGTCCGAGGTATAGCCGAACAATCTTTCCACGGAAGGACTGACATAGGTTATGTTAAGATTCCTGTCCATCAGCCATATCTGGTCTTTCATGTGATCGGCCAGGAGACGGTATTGCTCCTCGCTTTTTTTCAGCATCTCCTGGGACATCTTGCGCTGGGTTATATCGTGAAGATTGATGATGACGGCCTGAACGGTATTGTCCTGTATCAGGCTTGTGCCCACGGCTTCAACCGCATGCCATGTTCCGTCTGTGTGGGACAGGCGTATTTCGGCCTTTTGCGTGTTGGGACGTGTATCGGAAAAGAATTTACTGAATATGCCGGATACCACTTCCAAATCATCGGGATGAAGGAATCGGTAAATATCTTTCCCTATG
>CAYMWM010000024.1:3112-25676 GCA_964394185.1 uncultured Smithella sp.
CAGAATAATCAAATCCGAAGACTGCTCGGTCAGGGCGCGGAAGAGCTGCTCCTCCCTGCGCAATTTTTCCTCTATCTCCTTTCGTCCGGTAACGTCATTGACAATGCCGATAAAACCTGTGGGTTTGCCGGATGCATCTCTCTGCAAAGAGACGGAGGTTTCGATATACCTTACAGCGCCGTCCCTCCTGGTAATCTTCCAGCCGAATCCCTGTGAGGGTTGTCCTGTGGCATAAACTTTATTATATTCTTCAAACACTCTCCGGGCATTTTCTTCATCGGTGTACTTCCGGTAGCTCATGCCCATTAATTCCTCTCTCGAATAACCGACAATCCGGCAAGCGGAATCGTTGAAGAAAATGATTTTCCCCGACAGATCCAGTTCGAAACATCCGTCGTGAACATTTTCCAGAAAGTTCTGAAATCTCTTTTCTATGTCGCTGTAGGAAGAAGTGGATGAATGACTTTTCAGGGGAGTGGAATAATCCGTTTCAGTTTTTTTCTTCATTGATAACACCCATGATAAATCCTGAAAGCTGATATAACTTTTTCCGAAACTCATCGAATATCTGACTTAAATTTAACTTAGTTAATGTCTCATAATTTCCGCAATCCGTCAATCTGAATATTTTTATATCAGGCAGGGCTTTGATGATGATTTGATACAGGGTGTCATTGATATTTTCAGGAGAGCCTTTAATATCTGAAACTATTTATCCAGAGAGCTGTTGTGACCGCTGATGCCTGCTGATACAATGAATTTCAATGCTTCATCAGGCTTGACATCAATCTCCCTGATACGTGATTTCGGCACCAATATGGTAAAACCCGCCCACTGCATGCTTTGCAAAATATAAACAGCGACATGATCCTTAAGGCCGAAAAGCTCCAGATTCTCTTTGGTCACAAAACCCAGAATCTTGATGTCGTTGTCTCCGGGCAGATCAATCATAACCACTTTCGCAAATGAGCTTTTCCTGCCCAGCAGGGCGTTCATAATATCCTTTATCGTATTATAGATGATTTTTATCAGCGGCATTCTTCCGAAAAAACTGTCGATATAGGTTAAAACACGACGGCTCGCCAGCCGGGTTCCCATAAATCCGGCCAGGATGATGAGGGCGGCTGTTGTCAACAGGCCAAGCCCCGGAACATCGATTCCCCAGGCGACAAAGTAACGTCCAAGAATATTGTCTGTCAGCCGGAAAACATTCAGCACGATGTAGATCGTCAGGGCTATGGGTGTCAGAATTAATATCCCTTTGAAAAAATATTTGATAATCGCCTTCATATGATTTGCATTCCTCCTGAAATCCGGGACAAGAAGACACGTCCCTCCCGGCCTTGGCGAATCATGGATAACGGCCTGACGCCGCACAGATATTTCGTGGTAAGCCGCTATTCCGTATGATGTTACCCGATAAGCTCCATCAGAAGCTTGTTGGCCCGGGTAAAATTATCATACTGTCCCTGAAGCCGTCCCTGCCAGTTATCCCCGTTAAAGAGATTATTTCTCAGGCAGCAGACAACGATCAGGCATCCGATCAACTCCTCTTCGATGCAAGAGCTCTCACCCTCCAGCATATTTTTCACATATTCCTCGCCGGATTTGAAAATCTCCGTTTTCAGATTATGGCAGAATTCAACAAATTGAATATTTGACGAATACCTGCTACGCAGATACCGGATGTAGCTGGCAACATTGAACTGGTAAAGCGAACCGTCGCATTTGATGGATTCGACATATTTTTTGATTTCACTTACGCGCGGATTGTTGTTGAGTTTCGCGCCTTCAAAGAAGCTGCACAGTAGACAGAAATCCTGTATGGCTTCCTTATCGGATTCAGGCAGCCCGCCAAATTCCGGAATCCGCTCGGACATCCACGCCGCCGCCCGCAGCCGCGCTCTTTCTTCCTCGCGTTTGCGTCCGGTGACGTCCGTATATAATCCGATGATACCTATGATTTTGCCGCTTTCGTCCTTTATCGCGTCGGCGCGCAGCAGGGCAACAGATATATCGCCGCGTCTTGATGTCAGTTCAATCTCTCCCGTCCAGGATCCATGATGCTCTATCGCGTCATAAACGGCCCGGGCGGCATCTCTCTCCGCGTAAATGTCGAGCGGCCTCTCCACGCCCTGAAGGTCTTCCGTCGTGTATCCGACAAGCTTCGTCATGACCTGGTTATGAAAGATATGTTTTCCCCTGGGGTCGGCAAGCACAATGGCCTCGGTCGCGGTTTCCGCCGCTTTTTTGATGATAAAAAGAGCATCCTGGGCCTCTTTCAGCTTCTTGGCGATATCACGGGCCTCGGCTTTTCTCTTTTTTTCGCTCTTGCTGGTTTCGTAAAAAAACTTCATTGGAGAAAAATATATGATTATTGCTTTTGTGTCAAAGTAAATGATAGCAACTCAAAAGACTTAATAGATGCAAACTATTTGCGAAATTAACCATTACGATTACCCCGCAAAAAGGAATTTGATGGCCGCTGATATGTCACCTGCCCCTAGGATTCGCAGCAGATTCTGTCCCGTCCGCTTTCCTTGGCCTGGTACATGAGCTGGTCTACCCGGCGAACGAAATCTTTCATGTCTTCCTTCGGCTTGTACTGAGAACAACCGATGCTCACCGTCACAAACATCTCCCTGTCCGGCAGCGCGGCAAGCGGCTCCTTTCGCAATTCGTTCTGGATTCTCTGCGCGATGACGATTCCCTCATAGCTTGTGGTCATCGGCAGAATAATCGTAAATTCCTCCCCGCCGTAACGGTAGGCGGAATCCGTCTCGCGCAGGCATTTTTTGATCACCCGGCCGAGCTGCGACAACAGATTATCCCCCTCGACATGGCCGTATGTGTCGTTGAATGCCTTGAATCTGTCGAGATCCAAAAGCATAATGGTCAAAGGTTGTCCGTAGCGGCTCGACCGCTCAATCTCTTTTTTCAGCTGAGCGTAGAAATGCCTGGAATTGTATAGCTGTGTGAGGTCATCGATGATGCTCAGTTCCAGATATCTTTGTTCGCTTTCCCTAAGCGCCTCTTCCGCCCTCTTGCGTTCGGTAATGTTCAGCAGAATCCCGTCAAAAACCAGTTGATTTTCGCGGCGCGTCGGCGTGGAAAGTCCCTGTATCCAGATCATCTTGTCCGTCTCTGTGTAGACACGGCATTCGAAATTCCAGGGAATGACCTTCGCCACCGCTGTTTGAATGGAGGACAGAAATCCGTCCCTGTCTTTTTCATAGATGCTGGACAGGAATAACGGGAAGAGAGAATCGGTATCCGACCGGTCCAGGCTGGCGACGATTTCAGCGAATTCGGCCAAAGGCTCGCTGATATAGCTTACACCGTATTCGCCGGTGTCTTTTGCATAGAACTGAAAAAGAATGCCCGGCAGATTTTGGGTGAGACCCCGCAAATGCTGTTCGTTCTCGTGAAGGATTTTTTCTGTCCGCTTGCGCTCGGTAATATCCATAAAACTTCCCAGCGTCGCCCTATCCCCCTGATATTCAATGGGGGTAATCGTTTCCAAAATCCAGACGATTTCACCATTCTTTTTTACGAACCTGTATTCATAGGGTTCGAATCGCTCCCTTTTTAAACACTTTATCGCTTCCTCCCTGACCATTTCCGTGTCATCGGGATGGATTTTATCGAGGGGATTCGTGCCAATCAGGTCCGTTTCTTGGAATCCCGTAAGTTTCTGATACAACTCGCTGACATAGACAAATCTGCCGTGCTGCACGATATATATTCCGACGCCGATGCTGGATATAATGGCTTCGGCAAGATGCGACAGATCGTTCTGCCGGACACAGCCATCGTTATCAGGTTTGTTTTCCGATTTCGCTTTGGCAGTCATTGTATTTCCACTTCCGGCAAATATTTGCCTAAACCAGTTTCAGTCCATTGTATTCAATCCGTTTTGTATATCACATTGAAAGATAAAATATACTTTTTTATATCGGTTGCGAATCAACGGTCAAATACTTCATCTCTGGCGACTTTGCAATCCACACTTTTCAAATCTTCCGGCCTGCTTGAGGTTCCCGCGTAGAATTGATAAAGGCCGGCGGGCGTAAACCAGTCCTTCGATTCCGGACGCCAATACGCAAACTGCCTTGCCGATACATTAAAAACAACTTCCCTGCCCTCCCCGATGGCCAGTTCGATTCGTCTAAAATCCTTCAATTCAAATGCAGGACGGTCGATTTTACCAGAGCTGTAACCCGCGTAAAGCTGGATGACTTCGGCACCGTCATATTTTCCGTTATTGGCAACCGTCAGGCACAACGTTCCTTTCTGCTCTTCTTTTCTCCAGTCGAGGACAGGGTCGCTGAAGATAAAACACGTATAGGACAGTCCGAAGCCGAAAGCGAAACGGGGTTTTAATCCATGTTTGTTCAAATAGCGATAGCCGTGGTAGTGATCATAGGTGATTTCCTTTGCATTGCGGTCGAAAAAGGGCGTGTGGCTTTCTTCCATGGGAAATACAACGGGAAGTTTGCCGCAGGGATTGACCCTGCCGGAAATGACATCCCACACAGCCTGCCCTCCTTCCTGTCCGGGATACCAGGCCATTAATAACGCGTTGACCCTTTCGCTCCAGGGAGTAACAATGGCACTGCCGCCGATCATCACCACAATTGTGCGCGGATTGGCTTTCGCAACGGCATCAATCAAATTTTCATCGTGGGAAGATAGGCGCAATGATTTTCGGTCACCGCCTCGCAGGGGAATGTATTCCCCTTCATCATGATGTCTGTATCCGGCAACCAGTATGACCGTATCGGCCTGTTTCGCAAGCTCAGCCGCTTTTTCAATGTCGTTTCCTTTGTCAACCGTCAATGATAATGACGCCAAACCGTTTTGAACGGCTTTCAGGATTGTTCTCACTTTTAAAGGTCTCACCCGGCTGCTGCCGTGATCCCCGATATTGATTTCCCCGGCCAGTTTCCCTATCAGAGCGTATTTTTCTGCGGCATCCGGTTTTAACGGCAGTAGCGGCATTCCATCGACAGTCTCGTTGCGCAACAGCACAATGCCGCGCCGGGCTGCATCAAGGGCCAGCGGCGCATGATTTTTTCTCAAAACATCCATGGACGGATAAGAACTTTTTTTCTTCTTCTCAGATTCCATGACCGTATCGAAAATATTATGGGCCGCCGCGTCAATACGTTCAAGCGTGATCATGCCCCTGCGGATGCCGAACGGCAGGGCGGCAAACCTGAACTTTGCCGGCATTTCCATATCCAGCCCCGCCCTGAAGCCCCGGATGCCGTTGCGCACGCCAAGCACCCAGTCGGACACCACAAACCCCTTGAAACCCCACTGATCGCGTAGGATGTCCGTTAACAAATGACGATTTTCTCCGCAATAACGCCCGTTCATTTTATTGTAGGCGCTCATGACGGCTCCCGCGCCGGCATCGATGCACATCCTGAAATGAGGCAGATAAATTTCATGCAGGGGACGTGCTTCTATTTTTACATTGATTTTGAAGCGGGCAATCTCGACGCTGTTCAGAGCAAAATGTTTTATACAGGCGATTACATGCTCCTGTGCTCCTTCGGTTACGGCCGCGCCCATTCTGCCCAGCAGAACCGGGTCTTCGCCGTAACTTTCCTGTGCCCTTCCCCACGCAGGATGACGAATCAGATTAACGCACACGCCGCCCCAGGTATTGCCGCCCTGGGCACGGGATTCCATGCCGATGGCTCTTCCGATTTCCTTTTCCAGCTCAACATCCCATGTTGCCGCGCGCGATATGGCCACGGGAAAACAGGTTGAATGACCCAGAACGATTCCCCTGGGCCCGTCGGAAAACTGCATTCCCGGATAATCATATTGAGGCATTTTACCGGCCCCGAAAGGCCTGCTGCTGTAACCTATCATGGTGGCGGCTTTTATAATCTCAATCAGGGAATTTCCGTCACCTGAAAACAGTTTTAGCTTTTCTTTAAGTGAAAAACGGGATATATTCATATTTTAAGTTTGATTTCCGGTGATTTTTATGTATTTTGTAAATGATTTAATAAATCACCCGCATCGGGCACCTGCCGGAACGGCCGATTCTTCGAGATGCACTGCGCTTTCTTGTGATGGCTAAATCAAGAAACATATTGGAAATCTATCATAAAACAGGAAATATGAAAATTAAAGATTGGATGAAGGATTCCCGCTGCACGTCGTTCGGCAGCCAAGTGAAACAGATAAATTGAAAATGGCCAATTATAACCCGCGATTTACGACATATAAAAATTTTTCTTTATAAATATTGAATTTAGTATTATTAATAAATAATTGTATCAAAGACCGATTGGATATATTCTAAAAACAGGGATTAACGATTAGGAATTATAAACCGGAATCAATTTAATAAATTTTATAAAAGGAGGGTATTATGAGAAAAATCGGGTTGTTGGTTTTTGTGTTAATGATGGTTGGATTTGTTAATGCAGTTCAGGCGGAAGTTCGGGCCGGCGGTTTACCCGAAATTGCAATAGACAGCAGAATCAAAGACTGCAAGTGTCCTTCAGCGGAGAATATGATTGTATCGCTCAACGTCAGATTCGATACCGGCAAAGCCGTGGTCAAGGATAAATACAACAACGACATCAAGACTGTGGCCACTTTGATGAAAGCGGACCCCTCTGTAAAAGTCGTCATCGAAGGTTATACGGATAACGTCGGCAATGATGAATACAATCAGAAATTATCGGAGAAACGCGCCAAAGCCGTTCGTCAGTACCTGATTAGCAAATTCGGCGTTGACGGGTCCCGTCTGACCGCCGTCGGTCATGGCAAAGCCAAACCCATTGCCAGCAATGACACAGAAGAAGGCCGGTTGAAAAACCGTCGCGTTCAGGCTCTTTTTGAAACGAAGATGATTGCCAATAAATCAGTCAGCATGCCCAAGGATGTTAAAAAATAATTCATTTTCATTGTCTGAGAACGTTTGATAAAGCCCGGATTCTTTTATGATGGAATCCGGGCTTTATTGTCTGACGCCTGGAGCGTCCCGTTTTCCGGAAAATATACCGAAAGCAATGGCGGGCGTATGCCGCCCTTTCCCCTTCCCGTTAAGGTCAACCGCCCGGCATGGCTTGATAAAAAATATCCTTGACACAATATCCCGTCTCCGATATTCAACCCTGCGAAAAAGGAAGTATTTATCAGCATAAATCCCTTTGTTCACGAAAACGATTGCTCTGGATATGAACACAGAAACTCAATGATTTTATCCAAATCCTGATACTTCCGCGAAAAATAGAGTTGAAAGCCGTAAATATGATAACCGCCGGTTGCGACGTTGGTTCCCTGACTGCCAAAGCAGTCCTGCTGAAAGACAATCAGATTATTTCATCATTTATTGCCGGAGTAAAACCGACCCCTGTCGCTTCGAGCAAAATGGTCATGGACGAAGTGCTTAGAATCTCCGGCCTTGCTCTTTCCGACATCGATTATATCTGTTCCACCGGCTAC
Source organism: uncultured Smithella sp. (assembly GCA_964394185.1). Classification (GTDB taxonomy): domain Bacteria; phylum Desulfobacterota; class Syntrophia; order Syntrophales; family Smithellaceae; genus Smithella. Next base: position 10,589 of record CAYMWM010000024.1, read on the forward strand.
GGCAGATACGACATCCCCTTCTCCCGGATGAATATGAGCGAGATTTCGTGCCACGGCATCGGCGCGTTCTGGGCAGTCAACAGCATCCGCACGATTATCGACATCGGCGGCCAGGACTGCAAAGTGGTTTGTGTCGATGAAAATGGAATGATAACGAATTTCGTTATGAACGAAAAATGCGCCGCGGGCACAGGCCGTTGTCTGGAAATTCTGGCAAAAAATATCGGCACGGAAATCGGCAGGCTTGGAGATGTATCGCTCAAGGCCCGCAAAAAGAACATCGTCATCACCAATAAATGCAGTATCTTTATGGAACTGGAGGTAATGGACCTTCTTTACCGCGGTGTCAAAATTCCCGAAATCGCCCACGGCATTAATGCCGCCGTCGCCAAACGCGTGGCGGCCATGACGCAGTCGATCAGGATTGAAAACGATATATGCATTACCGGCGGCGTTTCCAAAAACAGGGGTGTGGTGACGGTTCTGGAAAACCTGCTGAAGAAAAAATTCAAACCGCTGCCTGTGGACGCCCAGCTTATGGGAGCCATCGGTGCTGCTGTTTTTGCGGCACGGGAATTCACGTCAAAATCAAAGGCGGCTTAACGGGAGGTTTTTGTGATTACCCTGGGTTACGATGTCGGAACAAGATTTGTCAAAGCCTGTATCGTCAAAGACACCGGAATTATAGGGACTTCATGCATTGAAATCGGAAACAACTTCAAAACGATTGTGAAAGCGGCAAAGGCGCGGGCAATGAAAAAGGCCGGCATACACTGTTTCAGCATCAGGAAAACCGTTTCCACAGGATTTGGCACATCCCTCGTCAAGGAAAGAAATCATAAGATCGGCGTGGCCTCCTGCATAGCCTGCGCCACCCATTATCTGGACAGGGACGTCCGCACGGTCGTCGATATCGGCGGCCTTTTTATCAATGTCATCAATATCGATGGACGCGGCAACATTCTGAATTTCACCGAAGTGGAAAAGTGCGCCGCCGGAAGCGGGAAATTCCTCGAAACGATTTCCAGCGCCATTGAAATTCCCCTTGCCGACATATCCGGCATTGCATTGAAATCCCAGAATCCCTACACAATGACCTCCGGATGCGCCGTATTTGCAGAAAGCGAGGTTATTTCACAGGTTAACATGGGCGCGCAAAAGGAGGACATTCTCGCCGGGCTGGTCGGTTCCATTGTGTCAAAAACCGCCGCGATGATCGTCAAATCAGGCGCGGAAGGAAAAATCGCCATCACCGGTGGCGTGACCAAATTCGATGTTATTAAAATATTTCTGGAAAAAGAATTAAACGGGGAAGTCTTCCCTTTGCCACTGGACCCGCAGCTTGTGACAGCTTACGGCGCCGCCCTGATTCCCGCGGTCAATCCCCGTCTGCTCAAATCTTAGTAAGGAGGCCCACGCCATGGCGGATACCGCCGGTCTGCAGCAGAAGGATTATTATGAACTCATCCGGGTGGTTCATGGCATAGCCGGCGAAAATGAATTTACGGTTCATCCCCTTGGCGACGCGAACATATGCAATAAGATGGGAATGAACCGTCCCGGCAGTCGAAACGCCTGCATCGTACTGGAAGAAGACACCGCAGCCGAACTGGGCGCCCCGGACAAAGAATCTCTCAGCATAACGATGTGGACTTCGCACAGAGGGACCCTTTTAAACAGATTGTTGACACGCGGCCCCGACTTTGACAAACTGACCTGCAAATCTGTTTCTTATGTTCAGATCATCATGCTGGAATTTGAAGACGGTTCACAGGCGCTTGAACCGGATATCGGAAGAATCAGGAATCTCACAAATAAATTAGCCGGTTTTATGACCAGAAGCATGCCGGGGAAAACCTGGGTGCGAATCGGCAAGCAACTCATGAACAGGGGCTTTTCATTATACGCCCTGGGTCAGTGTCTGCACAAAGCGTATCGGGACGCGTTACCGGACATAAAAAACATGGACATCATTCTGATTACGGACAGCAATGATTTCATTAAAAAATTGAGGCCGGTTTCGGAGGCGGCCAAAATTATTTCCGGCGACAACACGAAGTTCAGATGGGTCTCGGACGGCGTTATCTCCTGCGACGAACTGGATTGCGAAAACTGCGACGACAAGGCGATATGCGACTCCATCAACGAGATACTCTCAAAACGGCGGAAAAACGGGAAAGGCCATTAAACCGGCTTTGGCGCGCTCGTCGCGTCGTTATGGACAAAGAATAAACCATACCGTCAAAACAAATATCAATTGGGGAACCATGATGAAAAAGAACGATTTTGAATTAATGAGGAAAACGATAAAAACGAATAAAGCCGTCAATCTGCTGCTCAATTTTCCCGTGCTGGCTGAATACCTGTTCCGCTATATTCTGGGCCCCATGATGATGGAGCAGGAAACGCAAAGGAACAAGGATCTCCGCTTCGGCATATCCAGGCTGGGCAGCGGCATGGCGACAGCCGATGAGCTTCTTGCCATGCGGTGGTATATCATCGCGACGTATGACATGTTTGAACGGTTATTGAAGGCGCATGAAAAAGGGGAACCCATCGTCTGCTACGACTGGAGCGTCCCTTCGGAAATCATCCGGGCTTTTCATGTGGAAACGACCTCCCCCGTCCATTTCAACCGGCTCAGTTTCAACCGGAATACCGATTACGCCCTCGATATGATTGATCTGGCCGAAAACGAGGGCATGGATTACGACATGTGCAATCTGAACCGCGTCGCCATGGGAGCGATTCTCAACAAGCAGATGCCGCCTCCCACGCTGTTCGTCTCGTCATCCCATCCCTGCGATTCTTCGAGAACACAGAATCAGATTCTTCATTATCTTTCGGATGTCGAGCATTATGTGCTTGAAGCCCCCTATTACCGCAACAGTGAAGACCTCGATTTTTATGCCAAAAACCTCTGGGACATGATCGCTTTTCTGGAGAAACACTTCAAAAGGTCGATTGACTGGGACAAACTGAGAAAATCCGTGGATAACATCAACGCCTTCAACAAATATCTGCGCGAGGTGACCGTTCTGCACAGGGCAATCCCCTCGCCGAACCTGGCCCTGTATCTTCAGAACACCTTTGCCCTGCACATGTCTGCGCCGGAAACCGATTACGCGGTCAACATGGCCAAAGAGCTTCTGGCCATTGCCAAAAAGCGTGTCGCCAATCCTTCCCAAAAAATGAAGGACAATGAGAAAGTGCGGGTCATCTGCTGGGACCCGGTGCCTCCGGCGTATGATTATTACAAATGGATAGAAAAACATTTCGGGGCTGTCGTGGTCATCGATTATGAGGGATCGGATTTTGCTCCCGACATCGATACGTCATCAAGGGAATCCATCATCCGGGGACTTGGCGAATACCGTCTGATGACCGGGATGGTAAGGCAGACCCACGGCGACGCGAGTTTCATCACCGAGGAACTGGCTCAGTATATCGATGAATACTCCGCCGACTGCGTCATCATGAGCAATACGACGGGCTGCAAGGGGAACATGGCCACAAAAAAACTGGTCATAGATACCTGCAACAAACACGGCGTTCCTTCATTGTTTCTGGATATCGACATCTACGACAAGAGAATCAATTCGGAGGCGGAAACAAAAAATAAAATCAGGGATTTCTTTATCAGCAACGGATGGGGGCGATAACCATGTTAAACGAAATTCGGGAAATTGCGAAAAAAGCATCTAATGTATATCTGGCGGACGCCAAAAAGAATAATAAAAAAATACTGGGATATTTCTGCTGTTATGTTCCCGAGGAACTGATTCATGCCGCGGGCTTCATCCCCTACCGCATGCGGGCTGTCGAAAATCACTCGACGGCAAAGTCCGACGCGTACTTTTCTCCCTCCAACTGCAGTTTTGTAAGACAGTGCTTCAACAAGGCGCTGGATGATGAATACAAGTTTCTGGACGGCGTTATTTTCATGAACAGCTGCGATCATTTAAGAAGAATGTACGACAACTGGAAACATTCCGGCAAAGACCCGAAATTCCTTTACATGTTGCCCGTGCCACACAAAAGCGACGAAATCTGTATTGAGGAATTTACCCGCGAGCTCAATGTTTTAAAATCAAGAATGGAGGAATTCTACGGCGTGCAAATCAGCGAACAGGCACTGCAAAATTCCATCAAACTATACAACAGACAAAGAAATCTGCTGACGGGCATTTATAATTCCCGAAAAGCCGCGCAGGTGCCCCTGAAAGGCAGTGAGTTTACCGATATCATGCTGGCCGTCACATCGCTTCCGGTGGAAGTGTCCATTGATATGCTGGAAAAAGTTCTGGAGGAAATCAAAGATAGGAAAATCGGAAAACACTCTGATGTCCGGCTTTACTTAGGTTCGGGGTATCACGAAGAGCGGGAGCTTCTTGATATAATGGAGGAGTCCGGCGCAATCATCGTGGGCGATAATTCCTGCCTCGGCGTCATGCATTTTGATCTGAGCACGGATGAAAACGCGAAGGATCCCCTCCGGGCGATTGCCCGGCGTTACCTGAAACGTATGTCCTGCCCCCGCATGGTTGACGATTATCAGGAACGTCTGGATTTCATGAACGCCGCTATTAAAGAATTCAATGTTGACGCGGTGATTCTGGACAAGCTCGAGTTTTGCACCCTGTGGTCGGGGATGATGTATTTATATAAGAGGGAACTGGAAAAAGCGCATATTCCCCATTTGAGATTAAGCCGGGAACTCTACAGCGGCGCCACCGGACAATTAAAGACCCGGATGCAGGCGCTCATCGAAGAAGTCAAAAACCGGAAACAGAGAATTTAACAGCTCGATAAATTCAAAGATAAATATTGCCCTGACAGCAAAGATCAGGATTATGGATAACTGTCTGAAGTCCTCATTTTTATATAAATTATTTTTATGATAGGTTATAAATGATAAGCGTATGTGTTTGCAGTATTAGCGCCGGTTCATATAAACAATGTTATGTGCAAACAGAAGATAAAGTGAAAAGGACACTCAAGCAGAGATTTATAAGACAGTGGACAAATTGATAATTGACACAAATTTTAATTTTTACTCCGATTCAAATGGTGGTGACCCTGACAGCACCAGTCCAACCCTCCGTAGATACCATAAGATAATATGGAGTAAACCATTGCCAAATGGTAAACTATTTGAATTATCCGATAATAAAGATGGTGTTTATTTATATCATAAATCAGGATTTGGAGAATTTTTTTTGGGCAGTGACGCCATAACACACTCGTATAAAAACCATAAACGGAAGCAGTGGCTTACAGCACAAATTCCTGAAGAAGTAAATGAACTTTATGATACAGGTTCTACAATTGGAGCTTATATTGTTTTTCCAAATAACAGAATTGACGGCAAGTATACAATCAATCAGGCGCGTGGAGTAAATAGTTTAATTGATGATAGATTTGACTTAACGTTAGAATGTATTCGTCTTTTTTATCTGGGCAAAGAAAATCCTCTTTATTTCGATTTATTGAGATATAAAGAATTCTTTGATTTGTTTGACGATTTTTGGGGCTACATCCATTTCTTTTTATTGGATGATTTGATTGATGAAAATAGTAATATTAGATTTTATTTGCCATTTGATGGCTTCAAAACTCGTCCAACATTTTCCGATATCAGCCAATATCTATTATACAAAAAAGGAGTTATTAATTTTATTAAGTTAAGAAACAAGCGAATAGAAGATTTCATCAACCTAAAAAAAACCGACCATGATGCCAGCAGATAACAAAGCGCTTCACTCGGACGGTAATGAAGAGAAATCCGGGGAAACCATACCGGTTTTTATATGTCAATTGTATGTCGCAAGTGCCTTGAACACTTCCCCTCATTATTGAAGAAGAAAGTCTCTATCGCTCTCTTGCCCATTACCGCGTTGTAATAAATGGATACAGAATTGACACCGGCTGTCACTTCTATGATGAAAAATTTCAAATCAGGTATTTTCCGGAGAGCCGATTTCCAGTAGTCCCCGATAGCTTTTTTCCTCTGAATGTCCCGTTATCTATACCAAGCAAACGCTGAATCATCGGCGTTGTCATTTCAAAATCAACTGTGTAATGCGATAAAACACTTTCAAGGTCGTGATCATTCCATGCATTTACCCAGCGTTCGGCGAATTGTCTTGCCTGATCATTCGTCATATTTTGTCCTTTCCTTTCTTCTTATATAATTAAACGGATAATCTCTCATTTCAATGATTTTATTAAGCAATATATCATTTTTTTTCGCAATAATAATTCAGAGCCGTAACAAGGGTCGAGTTTATCCGATGACGGCCTTCCCCGGTTTTTGCGGCAGGCCGAAGGCGAGTATCATGGCCGCTAAAAGCGAAAGGCCGGCCCCGAACGCAAACGGAACCGCAGGGCCGAACGCGTTCCAGAGCACTCCGGCGATAACGCTTGCCGGAAGGAGCGCGACTCCCACAATCGTCGAATGCAGACCGAGCAGGGTTCCCTTCAGTTCCTTCGGCGCAATTTCCGAAACAAAGGCGCGCTCGACTCCCGCCGTCATGGCAGTGAATATCCCGTATAAAGCGAAGGCGGCAATGATGACAGCCCTGTTCGGAGCCCAGGCAAATCCGGCATAGGCGGCCGCGAAGGTAAAGTATCCCGCGACCAGCAGGCGTTTCCGCCCGATGCGGTCCGATCTTTTTCCAAACGGTATGGCAAATACCGACGACACGATGTTGTATAAAAAGTACAGAAGCACCACGGACGCCGTATCGAAGCCCACGGCTCCGGCCTTGAGAAGCAGGAAGGCATTCGACGAATTCCCGAGTGTAAAGACAAAGACAACAGCCAGATAAAGCTTGAGACGGGCGTCAAGATTTTTTAGCCCGTGGAAAATGCGGGGCGGTTCGCTGACCTCACACTTTTCCCCCGTCTCCCGGATAAAGGCAAACATAAAAAGCGAAGCAACAGCCGGGATGCACGCCAGCAGAAACAGCTGTTTGTATACGTACTCCCCCTTCCATGACGTCATGATGAAAAAAGCAATCAGGATTCCGGCGGCGGAACCGGCCATGTCCAGCGCCTTGTGAATGCCGAACGAATGTCCGAGCCTGTCCGCATTGCAGCTTTCACTCACCAGAACGTCGCGGGGCGCCGTACGGATGCCTTTGCCGAAACGGTCTGTCAGCCTGGCGGCCAGGATACCCACCCATGAACCGGCGACGATAAGCATCAGCTTGTATACCAGACCAGCGGCGTAGCCGGCAAACGCAATAGGCTTTTTTTTGCGGTATCTGTCCGTCACATAACCGCTGAAGACCCTCAGAAGGCTGGCAAGGCTTTCCGCAAAACCTTCGATCACTCCGATGAGTGCGGGCGTCGCGCCGAAGACCGTTGTCAGATAAAGTGGAATCAGCGGATAAACCATCTCCGTGCTTAAATCCGCAAAAAAACTGACCAGCCCGATAAAAATGACATTATTCATGTTGCTCCGGATACTTCCCTTAAATCTTGCAGAATAATTTTTTCCACGAGCTTGTTAATAATAACATGAAAACAGAAATATTTGAAATCAGGAATACGTTTTCAAATCGAATCAGTCGCAGATTCTGCGGGCTTGGGCCATTTCCAGCGCTTTGCAGTTTCCCAGTTGACAGGCCGTTCGGGCGTCACGGCATCCGGATTCTTTGCCGCTCTGCTGAAGGTAAATGACAGCCCTGTTATTGAACGCTTAGGTGTTATCGGGTTTCAAAGAAATGACTTTGCTGAAATCCCCAATGGCCTGCGAATACAGGCCGAGGTCACTGCCGTATAGATTTCCCCCGTTGTCATAGGTCATGGCGTCATTCTAGTTGAGCCGGACGGCAATGAATCATCCGAATACAAAGAACCGCGGCTTTCGCCCGCAGGCCGCGGTTCTTTCGGGGCTGTCAAAATATAAACCAGTGGAGGGGAAAAGCTTATTCTTCGACATTGCCCCGCGTGTGAGCATCATTCTTTTTTCGCGTTACGGCGAAAAACATTTATATCTGTTTTTCCGGGCAATAATTTCTAGCAGCTGCATCCCGCACCGCAACCGCTTCCGGCGGCGGGAGAAAAGCTGGAAAGCAGTTTAAATCCCGCCCCATGCGGCGTCTCGACAAAATCGACCGTAATGGGTTTCGCCTGACTGAAAATATCCTTTTCGATGACGAATTTTGTACCTTTCTTATCGAAGACTTCATCGTCTTTTCCCGGCTCATCCAGAGCCAGACCCAATGAGGGCCCGCTTCAGCCTATTGACATGATGATTCGTACGGCGGCATCCGCTTTCGTTTCTTTTATATAGTTTTGAATTTCTTCCAGCGCTTTTTGAGTCACTTCAAACATAACATCTCCTTTTGTTTCTTTTTATATAAATTGTTTTTGACAAATCCGGTGTTTGTGCATTCGGGTTATTACCCCTTGTTTTTTGATTCCGGCTTTGCTTTTTTCTCCCTGTCCTCGACCGGACAGGCCTGTTTTATTCAGGTGGAAATGCCCATTTTCGGCAAAAGCCACGCTTGCAAAAAGTACCAAACTCCGACAATGATAACCAATACTAAAAAATCATTCATATTCATTTACCTCAATTTCCTGCTTGCTCATTTAATTTTCTCAGCATTGATAATTTATTTTGTTTCTCTCCTGAATCTGTGATAAAAAAAAATCGCGATTCTGGTTGAATAATACACCATTTTATTTTGTGTTTCATTGACCTAAATCAACGCCGAAGCATTTTTTTGCATATGGATATTATCACTCAAATAAAGGACATTATTCTTTTTCAGGGCGTTTCCGCAGATAAACTGAAACTGCTGGCCGCACAGTCCACCTTAAAGAAATTCAAAGCCGGTGAGATGGTTATAGGCGAATCGGACCCCGTCCGGTCTTTTTTCGTCGTGATCTCCGGGCAACTGAAACTTTACCGGAGTTCGGCGGAGGGTAAAGAGCAGACCCTGCAACTGCTCGGCCCGGGAGATCCGTTCGGTCTCTGCACGGCTTTTGCGACGGACGCCTTCCCCGCTTCCGCCATGGCCATCGAAAATTCCGCCGTGCTTCTGATTCCGGGGGCGGTCATGGAGGCAACTGCAAGGCAGGAACCGGCGCTTCTTTTCAATATCATTAGAATATTATCCGGCCGCCTCAAGGATTCCATGACGCTTATCGAATCCCTTGCCTTAAAAGAGATTCCGGGGAGGCTGTCTTCTTTTCTTCTTCATTTATTACCAAAGGATGCGGCTGACAAAAAATCCTCCATAGAACTGACAATTTCCCAACGTGAACTGGCGAAGATTCTCGGCTCCACACCGGAGGCTCTTTCACGCACACTCAGAAAGCTGGCCAACGACGGTATTCTTTCCACGGCAGGCCGCGTCATCACCATTCTGGATTACGGAACGCTCAAACAGCTGGCCGAAGGCGACTAAACCTCAGCATCATTGCTTACAAAAAATCACCATTGCAGTCATTCAGATCAATACAGTTTCTTCATGACCCATCTAAACTTCCAGTAGAAACCGGACTATGTAAATCGGAAATTTCGGGCGGCTGCCCGTCATTCCGGCATGCATCCGCTGTTCAGCGGCAGATCCCTTTGCCTCTGACAGCGTCCAGCAGAACGCAGTTCCCCAGTTCGCAGGCTTTTCGCGCATCACGGCAGCCCAGACTTTTTTCTCCCTGATTCAGGTAAATTATGCCTCTTCTGATATAGGCCATGGCAAAATCGGGAAGCAGGCTGATGACTTTATTAAAATTTTCCAGGGCGGGCTTATCCTGTCCCAGATTATTGTATAGATTGCCCCGGTTATAATAGGCGGACGCGCAATCCGGCTGACGGCGGATGGCTTCGTTGAAATCTTCAATCGCCCGCCCGGTATCGCCTACGATTGCGTAGGCATTGCCCCGGTTGGTGTAGGACAAAACATTGTCCGGCGTAATGCGGAGCGCCTCGCTGTAGTGAGCAATGGCTTCTTTCGGATTTCCCGTCTCGAGCAGAGCATAAGCCAGATTGTTATGCGCCAGTGCGTTGTGCTTAGTCACCTGCACGGCATGACTGAAAAGCGTGATGCTGTTTTTCCAGTACCGGACTTGTTGCCAGGTCAGCGCGGTCATCAGAATCAAAAAGACCGTTCCCGCCGGAAATAAAATCTTTTTTCGAATATTTTTATTGGCAAACAAAGCGGGAATGCCCCAGGCCAGAATGACGGCAATGCCGATAGAGGGCAAATAATGGTAACGGTCTGTCATGGAGAAAGGAGCCGCCAGCGATATCTGAAATATTCCGATAACGGGAGACAATACGATGATGAACCAAAACCATCCGACAAAAAGATACCCGAAGCGTCTCCTGCTGATCGTGACAGCGAAACTAATCATAATGAGCAGCAAAGACGCCTCAGCGAACCACATGAGAGGAACATGAGATGGAAAAGGATAGAAAACCGCCATATCGCGCGGCCAGAATGTTTTTTCCAGATAAGCGACATAAGAAACGGCCGCATTGGCTATCCGTTCGGTCAGGGGAAGATATTGCGCCGATTGCCGGTTGTGCGTAAAGAAAATCGTAATCAAAGAAAAAACCGCGAAAAGAACAATAAAAGGCGCTTTTTCTTTCAACTGCCATAAAAGAGGATTGCCCTGTTTCGTTTCATAACGATTCAGCGGCCAGCGATCCAGAAGAATCATGATAAAAGGCAGTGTGACAACCATCGGCTTGCTCATCATCGCCAGGATAAAAGAACTCAGGACAATGAGATATCCTGCCGCGCCCGGTTTCTCCGTATAGCGGACATAGCAACATAAGGTCAGTATCCAGAAGAATGCATTTAATATGCCTTTCCGTTCGGCGATCCAGGCCACCGATTCCACATGGAGCGGATGCAGGGCGAAGAAAGCGGCAACAAAAGCACTGGGCCATATTCGCCCGGTCATGCGCTGGAAAACCCAGAACAGCATTAACGCGCTGAGGATATGCAGGACAAGATTGTTGAAATGATAACCGCCAGCCTTGAGGCCGTAGAGTCTGAAATCCAGCAGGTATGAAAGCCGGGACAGCGGCATCCAGTAGTCGTCAAACGTCATAGAGAAGGCCCGGCGGATGACGTCCGGCGTCAATCCCGATTGGATATGGCTGTTGAGTGTAACGAAATACGGATCGTCGATATTGACGAAATCGTAATGAGTGACCTGCCAGTATGCAGCAAGCGTAAGAACCGTCAGAGTGAGATAAACAATAATTTTTTGTTTGCCGGAACTGAGGTTGACTTTATCCGCCATCTTCTCCACGATGAATTATTTTCAATTTTTATACTGCCAATAATTCTGCAACGCCGATTTTTAAATCCGCACTGTCCAGCTCAAGATGATGGAACTCCGAATCCGTTTAATATCCGTAATAAACTATCGGTAAGTTTGGAATATAGTACAATGTTCATTGATATTATTCAATAATATTTTCAAGGGCGGCTTCTCTATCATTGAGATAGGCGGGGGAAAAAGCGCTTTGGAATATTACCTGTGAGCCGGCAGATGCTAAAAAAACGGGCGCCGGTCAGCCCGCGGGATATACCTGTATTTTTCTTAATACAAAAAACATGTATTTTTTTTCGTTTTTGAATTTTACCGGATCAATCGACGCCAGCTCTTTGCTTATTTTCTGATCGATGAATTGTTTGCCATCCCGGATGATGTAGTACAGCCACGCCTTTTTGTATCGGAGTTTTTCGGATGCAAAATGGACGATAGGAAGCAGGAATCTTTCGGCATAGTCATGCACAAATTTGATGGTCGGCAGAACATTAGGCGTAATGTCCCGCTGATGGATGATTTCCCAGCCGTACTCTTTGGTTTTTTGAATAAAATTCTCGAGCAGATGAGATGACTGGTTGATGCCCGAATCACTGATCCTGAAATAATCGGAGATGATCCACGTGCCGCCTGATTTCACTATCGCTTCAGCCTTATCGAAGGCCTTTTTCAGCGGTATATATTGAAGGGATTCCGAATGAATGATGGTGCCATACTTCTTATCCGTGGAGAAGTTCTGGTATTTGTTATGATAACATTTAATATGGGGATATTTTGATTGTATATATTTAATCTGATTTTCATTAGGGGTCAGGGCTTCGACCTTAAAACCACGTTGCGACAGCAGGTTCGACAAACCACCCATCCCGCAGCCGATGTCGAGGATCAAATCTTCTATACCGATGATCTGATCGATAATGTTTTGCGCGTATTTTATCTGGGCTTTTTCCAGAGCGGTGATGGATATTGAATCGGTTTCAATTTCCGTATCCTCGAAATATCCGTAATGAAGCATATCGTTTTTTAATATTCTGGAGTAGAAATGAAGTTCCAGATCGGAGGTCGCATTGTTGAATTTTGAATTTTTCCTGTGATAAAGCCATGCCTTACACAGGACAACGGGATTGATGAAATTTAAAAGTATCTTCTTCATTACATTCGGGCAGACACTACGGGAAACCCCATGGCATGTCAAGCTAATCTTTACACACATTTTTTCCCGGCTGACCTCTTGCGCGTATCATGACAATCCCGCATATCCGTAGATACGGAGATGATGAGGCAAAATGCAAAATATTCCCCTCCTGGAAGCCGCCGCAAAAGCCATCCGGCGAAACGGTTGTCTGGAAACGATTCGTTATATGATGATGAATGGCTTATCCGATTTCTGGCTGAAATTTGTTAAATCTCAATACTCTGTCCGGGGTCCAGAACATGAATCTGCGATGTCCTGATCGAAAGGAGTTTTGCCGCGTCTTTTTTGGTGCCGGAAACTTCGCCGTAATGTATGGGGATGACGTGCGCCGGTTTTATATCGTCGACGGCCTGTATCGCCGAAGCCCAATCCATCGTGTAGGTGCCGCCCACGGGCAGATCTTCCGTTCCAACAACAATCGCATTAGGAGAAGAAATAGCCCTGATATCATCAGCCGAATAATGATCGTGATAACTATGGATTACCAGAATAATATCGGTTTACGGACCTTTGACCTTCCATGGATCGATATACATGATTATTGATCCGTCATCCGCTTTTATGCTTGCGTGACCATCCATGTGATTTTAACAGTCACATCTTTTTCCTCACTTGTGTATTCCGCGGGTCAAATCCCGCGGATTGAATCCATATACGTACGCCGTCCCCCGGATTCCTTCGCCCCGACAGCTTGTTCAACAACCTCATAGTGATAAATCTTCCCGTATTTCTGTTCAATTGCCAGATCAACTCATTTTTACAAACGCATCTTTTTTCCAATCGCGCCCATACTTTTACCCCTCCTCGGGATTTCTGTTTGATGTCCACATTCTTTGATGCTGCCTGACAGGAGCCTGCATTTGGCCATGAAATATAGCTTAAGCTATTTGCCTGACAAGACTCGTAATGTCTACCGGACATGGCCGGTTTTCCGTTTTTCCTCCAGCAGGGCGGCGTCCACCCTTCTCAGGACATCGTCGAGTCTGTGTTCTCCATCTTTCGCCATGCCCACACCGAAGCTTACGCCGACGGGCAATCCGTTTTCCCCGGCCCATTGAGTGAACTCGCTTTTGATCCGCTTCAAAACCGTTTCAGCGTTTTCAAGACTGGTATCCGTGAGAATCATGACGAATTCGTCGCCGCCGTATCGGGCAATAATATCGTTCTTCCGTAATCTCGATTTGGATATCTGCGAGAAATACTGGAGCACTTTATCGCCCGTTTCGTGCCCGCGCAGGTCGTTGACGGCTTTGAAATTGTCCAGATCGGCATAGATGAAGACGAGGGGAATCTTCGTCCGTTCGTTCAGGTCGAGCAGGTAATCCGCTTTTTTCAGAAAAGAACGGCGGTTGAGTATGCCGGTCAGGGCGTCGTGTTCGCTGATTCTGACGGCGTCCGTCCTCATCAGTTCGAGGCGCCGCACCAGAAGATAGGCGTAGAATACCGCGAAAACCAGCAGAAAGACATAAAGGTAGATATTGTACGGAAGCGGTCCCCCTATAAGATAGAAATGATAAATGAGCGCAATGAAACCCAGAACGAACGCACCCACCATCGATTCGATAAAAATGTGAAAGCCGTGCTGGATTCCGTTGCCGAGGGCGGAAATCAGAAGCAGCCCGACGGTCGGCGGTATGAGGAAAGGGTCGCACATCAGCACCAGGGCGGCGGCGATGGAGTCCGCCCAGACGCCTGCGCGTATCATGGCATTGTTCGCCCCATACATCCGGTAATAGAGCCACCAGAAAAAATGAAATACGGAATAGAATGCAACAATAATATTAATTTGAGTGATGGTTAACACCAGCGGCGCAACCGGACTAAAATTCAGGTATGCCGCCGACACGATGACCAGCAGATAGCGAACGAACAACTGCAGGGAAGGCATGTATATTTCAGGCATATCCTTCGACACAGACAGCGGATTGTTCTTTTCTGTTTCCTGCATGATGATAGTCCCTCCGCGCTTTATCCGCTGGAACTCCGCCTGATAATCATCCGAATCAGCTTCCTAAACAGCCGGAACCGCTCTACGCTGCGGCGGGACAAAAACATTTCTGACACCCGTTTTTTCCAGTTTTATCGCGGATACCGGACATTGATACGAGCAGACGCCGCAGCCGATGCATTTGTTCTCATCCACTTTGGCGATATCGTCAATAAGTTCAATCGTCTCCATCGGGCACGCATCTACGCAAATCCCGCAGCCCGTGCAATCCGAAACTTCAACCCTGGCTATACAGGATGAATAGGACTGCATGGGAGACCCGCCCAGATAATAGATATGGAATGTGCCGCAGCAGCATTTACAGCAATTGCAGATGGCATACTCCTCATTGGCCACGTCCTGCCTGACATGAAACGCCTTATGCACCAGCCCGTCTTCCCTGGCCTTGTCCATGATTTTTATGGCTTCTTCCTTTGAAATTTGTCTGCCGAACTTGTACTTGATGACAAACTCGGCTGTCTGGCCGAAGATGAAACAGTTTTCCCTCTCGTTGGTGACAGAACAGGGCTTGCCCAGAAGGTCTTTTTCATGGCGGCAGTAACAGGTGGATACCGCTATTTTATCGAACCGGTCTATTATCTTTT
>CAYMWM010000024.1:25686-37536 GCA_964394185.1 uncultured Smithella sp.
TATCAAATCGGTTGATGATCGCCTTCACGTCTTCATACGGCAGGACATCATCATATTGCTGCCCGACTTCCTGCTCAACCGGCACAACACGCGTCATCGGAGGAACCGTTCTGAGATATTCCATGACCGGGTCATAGCCCATCTGCACCAGATCTGTAATTTCGTGAAAGAGCCGGTCGAACAGCACCGCAAGCTTCTTTTCTTTTTCGGTTTTTCCGCCCCGCATCAGGGTAAATTCAAACATCCCCGGTATCGGCGGCAGCAGCCGGTAGACAACGGTACCCGTGTTTTTACTGGGAATGCCGGTAACAACACCCTTCCTCATGAGTCCGTCAAGCATGGTGTCCAGGGCATTGTCACGGAGAGTCGTTTTCTCCTTAATTTCCTCCATGTTCATCGGTTTGCTGAATATTTTGACGAATCGCGCCTCATTCTCATCCATGATGGTTTGCAGTAAATCAATCAGTGTGTCCGTAACGGGCATCGGAATTACACCCGCACCAATCGATGCCTGCGCCGCATCCTGCCATATCTGTTCAGTCATTCAGGTCCTTTCTCACTTTCAGCTTTAATTTGAATATTTTTAATCAGAGACAATATTTATTTCCCTGTCTATTGACGTCTTATTTCGCGAGCACCAGCTTGTTAATATCCACATGCTCCCTGATCATCTTCTCCACCAGTGAAATTTTTCCCCTGTCGTCTTTTGTGGGCAGCGCTTCCATATCGTCTATCTTTTTGGCCGTGGAGAAGACATCAAATGGAACCAGAAGCAGGGGGACGCACATTTGCTCGGCTTTGGCAATGATATTGGCCTGCGGCAGAACGTTATTGGTCAGGATGATTGCCGCCGAACAGCTGTCCAACGCCGCGACGATCATATCGCTGCGGTCGCCGCTGGTGATGACGATTTTATTTTTCGCCTGAAATTCCGGCTCCTTGCTTGCCGCCGTTACCGAGGCCGAACCGATAAAGACATTCTCGATCATGCCTTCCAGATTGTTTTCTCCGGCGATGATTTTCGCGAACAATTTGTCAGCCAGATACCGGACGGAGCAGAAGGATAATTCCTTGTGATACGGGATTACACCTAATACATTTATACCCATTTTTTTGATTCGGGGCAGATAAACGTCGTTGAATTGGCCGACATTGTCGACTTTATTGATAATGACACCTGCCAGCGTTATATTCTCCGTCAGGATGCGCTTCTTCAAAAAAGTGATGTCGTCGAAAATCGTATCCTCGCTTCCGCCGGCCACGACCAGAAGGTTTGCGTCAAGATATTTCGCCAGGGATACAGCGTCCAGATAAATCGACGCCCCGTATGTAATATCCCTGCCAGCTTCTATAAAAACGATATCCTTTTTATCCCCGATTTCATTCATGAGTTCAATCACTCTTTCGCGGGTCATTTCCTCATCCAGCATGGACATCAGCTTCAGGGGATGAAATCCTATGCTCATATTTTCGCCGTGAACATCCATCCCGAATAGATTGGCTATCAAAGCGGCGTCGTAATCCCACAGCTGCTTTTTTTTGTAAATCAGTCTTTCGCCGAACGGCTTCATATAACCGGTTTTTTTATTAAATGCCCTGGCGAGGCCGATGATCACACTCGTCTTACCCGCGCCCTGCCGCATTGATGTTACAACTAGCCTATCCATTGATTTCACCTCTCTCTTCCCGAAAGTATTATTCTAACATCCACAGCCCTTGCGCCCATGCCCTGTTCATAAAGCACAAGCGGATTAATTTCAATATCGGATATTCCTTTGCATTTGCGGATGATGGAGCTGAGCCTGATGATCGCATCAATCAGAACATTGATGTCGCGCGTCTTTTCGCCTCGCACCCCCAAAAGCAGGGGATAGGAACGTATCTCCTTGATCATCGCCGTCACCTCTGCGATTCCCAGCGGAGCGGAGCGGAAAGAAACATCCTTCATGACCTCCACGTAAATTCCGCCGAGTCCTACCATGACCGTAGGGCCGAACGATCCGTCGATTCGTGCCCCGACGATCATTTCCGTTCCCGGCTGCACCATTTCCGATACTTCCACGCCCTCGATGACCGCATGCGGCACGTTGGCACGGCAATTGCGCATAATTGCTTCGTAAGCAGTCATCACTTCATCGTCATTGTCCAGGTCAAGGGCAATGCCGCCCGCATCGCTCTTGTGCAGAATATCCCTGGAAACCACCTTCATGACCACCGGATAACCGATGGTTTTAGCATTTTTAACGGCGATCTCGATATTCGGTGCAAAAAGGCTCTGGGGAACTGTAATCCCGGTGACCTGCATCACTTTCTGTCCCTCATGGGCAAGCAAAAACCCCCTGCCCTCGGAGCGGGCATTTTCGATGATGCTGTCAATTGCCGCCACATCGAATTTAAAATCTGCAATCTCATCTGCTTTTTCATCAACATATCTTTTGTAGGAATACATGGCGCCCAGGGATTCCACGCCTTCGTAAACATCCTCGTAAACCGGAATGCTCTTGCGCCGCGCCTCTTTTGCATATTCGGCGACAACTTCCCCTCCTAAGAGGCCAAAGACAATCGGTTTGCCCGCGTCTTTAAATTGCCGGTAGTTCTGTTCCACGGCCTTGTCAAAATCCCTGTTGGTAAAAAGGGAGCTTTCGCAGAACACGCCGATGACGGAATGAATTTCAGGCGCATTCAGCGCCGCGTTGAACGCCTTGCTGTAATCATCGGCTTTGGCCTGGCCGGTGATGTCTATTGGATTTTTTGCCGAACCGAATTCCGGTATCGCAGGAGTAAACAGGGTTTTCAGGTGATTGAAATCATCGTAGAGTTTGACATTGTATTTTTCGCAGGCGTCGGTGGCCATGACTCCGGCTCCTCCGCCATTGGTAATGATGACCGTGTTTTCTCCGGAAGGCAGGGCATTGTTGGCCAGAAATTTGCTCCACTCGAAAGCTTCCCTCATACTTTCCGCCCGCAGCGCTCCGCATTGTTTTATAATATCATCGAAAACGGCGTCCGAACCGGCAAGCGATCCGGTATGGGAAGCCGCCGCCATCGCGCCCCTTGCGGAACGTCCCGACTTGATAATGACGACCGGCTTTATTTTGGTTGCGCGTTTGAGCGTTTCGACCAGCCGCTCTCCATTGTGAACGCCCTCCATATAGATAAGAATGACTTTTGTCATCTCCTGAGTAATCATGTATTCGATAAGGTCGGTTTCATCCACATCGGATTTATTGCCCACTGAAACAATAGCGGAAAGACCGATGTTGCCGACCGTTGCCTGTCCGATCATCGCCAGCCCGATAGCGCCGCTCTGGGTGATGATGCCCAGATGACCCGAAGGAATCACACTGCCCGCGAAAGTCGAATTCAGGGAAACCGCCGCCGAGTAAATGCCGAAAATATTCGGCCCCAGAATGCGCATTCCTTTTTCGTTTGCAGCTGCAACCAGTTTTTTCTCCGCCTCGATGTTGCCGATTTCCGAAAAACCGGACGTGATGACCATCGCGTATTTTACGCCCCTGGCCGCGCATTCCCTGACGGAGTCCAGAACAAATTTCGCGGGAATCGTGATGCAGGCTATATCAACGCCTTCCGGCAAATCCGCTATGCTTTTGTAAGCCGTAATGCCTTCAATGATTCCGCCCTTGGGATTCACCGGCAGAATCATATTCTTGTATCCGTATTTAATGATGTTGCTTACAACGGCGTTGCCGATTTTGCCTTTATCGGCTGAAGCTCCGATGACAGCAATAGATTGAGGTTCAAAAAGATATTTTATGTTTGGGTCTTTAATCATTTGAATCCGCCTCTGCGGCTATGATTAATTAAAGAACTGAGTCTGACTGACAAGACACTGCTTCTGCTATGTTTAATATAGAAAGTAAGGCGTTGTATGTCAAGATAATCTTGTGAAATAAATGAATTAATTAAGTAAAGTACTACCCGATTTTACTTGACTTTTTTCTTTTTCTCTAACGCACTCTTAAACGTTCACTGATGATTTTCAGCATGCTCTTGAGTATCTTTGCCGCTATGCGCGGGTCTGAATTCAGCATCTCCTCGAAATTGCGTTTGGTAATCGCCAGCAGGACGGAATCTTCGCATGTTCTTCCGGTTGCGCTGCGCGGTTTCGAGTCAATCAGGGACATCTCGCCTACGATGTCGTTGGCTCGCATTATAGCCAGTATTTTTTCTTTGTTGTCAAATGAAGTTTTAATAATCTCGACACTGCCCGACATGATGATATACAACACCTCTCCCGGCATGCCTTCCGAAAAGATAATGCTGTCTTTTTCAACCCTTTTTTCAAAGATATGTTTGGAAACGATTTCGAGTTCTCTTCTGTCAAGGTCCCTGAAAATACTAATGGAGGCTAATTTGTATAAATCCGGCTGGTATTGCACGTGACAACCATCAAAATAAAATATATTTAAAGCTAAATCAAAATGCTTATTTGATAATAGATCGCTCGATGCTTAAAACGTATAGAAATTCCGTTCCCCTGTCAATCATTATTAAAGTATAAAGGATATTCGCTGCTGATTTCTGCCTTTTAACCTTCCCCCCTTGCTACGTTGCTACCTGTCTCTTGCGCTTTTTATTTATATTCCCTCATAGATGTTCTTGAGCAATATATTTTGAAATGGCTTCATAAAGGTTGAACTTTACCGCCATCAGATATTTGTTGCCGGTTTGCGAAAGCGGCGGCGAGTTAAAAATCGCTTTCAATTCGTCAAGGCTGTCCAGCGATGAAAGCTGATATACATTTTGAAAGAATCTTTCTATTTTCGGGCATCCGTAATAAATAGGTGTAGCATCGGTCAGTATGCAATCGGTTAGTTTTTCCGTAAAATAATCTCTTTCCACGCTATTTTCCATCGCGATCGAAAATTCATAGTCCAGCAAGCCATCCTTTTTGTTGTTGAGCGTGCCTTTGATGCGCGGGTCGGTTATTCCGCTTTGCTCCCAGCCATACCCGAAAATATCTATATCCAAGTCACTTTTTAAAATCATTTTTACAAACTTTACCCGTTTACTATATAAATTTCTAATTGAAGGACCATTGTAATAAATGGATTTTATCACATTAAACATTTTTGTTTTTTTATAAGATGTAATGAGGCTGCATTTTTTTGTTTTTTTAAACGTATTATTGATATAAAAATCCAGATCATTACCGGATTTATAATCCATGTGTGGAGGTAATAAGCCCGGATAATATATATATTGTGATGATGATTCTTTTTTGTGATAGAAGATGCGATGACATAGCGGCTCCAAAAAATACTTAAAAGAGCCAATCGCTTCAGGTTCCATTATTACGCCTAACGTTTTCTCACGCGTTATATTAAATTTCTGATGGGTTGAATTTATAATCACCAGATAATCAAACGCATCGCCATCAGTAAAAATATGTTCACAGGGATTATGTTTTGAAAGATAAACGCGATTAAATCTTTCGATCAACGTTTTGTCATCACACCAGTTGCAGGTTAATCTTATTTTCATCCGGTCACGCCTTTTTATAGATTCACTTCTTTTCCCCGATCATCGTTTATGTTTTTGCAGATATTGTGATTTCCCCTCAGGAATTTTGTTTGAAGTTTTCCTCAATACAGGAATAATTTACATAAATTTTTTCTATATCTGAATATCCCGGTTTCTGTGTTGCCACGATAGGATTAACCATAAAACAGGGATAAATATTCTGAAGTCCACATAAATATACATCGAATATATCTTCCCGCGTTTTTATTTGGGTTATTGTTTTAAATTTATCAATGATCGGAGCATAGATATTTTTATGATACGCTATCGCATGGGATGAGAATGCATCTCTTAAGATGACAAGATTAGGTTTAATTTTTTTCAGCCGGGTTTGAGTATTCGCGCCTAGATAAAACATGCTCCATTGCATCTTATCCATTTGCTTTAATGCCAGTCTCAGATTTTCTACAGGATGATTAATAAATTTGATATCATCCTCAAAAATCAGAATATTTTTCAGACCTTTTTCTTTTGCGTATTCCAAAAGTTTGACGTAGGATAATATCAATCCAATTCTGCCGTCTTCATGTTCAATGGCAGAGAATCGCTGAATTCTGCCCGATATTCCCACTGAAGCGAATTCTTTTCTGGCATTGTGCCATCTATCAACCCGATTATCCAGGTTGATGCACCATAGCTCTTCAAATTTATCAAATGGATCATCCGGCAAAAATAGTTTATGTTGAATATACCAATTTATAATTCTCAATCTTCGTTTTATCAACCATGATAATGTGTGTAGCCTCCGTTTGAAAACAATTTTTCTCAGGGCTGATTTTTGACTAAAAGCAGACGGTTTTCTTGTCGTGTTCATTGACATCCTGTTTCAGACAATGATTTTCTTGATCGTTTTGCTTTAATTCCCGCTCTTTGCCCTGCCTTTTCATGACACTGCCTGCTTCGATGTTTTCGGATAATATATAGATCTGAAAACCGGTAGATACTCGATGATTTTCGCGATGACCACCGAATATGCCAGACGCCAGACGGTCAGGAGCATCCAGGTATCGCTCCGGTAGAGGAAGTCAAGACCCAGAGGCGTAATAATGGGCGAACACGTCAGGATGTCGAAAACATGGAAACAGTAAATGACCAGCGACCGTTTTCCGATAAAGACGATGGCTTTATAATAAAGGCGTTTGCTGTCGGACAAATAATACGCGATCTTGAAGATGAGGAAGCTTGCCGCCGCCGCGCCGGTAATCGAAATCACCGGGATATTGTATTTATTAAGCATCATATTGATGCCGCCCATGTAAAGGTCGAATATCCAGAAGCCGAAGATTCCGGCCAGAAGCCACAGGGGTGTCTTTTTTTCATAAATCCCGTACGTGCGCATGGCGTAACCGAAATACAGAAAGATTTGCGCCACAAGCGAAATCTGAATTCCCCACGACAGGAAATAATACTGGCCGATTATATATCCCGCAGAGGCCAAAAGGAGAATGACGATTATCTGGATGACGGCGGAATATTTTTCACACAGTCTCAGGAAAAAATAAAAAAAAGATTGGCGATAAAAGACGCCGGAAGAAACCATAAATAACCCACCGACTCGATGGTATAATCCGATAATGTGATTTTACTGCTGGTTCCGTAGATGAAATTGATAAAAGTCTGCTTTCCTATTTTTAGTATCGTGTCCCCGGCAAAATCCACGCTTTCCTTCAAACTCAAAATCAGACCGTGTCCGGCGCGGTAATACTCCCTGACCACCAGCGAAAACTCTATCGACATCGAAAGCACGTAAATCAGCAGTCCCGTGACAAAATACGGAATCATCAGGCGGATAAAGTTTTTCTTTAAGGTTTCGCCGAAACCTGCCGTATTTGTTTTTCGTTGAGCCGCGAGAAATCCGGCGACGATGAAAAATACCGGAATATGAAATGAAAAAACGACAAGCGCGTGCAGAGACTTATCCTGCCCGCAGTGTCCGATGATAATGCATATAATGGCGATACCTTTTACAAAATCCAGAAAATCGATTCTGGATGCCGACGTGTTTTCGATAAAAGCCCCTCCCCTATAAATTCATTGTGAAATTTTTTATGCTAATTCGCGTCCACTCGGCAGTTTTTCAGGTATTCCTGAAGCGCTATCTGCCAGGGCTGCATGGCCTTGCCCGTTGTCTCAATAAACTTTTTCATGCTCATCACGCTGTAGGCAGGACGTTTGGCTGGTCTTTTGAGCTTGCTGGATTTGATGGGTTTGACTTTTACATCATCGAAACCGGCTTCCTTCAAAATCCTCAACGCAAACTGATACCAGCTGCATGTGCCCCGGTTGGTCACGTGAAAAATGCCTGTAGCGTTTTTTTCAATTAGCAGCGCCACCGCCGCCGCCAGGTCTTTTGCGCAGGTGGGCGATCCAAGCTGATCGTCAACAACCTCCAGCGTTGAAGGCCCGATGGCTTTTGCGCCGCTCTTTTCCATGGTGTCGCTGATATATTTTTTCGCCTTGGCCTTTTCCAGAATGGCCTGTACAAAGTTTTTTCCCTTCACGCCGTAAAGCCATGAGGTTCGTATCAGGATAAAATTATCGGACAGGGATTGCAGATATTTTTCACCGGCCAGCTTGGATTCGCCGTAAACACTAATCGGATCGCATGGGTCGGTCTCCACATAGGGCTTAGTTGCCTTTCCGTTGAAAACATAATCCGTGCTGAAATGAATGATTTTAATTTTTTGAGCGCGGCAGGCCTCGGCTATATTTTTGACCGCTTCGGCATTGACGGCAAAGCATTCTTCTCTTGCCGTTTCGCACCCGTCAACGTTTGTATAGGCGGCGGCGTTGATAACAATATCCGGCGCTGTTTCTTCAATCGCCTTTTTGCATTCCTGCGCGGATACAATATTGATTTCTTCCCTATCCATCCCGATGACTTCATGATCCAGCCAAAGTTTCGCGAGCAGATCGCTCCCCAGCATTCCCTTATGTCCCAGCAATAATATTTTCACCTTCAGTATTTTACCTCCTTTAAAAACAACCCGCAGGCGGGCGCCGTGGGTCCCGCGATATTCCTGTTTCTGGATTCGATAATATCCTTCATCTCTTCCGGTTTTTGTTTACCGCGTCCCACATCAACCAGCGTGCCGATAATATTGCGTACCATGTACTTCAGAAACCCGTGCGATTCCACTTTTATTTCAATCAGGCCATCATCTGTTGTTTTAAATTCTATACCCACGATAGTCCGCACCCGGTCTTTCACATCCGTTCCCGTGGCGCAAAAGCAGGAAAAATCATGCGTGCCGGGCAGGTATTTGGCCGCCTTTTTCATTTTTCCAATATCGAGAGGATAACGGACATGCCAGAAATAATTTCTGCCCAGCGCTGGACGCAGACGTTGATTATATATTTTATAAATGTACGTTTTGCTTTTGACATCGCGCAGGGCGTTGAAATCGTCCGCGACTTCTTCCAGTTCCTTGACGACAATATCCGGCGGCAAAACGCTGTTCATCCCCATGAATATTTTATTGACCGGCAATTTGGTGGAACATTTGAAACTGCCCACCTGATTCATGGCGTGCACGCCCGCGTCCGTCCGGCCTGAACCGATAACAACCACCTTTTGCCCGGTGATGAGCTTTATCGCTTCTTCAAGCTTTTGCTGAATTGATATTCCGTTATCCTGCCGCTGCCAGCCGCAATAGGCGGAACCGTCATACTCGACAGTTATTTTAAAATTGCGCATTTTGATTCCTTAAACATTTTTCGCTCAGG
The DNA here is from genome assembly GCA_964394185.1 of uncultured Smithella sp. Taxonomy (GTDB): domain Bacteria; phylum Desulfobacterota; class Syntrophia; order Syntrophales; family Smithellaceae; genus Smithella. The sequence continues at coordinate 34,957 of CAYMWM010000024.1, forward strand.
AATTTATTAGGTTTAGTAAAAAAAATAAAGAAGAATTTGGGGGGACTGTTCAAAAACGCTCAGATGCGCGGCGCGCGAGTATCGAGGAGTGAGGCCTACTTTTTCGCAGGTCGCAACGACGCGAACGGAGCGCAACAAAGCAGATGAACGTTTTTCAACAGTCCCAGTCATTTTTTCTTGCCTGTTTCGTCTAAAAACGATAGTATTGATTCCGGTTCAACTTTTTTCTTTTTTAACATTGAGCACTTAGTAATTACGCTCTCTTAGCCGCCACTCTGGGCGGCAATCGCTTTGCAATACCAATTCTGATGATATGGAGATGATTTATGAGTGACGACGCAACAACACAGAGCAAGATCAATGACTTTGATAAGAAAATACAGCATTTAAAATCCATGGGCGGCGAAAAGCTGGTTTCCAAACAACACGAACTGAACAAACTGACTGCCCGCGAACGTCTGGATTTGTTTTTCGATAAAGATACTTTTCAGGAAGTGCAGCTTTTTGTCCAACACCGATCAAAGCTTTTCGGCCTCGATAAAAAAGAAATCGCCGGAGACGGTGTTATTACGGGATTCGGCAAAGTGAATGGCCGGGTTGTATTTACGGCGGCTCAGGATTTTACCAGTTCCGGCGGCAGCCTCGGCGAAATGCACGCGAAGAAAATCTGGAAGGTTATGGACATGGCCATTGCCGCGCAAAAACCTTTTGTGGCGCTCAATGATTCCGGAGGCGCGAGAATTCAGGAAGGCGTTCCCTCGCTGGAAGGCTACGGCGGAATTTTCTACCGCAACACCATCGGTTCCGGCTACATTCCGCAGATAACCGCCATCATGGGCCCGACAGCGGGCGGCGCGGTGTACTCCCCGGCGCTCGCCGACTGGGTCTTTATGGTCAAGGGAAGCAGTTTCATGTACATCACAGGCCCGGAGGTCATCAAATCGGTCATCGGAGAGGAAGTCACGCATGACGAACTCGGCGGCGCGGTCGCGCATGCGACAAAAAGCGGCGTCTGCCACGTCGTGACACAAAACGATGCCGAATGCCTGGAAAAAATCAAAACGCTTCTCTCCTATCTGCCCGACAGTTGCCACTCTCCCCTGCCCGTTGTTGATTCCACGGACAGCGCGGATCGGCTCTGCCCCGAACTCGACAAGATTATTCCCGACAAGAGCAACCGCGCATACGACATGAAAAAAATCATCAAGACCATCGCCGACAACGGGGGGATGTTTGAACTCCTCGAGATGTGGGCGCAGAATATCGTTGTGGCGTTCATCCGCGTGATGGGAAAACCGGTGGGCGTCATTGCCAACAATCCCCGCTTTGCCGCCGGTGTTCTGGATGTGAACGCCTCCGACAAGGCATCGCGTTTTATCCGCTTCTGCGACGCCTTCAATATTCCCCTGCTGACGCTGACCGACGTTCCCGGTTATATGCCGGGCACCAATCAGGAATGGGCGGGCATCATCCGCCACGGCGCGAAACTGCTTCACGCCTATTCCGAGGCCACCGTGCCCAAGCTGACGGTCGTTGTCCGCAAAGCCTACGGCGGAGCGTACATCGGCATGTGCAGCAAGCAGCTCGGCGCGGATTATGTGATGGCGTGGCCGACGGCGGAAATTGCCGTCATGGGCGCGGAAGGAGCCTGCAACATCGTCTATCGCGCGGAAATTTCCGCAGCCGCTGACCCCGCGGCAAAACGCGCGGAGCTGGCCGGAGCTTATGAAGAACAATTCAACAATCCGTATTTCGCGGCTTCCATGGGCATCATTGATGAAATCATTGCGCCGGGCGAGACGAGAAAGAAGATTATTGCCCTGCTGGACGCGCTGAAAGATAAAAAAGAAACAAGGTTGTCCAAGAAGCACAATAATTTGCCGCTATAAATTCCGAGGCAGAAGTGTACGACTTTCTGGCAAATGCCATTGTCGGGTTTCATTTCCTGTTTATCCTGTTCGTCGTTTTCGGCGGACTGCTGGTTATCCGTTATCCCAAAATGGCTTTCGTGCATATTCCGGCGGCCATCTGGGGCGCTGTGGTGGAATTTCAGGGCTGGATTTGCCCCCTCACGCCTCTTGAAAATCATTTGCGAAATCTTGCGGGAGAAACATCTTATAGCGGCGACTTCATCCAGCGGCATTTGATTCCCGTCATGTATCCCGAAAACTTGACACCCAAAATCCAACTCATTCTCGGCTCAATTGTTGTTGTCGTGAATGTGGTTGTTTATATCGTGGCCGTAAGAAAATACCTTCAACGGGTGCGCAGGTAGGGAACGGTTTCAAACCGTTCCGATGTCCTCCTCTGGAGGAGGTGTCGCGAAGCGACGGAGGAGGAAAAAAGCAAATGCGTCATGGCGAAGAGGCGCACAGCCACTGTGGCAATCCTATTTGTCCTCCGCTGGCGGAGGTGTCACGAAGTAACGGATGTGGACAAAGAATATTCCCCGGTCAGGGCAAACCAGATTAAGTTTATAAATAAAGCATATACGATTGATTATATAGTACTTTTCAAATGTGGCGCTGTTGTTCCCTATTTGAAAACATATAATAAATGGTTCTTGATTCCTCATTCGTT
>CAYMWM010000025.1:0-37202 GCA_964394185.1 uncultured Smithella sp.
GTCTTGCTCAGATGGAACTGGCCTCTAAAAATTATGAAGTCGGTGTATACACGCTGCCCAAGAAACTTGACGAGGAAGTCGCGCGTCTGCATCTGGGCAGACTGGATGTCAAATTGACGAAGCTTAATCAAAAACAGGCCGACTATCTGGGCATCTCAAAAGAAGGCCCGTTCAAACCCGATATTTACAGGTATTAAATTCTGCACCATTTTATCAGTGCAATAATCTTGTAGCGGTTTAAAACATTTCCACTTTTCTTCCAAAACGCGGCGCGATTTGGGAATCGCTTCTTTGTCATTGTGAAACGCCTCTCACGCGTTGCGGCAATCAAGTACCATCGCGTCATACCTCTGGCGCAGCCCGGCGAAGTGACCTTTAGGTTATATCCAGTATCCTGTCATTGCGATGAGCGAAGCGAAGAAGCAATCTCTTCCTTGCTATTCCCGCCTTCTTACTCCCTATCTTTCCCTCGATATACACAACTAAGGGTTTTACAAAGTAAGCATTCCGCCCGCCACATTATTATTTCCATTGACAAAGCGGTTTTTTGAGATTAATATACTACCTAAATGGTAGTATATTTGTTAATGATAAAAGAAACTGCGTTTTAAGTTTTAAGGAGTAAATACAAATGAAAAAAATAACGCATATTGCCTTACTGGGCATGCTGTTAATACTTTTAGCCGGTTGCAGCAGCGGCAGTAGTGATGACAATGGAGGAGATAAGGCTTCTTCCGAAAAAGCAATAACGGAATTTTCTATAAACGGAATTGAAGGGACGATTAATGAAGAAGACAAGACCATTAAGTTAGACGGAATGCCCTATGACACGGATGTGTCGGCCCTGGTGCCGGTATTTGCTACAACCGGCGAAAGTGTCAAGGTGGATACAACCGGGCAGACAAGCGGGGAATCAACCAATGACTTTACAAATCCGGTCATCTATACGGTTACGGCTGAGGATAATTCGAAGCAGGATTATATGGTAACGGTAACGGTTGTTCCGTCGCCCCAAAAATCCATTACGGCATATTCGCTGGGTGAATCTGCCGGAACCATCAATGAAACGGAAAAAACCATAGCGATAGACCTGCCCGCCGGAACGGACATTACGGCACTGATAGCAACCTACACCACGACAGGCGTCAGCGTTAAAGTCGGCGAAACCTTTCAGGCAAGCGGAGAGACAGCCAATAGTTTTACCAATCCGGTGGTTTATACGGTGACAGCGGCTGATACGACAACACAGGATTATATTGTAACCGTGACAATTCCTGATACAAATCTGCCGGCAACAGCCATAAGGGTTTCGATGAGACCGAATAATTCATCTAAAACCACCAACGCAAGTGTTCTTTGCGTAAATTCGCTAAGCGTGACAGGTTCAGAATCCGTAAACGACCCGGATGGCGATACTGTTATTGTCAGGGAGTGGTATGTTAATGGTGTTCTGAAAACAAGCGGCACGAACGTATTTACGGGTCCGTTTTTTCATCTGGATACCATAACATATAAAGTAACGGCGGACGGTGTTATCAGCGATTCCGTCTCCGCTAAGGTTGCCTGAAGGCTGTCATGCTGACCACCCGTGCGGTGGAACGAAAAAAGAGGTGCTGTTAAAAAACGCTCATACCCTAAAGGGCACTATAGTCTGCTGTGTTGCGCGTCGCCCTTCGTCATTGCGACGTATGAACAAAATACATCTCATGTCTCATGGCTCGCGCGCCTTGCATCTGAGTATTTTTTAATCAGCCCCGAAACATGGGGTTTTCAATAAATCCGCTACTTGTATTTTGCGAGTCTTTTAGATAGAGTGCGCAAACGTTAATGCTGCGGCATTTGCGTTGATATAAAAAATACTATCCAAGAAGATGGACATGAAACTTTCTACAAGGACGCGATACGGCGTCAGACTAATGGTGGAGCTGGGTCTTAATTACGGCAAGAAACCCATCTTTCTGAGAGACATTGCCAAAAGGGAAAATATTTCCGAAAAGTACCTGAGCATCATCGTCATACGCTTAAGAGGCGCGGGACTGGTAGCCTCCGTTCGGGGAGTCAATGGTGGATACAATCTCGCCAAAGACCCTGTGGAGATTACTTTAATAGAGGTCGTGACGGTTCTGGAAGGAAACTGCCACCTCGTTCACTGCGTGAAAAATTCTTCCGCATGTTCAAGATCGCCAATATGCGCCAGCCGTGAACTCTGGATTCTTATGTGCGACAGCATCTCAGACACTTTAGGTTCGGTCACCCTCGATTGGCTGATTGAAAAACAGCGGCAAAAAAAGAAAGCCAAATCGAAAAAAAAGTAAAACGTCAATAAGAAATCACATTAGGTTCGGTCGAGTCTTTTCGACTCGACCGTTCAACAATTCGCTGTACTTAATATTATCTTCAGCCAAGTCGAAAAGACTTGGCCCAACTGGATTCGTCCCGAAATCCGTGAATTCTGACAAATGCGCCTCTGACTTCTGTCCGCATTCGCGCGAAAATGCCTGAAAATGACCCACTTTTTTAAATTGTTTTTGCCGTCCATGATTTTAGACAAAGTGGCGCCTTGTCCTTTTTTGGAAGCAAGATGTAATCTTGATTCCGCAGGATTAAAAAAATTGAAACTGCGGCGCTGTTGATCGGGAGCGCATTCCCGCAGGGAAGCGCAATTATAAATAGACACATTCCTTGCCGATAAAGCCTGAAAGGCTTTACAATGCGCTCATCTGCGGCGTTGCGCTTCAAACCGCACCGCTCAACGTATTTCTATATACGCCTCGCAGTCCGGTTTTTGCGCGCCTTGCATATGAGCATTTTTGAACAGCCCCTAAAATGGGGGTTTTTCAACACTCCACTGCCTGCGCAAGCGACGCGGGTTTTCACTATTCTTTTGTCAAAGAACATTCAGGAAAAAAAGCAAACATGTTATCGCGAAGCGTACTTCTAACACTGGCCTTTCTGGCGAATCCGGCATAAGCCGGAGTATTGCCGGGTAATGATTTCCTGACCTCTGATGGTTCGTCGGTCCCAGAGCCTGTCGTCCCTACAGCCTAAAGGCTGCGGGATAGTTCCCAATAGCCTTTGGCTATTGGATAGTTCGACTTACAAATTCCCATGCACTCCGTTTTGGGAATTTGAGTCTCACTACGCTTTGGGATTCCATTCGGAATCCACAGGCTCACTAAAAATGCCGGAGGGCAGATGCATTTGTGGGGAACCGTCCCTTAGACCTTCAAAAAGCGTCTTTAGAAGCGGAGTGGCCGCGTGTGCCATGTTTGTATTCCCCCGCCGGGAATTCGGTTCTCTATCATCCCATATCGCTTCGTTTATGGGGATAATTCGTCCAGCCAGTGTCAGTTCACTTCCTTCCTGAAGCTTGGGATTCACTATATCACAGACCATTTTATACTATGACAGGAAAAGTCCGGCAAAGTCAGGCAATATGGGGCAATGTTGAAAAGTAGGAGTTCGGGGGAGGTCCATTCTTTCTCCCCCCAGGTTCCCCTTGACATACACAATTAAGAGTTTTATAAAGTAAGCACCTTTACCAAGATTCAGAATTACAGAAAAATAAGTTAAAATTATTTTTGAAAAATAGTGCGTTAATTCTTATTTATAAAAATAATTATGAAAAAGAAAATTTTACCTATAAATCAGTATGCATTTGAAACAAAAAACCTTGAGGGGCCAACAGATGAATTTTTAGAAGAAACTGCCCCACTCATTGGTTACATTGTTCATAGCTTCAACACGCTTGAAGAAATTCTTAATTCCTCTATTTGTGAGTTATTCTTTGATGATTATGACGGGTATGGTTTGCAAATAATTTACAAAAGAAGTTATGCGGACAAAGTTGATTTATTTAAAAGAGTTTTATTGGAACACCAAAATATGAGTAATAAAAAAATACCAATTTTTGAAAAACTTGTTTCAAATTTAAGCGAAGCAGGTGAATTGAGAAATCTTGTAGTTCACGCAGATTGGGGTAGTGCGCATAATGATGGTTACACATTATGTAAATTGAAAATAGATAAGAAGGGCATCCAACACGAGTATGTTCAATTTACACCTGAATCTTTAGAACATATTTTAGAATTAATTAATAATACATGCGATATGTTTGATCAATATGAAGAAGAGAAAGAAGAATTATATCTTTAAATAATGTGGAATTCGAGGGAAATAACATAATTAGGGAGTTCGGGGGACGAATTTAAATTAAAATGAGATATATACTTGAAAACAAGGAAGCTTTTGGTATTATTATATCTTTTTTAGCGGTAATAATACCATTGTTTAATTACTTAAATGCAAAAAACAAAGAACAAAAACAAATTAACTTTGAAAGATTTCACGAAAAAATAATAAGAAAAATATCAAATTTAAAAATCGATGCTGGTCTAGATGAACAGATTACTGTTATATATGATCTAAGAAGATTTCCCGAATATTACTCGGTTTCAAGAAGAATTTTAACTGATCTTAAGGAATGGTGGATGCCCCAATTAAATGAAAAACCACATTTTAAAAGACTTATCATAGAAGCCGACGAAACCATTAAATATATAGATACTAATAAAAATTTTTTTAAAAGAGTATATACGGAATTCAGGGATAAATATCTATAGGTTTTTAGATTCGGAAAAGATGACGGTTCTATTTATTTTTTACTATAAAATTTTTGCAATAAATAGAACCATTCCCTTTTTCCCATAATAATTTCCAAGCACAAGAATCACAGAACAATAAGTTATAAGAATAAATGTTTTTGAATAGAGTTATCTCAAATATTGTGTGGTTGTTAAATTATTATTAAGTTTAAATATTTTAGGTTTTTTCCTAATAAAAAATGGCAAGCAAGATTACAGAAATAACACGCAGAGATATCATAGATGCTATGGGCCTAGAAACTCTGCATCTATATGGCCGCCTTGAAGAAACAGAGTTTCTTTCAAGAATATGGGATTTAAATTCAATGCCATCAACAGATGGCAGATTTGAAAATGCATTAGGTGATATTTGGCAGCACACTGTAAATAATTATGATTGGGGACGTGGATGGATTTTTAGTGACGCCAGATTTAACTTGATGAAAGGAGATGATGAAACCTTTCTTAGATTTTTATGTGAAACAATTCATCCAGTTGTTCGTCCAGATGTAACAGAATGTAAAATATTGTGTCAATTATATAATAATTACCTTAAAAACGACGGATACCAAGTTGTTGAAAAAACGAAAATATCAGGCAAGCCTGTATTTATAGGTCGCTATGTTGGAAGCCCAGTTGCGCCGGGTATAAGCGCAGCAAAAGAAATATGGTCTGGCACTGATTTATCTTATGTATCGCAACAAATAACACGGATGGAGACATCTGTAAATCAAGACCCCGAATTGGCAATAGGAACCGCAAAAGAATTAGTAGAGACATGCTGTAAAAGTATTTTAAATGAATGTAATATAAGTTTCTCAAATAGTGACGATTTACCAACACTTGTTAAGAAAACAGTGAAGCAGTTGCAACTAACGCCTGCAGATATTCCCGAGATGGCAAAGGCAAGTGATACTATTAAACGTTTACTTAGTAACTTGGCAGCAATTACTCAAGGCGTTGCTGAGTTAAGAAATCATTATGGAACCGGGCATGGAAAATTGGTAGTAAACAAAGGCTTACAATCGAGACATGCAAAACTTGCAGTTGGTGCGGCTTCTACGCTTGCTGTTTTTTTAACAGAAACACACAAAGTTAAGAAGAATAATCAATGCTAGAGAAAGAAGAAATAAAATGTGAAGGGGACAAGTATCCTCTTGAATTATGCAGAAAAAAGTAATGAACCTACACCGATTTAGCAATCGATTACTTCAATTTGGCTGATTTATTCATTGCAAAGTATCATTCTTTCATAACCATTCCTTAAGAAAATCTTCTAAATTTTTCTCTTGACAAGAAGAGTATAAATGAGTATTTTATAGATGAGTGAGCACTCACTCACACAGGAGAGGCAGGAGAATTAAACCAGAATTTATCCCGCTCGGCTTCGCCTCGGGGATAATTCGACCATCAAATTTCAGTGCACTTCGTTTCTGAAATTTGGGTCTCATTAAATATATCAATATATAAATATGTTGACACGTAATTAAAACAATAACTTATAAAACAAATGACAGGAGAGCGGGCTTGTCAAATTACAAATGGGGAACAGGGGAATAGCAATGTCAAATAATCAAACAGGGAGCGGGAAAATGGACTTATCAAAACTGAATTTGCCGGTAAATGAGCAGAAGATTCTGGAAGCGGCCATTGATGTCATTTCGGAAAAAGGATTCCACGGAGCTAAGACCAGCGAGATTGCCAAAAGGGCGGGCGTGGCCGAGGGAACCATCTTCCGCTATTTCAAAATCAAGAAGGATTTGCTGCGGGGCATTCTGATTCACATGATTACCCTTGCGGGCGAACCGGTCATTATCGAAGGCGTTGGCAAAATCCTGCTGGATACGCAAAACAGGGATTTACGTGATGTTTTGAAGGCTTTCTTAAAGGATCGCCTGAACCTTATCGAGTCGCTTTTCCCCATGATTAAAATCGTCATTACGGAATCGATGTACCATGACGATATTCGCGAAGCCTTTTTTCAGAATGTCACTTCCAAGGGCGTGGAGATATTCACGGTCTTTCACCGGCAGATGGTGGAGCGCGGCCTGATAAGGGAAAATGTAGACGTTCTGGCAATGGCGCGCAGCATCATGGGTAACATCGTTGTTTATGTGGTCAGTCAGCATTTCTTTGCCGGAAAGTTCAATCAGCCGGACATGGACAGGGAGTTGGATGGGATTGTCGACATTATTATGCACGGCATCGCGCAGCCGTCAAGGGGCTGTTGAAAAAGGCTCATATACTGCGTTGCGCTTCAGCCTTGAGGCGTTGCGGCGTACGAAAAAGTACGCCTCACTTCCAATGCTTCGCGCGCCTTGTCTCTAAGCCTTTTTGAACAGCCCAATTAGTTAGGATTAGAATAAAGGAGAAATCATTATGACATCAAAAAATTTGCTTAAGGAATTACAGCAATCCAGCGTGAGGGAAATCGCCAAGGACGTCTGGCTTATCGAGGGTTATCTGGGAGATAATTTTCTCAATGTGCCGCCCTCGTCGAACTGCTACATGATGCGCGACGGTGACGCCATGTACATCGTTGATACCGGCTATTATCCCCTTTACAGGGCAAGGATGATCGATATTATCAACCGGTATAAAAAGGAGGGTGTGAAGCGGGTCGTCCTCATGCTGACGCAGGGGCATTTCGACCACGCTTCCAATAACGTCATTCTGGAGGAATGCGGGCTTCCCTGGCAATTCCTCCTGCCGGAGCCGGAAGTCAAAACAATCAACTTCCTCGACAATTTTTTGGAGGATATTGAGAGTATCGGGGAATATGAGGATGTCTTTACCACCATGTTTCCGATGAAAGGTCAGATGATGGCCCTGCGTGCCGCAAATGCCGTTTCAACGAAGCTTGCGAAAAAGCTGTTGAGTCTGTCGATCGGGCAAATCATGGGCGGCATTAAAACGCTGGCGGACAAGGCGACGATTCTGTATCTCAAAGACCGTGTGACGAAACGCTTCGGCAATACCGAACTGATTGGATGGGAGACGGGCAGGTTCTTTATCATTCATGACGCGGCGCATACGCCCGGCCACATTTCGGTTTACGATCCCGAAAATAAAATGCTGCTCACCGGCGATGTGACCATCGAAATCAATCCCGCGTTCTTTTACAGCTCCGTCGGCAAACTGATTGAGGCCAGCAAAGCTTTTGCCGACATAACCAAAGACGGATTTGTCGAACTGGTTGCCGATTCACACCGGTCGAAGACATTCACCTCCATGCTCTATGAGAAGCACAAAATCAATATTCTGCATGAAACGCAGTTGGGCGACGAGATACGCGGCAAGGATAAATGCGAGGCGTTTTTACGCACCTTCCATAAATATTATTCCGATTTGAAAAAAGGGGTAGGGGACGCGCACGCCAGAGTCGGCGCGGCGGAAGTAAAGGATATTGTCGAGGAGCTCAATGCCCTGCCCAATGCCGCCGTGCAGTTCAAGAAGGCGCTGTTCTTTCCCGATTTTCCCTCACGGATGGATGTGCTGGTTGCCGAAATTCTCAAAGAGACGGGCGTTAAACCGAGAAGAGAGGGGAATAAAATATTGCTGGCGCCGCTGGGGCGGTAAGGCAGTTTGGCAATCAGTTACGGAATCGTAAACCGGCGCAGGCGACGACAAACCTGCGCCGGTTCTCTTTTATTTCAATAATCAAATCTATATCTCATCGAGCACGCTTTTGACGCCGTAACCAATGGCAGTTTTTTTCTTTATTAAAAAAATAAATCATGTTACTGAAAAATCCGTCTCCCACAAAGCACCAGAAAAGCAAAGGTTATATTTTAATATAAGATAGCTATGTGCAGGATAATGTTGAGCAGGAGTTGTGAAACATGACAAAGAAAATAATAATGGCAGTGTTTGTGCTTGTCATTCTGTCGGCTTGCGGCTACGCAAATAAAAATTTCTCTTATCCGGACCCCGGTATCCGAATTGATAATATGCAAGGAACTGTCCGGTACCTTACGTCGATAAATCCGTCACGAAGTCATGAGCATCCGGATTCGATGAAGATGTCGGCGGCGTACATTTCGCGGAAATTCAGGGAATACGGATTAAAGACCGAAAACCAGGAGTTTGTTGTTTCGGGAAAAACCTATGCAAACATTATAGCCAGCGCCGGTCCGGCACAGGGCAGTCGCTTGATCGTCGGTGCGCACTACGATGTGTCCGGGGACCAGCCCGGCGCTGATGACAACGCCAGTGCAATCGCGGGGCTTCTGGAAATCGCCCGTTTTGCGAAACAGCATGAATCTGAGCTTCCTTACAGGATTGACTTTGTCGCCTATGCCTTGGAGGAACCTCCTTTCTTCAAAACGGCTCAAATGGGAAGCTATGTGCATGCAGAATATCTGCACAAAAATAATATCGAAGTCAAAGGCATGATCTGCCTGGAAATGATAGGATACTTTACGAATAAGGAAAAATCGCAGTCTTATCCTTTGCCCATTCTGGGTTTATTCTATCCGTCGAAGGGAAACTTTATCGGGGTCATCAGTAATTTCGGCAGTGCTTCCTTTGCCGGGCAAATTGTTAAACACATCCGGACAGCTTCGATTGACGTGAGAACGCTGAAGGCGCCATCGTTTGTGACCGGCGTGGATTTTTCCGACCACCTTAATTATTGGAAATTCGGATATAACGCCGTGATGATTACGGATACCGCTTTCTTCCGCAATCATAACTATCACGAGAATACCGATACCATGGATACTCTGGATTTCGTGAAAATGAATGAAGTGGTCAAAGGTGTCTGCTGGAGTATCCTTAATATGAAATAATTTTCGATCGGATCGTTACGCGATGGCAAATGGCTAAGTGTGGCGCGATTCCCCAATCGCGCCGTATTCGGATTGTGCGGGTAACAGTCGCTACATAAAATCCACCTCCGTTGCTTTGCGACAGATCCGCCTGCGGAGGACACAACAGGAATGGTTTGTAACCATTCGCTACAGAACACAAAATGCAAGACGCTTTCAAACTGTTCCCTGCAAATTGAGGATGATAAATCCTGCCTGCCTCTTGAAAACCTTGAAATTATACTTACCTTATAATTGAGGAATAATGATATTGAAGAGGCACGTTGACGGGACGGCATAAATATTGAGCGAATAAAGTCCGAAGGACAAAAGGAGCAAACAGATTATGCCACCAATCGCACAAAAAACACACGATGAAGCATCCTCTTTATATCATGTAATCTTTTTATTATCGGCATGGGGATTTGTGCTGGTGGCGACTTCCATTCTGTTTCTCTGGCTTGGTCACCTGATGGATAATCTGCTGGGCACGTCTCCGAAATTCATGCTGATCATGTTGGTCATGGCCGTCATCGGCTGCTTCATCGAATTATACGGGGAAGTATTGAAAATCATGAAGGACGCCTGGACGGCGGCAAAGCGGCAAAAAGGCAAGCTGTAATCATTCAAGAATCATTATTCAGATAGTTTTTTGGCTTACCGGTTTATATAAAAAAGGCAGAACCGTTGCCGGATCTACCTTTTTTTAATCCGTTTAATTACAGTGAACCGATTTATTTGAAGATGGAGAAGACTGCTTTGCGGATTTTGTCCAATCCCCCCTGGTCCTTCATAATCGCTTCCAGCTCGCCGGGATCCAGGTGCATGGCGCCGCATTTATCATTAATGCATACATCCACCTTTACCGAGCCGTAACTGATTTCCGCAAGACTCTGCGTCCCGCAACGGAAACAGTGGTTTTTGTGCTCTTCTTTGTACTGCTTGTTTGACTCATGTTCTATCTTTTCACGCAGCATCCTGATTTTCTTCTGTTCCTGTTCCTTGAAAAAGAGATCTTCGTGATCTCCTGTTTTTATTACTACAGATACCTTCTCGTCAGCCATTGTAACCTCCTTGTGATAATACAGTGCATATCAATCACTGTTTTTTTAATAATATTTGCTTAACGTCAGGCAGAAATATATGGATTATATCCGAATCTGTCAATGGCTTTTAAGGCTCTCTCAATTCATATTTGAAATAAAGATCTTCATCGCCCGCAGTAAGGCTTCTGATCATTGTCGCGTTGGTTTTTCTTCCGTAAACTTTTATGGCCTGCTTATAGTAACCCATAAGAAGTTTTTCGTAATAAACATGTTTGATGGGGAATCCGGTGATTTTGACATAAATCGTATTGCCTTCGAGCTTTGCTGTGGCTTGCCCGCCGTCATAATAGGTAGTCCAGAGACGGGGGAGAACCGATTCAACGAATAGTTTTAAATCCTTTGTGAGCAGGAAAGAACTGTACGGTCCACCCGGTGAAAGGGCGAATTTCGCGCCGATCATGCCGAACATGACATATGAATTTTTATCATTGTTGAAACATTCCTTAATCAGCTCGTCGAAAAAGAGGATGGTTTTATCAAGAGGGATGAGGGTAACAGACATGATGACACTGCTGAAGAATTTGTCTTTCTCAGCCAGTTTTGACATGAAAAAATTCCAGCGTTCTTCGCCGAACGCTTCGGTGACGGTCGCCTTTGTCGTTGTAAAAACAGTGCCTTTTACATTCATGATACTTACTCCCGTCCATACAAATTGATAACTTAATTATCTGATTTTATTCCGCAAGGTTTGAATATGCAAGCATTATATTTCCGCTCGACAGTATTATTTTACTAGTCGTGGCGCATGTTTTGCTGTTCATCCGGCAATCCCTCCCGATATTCTATTCTGAAAACCGTCTTCGCCATCCGCAAGAAAGAAATAAAAAATAGCAGAAATTTCGTTTAACATGTGATACAAAATAAAAAGCAGGCCAGATGATTCTCAGTCTTTCGGGGTACAGTTGAATCCCGAATATCTTTCAGAGGTGACAAGATCAGGGGACGAATCCATCTGTTTCCGGCACAGTCAAGAAAGGATATTATCATGGATCAGCATGCTAGAATACTTATCGTCGACGACAGCGCCATAACCAGAACGGTTCTGAAAAGACAGCTCGAAGTTCACGGCGCAACAATCATCCTGGCGGAAGATGGGGAACAGGGATGGGAAGCGGCTCTGAATGAAGACCTTGACCTGATTATCTCAGATATTGAGATGCCCAAGCTTGATGGATTTGAATTATGCCAGAAACTGAAGGCCGATGACCGCACCCGGGGAATTCCTGTGATTATCCTCAGCTCTCTCGAAGCGGATATGGATATCGAAAAAGGCTTCACGGTTGGGGCGGCCGCCTATGTTGCCAAATCCGAAGCGCATTTGAATTTAATTGAAATTATCGAAAAAGTACTCAAACGGTTTCGTTTCTCCCGCAGCCGCTGTATTCTGGTTGTGGACGATTCCGCGCTCATCCGCAAAATGGTTTCGAGATCTCTCGAAGAGGCCGGTTTTCAGGTCATCATTGCGGAAAACGGTAAACAGGCGTTTACGCGAATTAAGGAAAGGCAGCCGGACCTGATTATCAGCGACATCAAAATGCCCGAAATGGACGGAATCGAGTTCTGCAAAAAAACACATGACGATCCGAATTTAGCCATCATTCCCTTCATTGTGATGAGCACAAACAGCGAACGGGGGATTATGCGGCGGCTGTTCGAGTTGGGGGCTTCCAGTTATTTGGTCAAACCGTTTAATATGGAACAGCTCGTGATTAATGTTGAGAGACTGCTATCCGATAATTTCCTGATTCTGCTCAAACAGAAACAGACGTATTGTGACGAAAATAAAATGATCCTGTCGGGTATCACCGGTCTTGTCGAGGCTATGGAAGCCCGCGATCCCTTCAGAAAGGGGCATTCCGAATCGGTGGCCAAGATGATGGCTCAGATAGCCCAGCAGATGAATGTCGGAGTGGAAGACATCGATTCCGTCATTATGGCCGGAAGGATTCATGATATCGGAATCGTCACTGTTCCCGATGCCATTCTGCAGAAACCGGGAAAACTGACTGAAGAAGAATTTGCTGTTATCAGAAAGCATCCCGCCGCGGGTGTTTCCATTCTGGAAGCCATACCCAGCATGAAGGAGTTGCTGCCCGTCATTCTTCAGCACCATGAACGCTTTGACGGCAAGGGGTATCCCAACGGAATAAAAGGAGAGGAAATTAATCTCTGGGCCAGAATAGCATCTGTTGCTGATATTTATAATTCCCTGACAAACGACCGGGCGTACCGCCAGTGCATGAACCACGAGGAAGCCATGGCTGTCATCGAATCCGTCCAGGGCACGCAGCTCTGCCCGGATTGCGTCGATGCGTTCAAGAAAATCCCTCCATTCGAGCTCGACTCATTCCGTCTCTGATTTAATCGGGATAAGGCGGGAAAACGAATTCTTCTGGATTAAAATCATTCTCCTAGGATTTTGACCAGAACCCTTTTTCTCCGTCTGCCGTCAAACTCTCCGTAGAAAATCTGTTCCCATGGGCCGAAATCAAGTCCGCCGCCGGTAACCGCCACAACAACCTCGCGTCCCATAATCTGTCTTTTTAAGTGAGCGTCGCCGTTATCCTCACCTGTTCTGTTGTGGCGGTAATGCGTAACGGGTTCATGCGGCGCAAGTTTTTCCAGCCATTCTTCGTAATCCTGATGCAGGCCTGATTCGTCATCATTAATGAAAACCGACGCCGTTATATGCATCGCGTTCACCAGGACCAATCCTTCGCGAATGCCGCTTTCCCTTAAACAGTCTTCAACCTGTGGCGTAATATTGATGAAATCTCTTCTTTTGTTGGTATTAAACCAGAGCTCTTTTCTGTATGACTTCATTTATACCTCCCTTTGGACTTTTATAGCATATTCAATCTTAAATATTATCGATAAAATAAGATTTTGGAAGTCATTATCTTTCCATCCGGATGTTTTCACTAAAAAACATCGGACATTTGTTTCATTTGGAGTTTTATTTCGGTTTCAGGGGTAAACTAAATAAGAATATCCAACAAGCTTACTGTAAAGAAGATTCTCATTTTTGAGAAAAATGATGATAATTTTATCAAAATTGAGAATGGTCATTTGATGGTCATTTTTATATTCATTAATAAAAACAAATATATATAATTAATATGAGCCTTGGCATGAAATTTGATTATAATAAATGCAAAATCTTGAAAAATTGGGTCAGCGCAAAATGAACAAGGGGATTCTGTTCATAAATGAGGGAAAAAGAATCTTACCGGCATTCAAAAAAGTGCAGGCCCCGATACCGGGACGGGTACCGCTGGAAAAATTATCCGTTAGCAAGAGCGTGAATCGGCAATCCGGTTTTTGAAAAAATGCCTCAAAGGACAGCGATGTCCGAAATATAGCCACTTTCTAGCCCTTTCTTTACCTACCATATAAGGGTGACGTGGTAAGCCCTTTCTCTCTATCTGCTCCAGATGGAGAGAAAGGGGCCCCCTCCTATAAATGATATGATTAAGTGGGGCAGGCTCTTTAGACATTGATATTATTTTCGGCCTCTGATGATATTTATATGGAATTGAGGTAAGTCCGCAATGAAAATATCTTGATATATCCGGTATCAGGCAAACGACTGATTAATGGATACTCATAAAGGGAAAATGATTAATAATGGAATACGAAGATTTATTTTCTATAGAAATTCTAAACAAGGAAACAGGAGAAATCGGTCTGGTGCCCTCGCCGGAATTTCTGACTCAACCGAAGCATGTCCAGCTTGCAGAGCTTAAAAACTGTTTGAAAATATATGAGGAAGAACTGAAAAATATTAACAATCATGGCAAAAACAATATCATTTTCGAAAATGAAAAAGGGAAAGCCATGAATATAGAGTCGGGCAATGTTGAGATTGCTGTGGCCGTCATCCGCAAATACATTAAAAATTTAAATCAGGGGATAGTTTAAATTCCGTAACCGGGTTTTTGTAACATTTCCCATCAACTCAAATCAATCACCTCATCAAAATCTCCAGAACAAATATTTTTATTGCCTGTAGCCCTAAAGCCAATAAACAATCGTATATTCATTCATCGTAGGCGGATGAAATATGCCAATCATTTTGACTGATTTACATCAATCTATCCCGGAAAGGTATTTCCCCATAATATTTGATTTTATAAAGTATATCCCTTTTTATTTTGTTAGAAACATAGTATTAAGGCAATGATATTTAGAGCCTGTAATCGGAGGGGGAACAAAATGAAAGTCAAAACCATTAATGTCAGAGTAAGTTCGAACGGTCGTCCGGCTGACCCTGAAAAAGAGAAAGAACTGGAAAAAGCGGTTGAAGAAGGATGGGAAATTAAAGCCGCCACAGGCATATCAGAAGGCGGCACGACCTTTTATGTTCTGTATACTTTGCAACATTCTGATTGAAGCAAAGACGAAAGGTTTTCATATGACAGACAGACAGACAATAATTGAATTCATCCAGGCCGGAATTTTGCTGTTATTATTCTTCTTCCTTTCCCTGGTACTGGAAGAAAATGAAAGAAAACTCCTTTTAAAAGAAGGCGGATGGGTTGAGTCGGCAACAGTCCTGGCATATTTTTTTTGCGCCGCTTTGATGATTTATAAAGGTAAATTAACCTATCTTAAGACCTATCCGCACATCTTTCTGTTGATTATCTTCTTTATGTTCAGGGAACTGGATTTCGACAACCGGTTTACTACGACAGGAATATTTAAAATCAGGTTTTTTACCGGCAGTAATGTGCCCTTAACGGAGAAAATTATCGGTGTGGTTGTCATTCTGCTGCTCCTCTATATTGTTTTCATGATACTCCGTCGTCACACGAAAAACTTCTTGTCGGGCTTGAAAAATCGCAGCATTGTTTCCCTTGGCGTTCTGATTTCCTGTATTGTCCTTGCGGTATCCCAGTCGCTGGACGGTTTCGACAGGAAGCTCAAGGGCTTTGATATTATAGTTTCAAAACAGGTATCCATGTACGCAGGCGCAGTGGAGGAAATACTGGAACTGGGCGTTCCGATATTCTTTCTCCTTACCTTGATTGCCTATTTTAGAACAACGTCCGGCAAAGAGAATGCCTGAACGGAAAATCCCCAACTTTTCATAAATCATAAAGTTGTATATTATAATGGAAATGAAGATTAATCCTGAATTAAGATGCTATACAGGCAAAGACGGTAATTCAACATGTTCAATAAGACCAATATTGATTCCGGGAAGAAGCATGCATTAATCGTTTATATCGTTTTGACGGTTGTTACGCTCGCCGTTTACTGGCAGCTGCACAACTACGGCTTCATCATTTTTGACGATCACCTTTATATCGAGGATAATCCTCGTATACAGTCGGGAATAACGACGGACGGAATCCGCTGGGCTTTCACTACAAGGTATCTCGATTTATGGCATCCTCTCGTCTGGATTTCTTTCATGTTCGACTATCAGCTTCATGGCTTGAATGCGGGCGGTTACCATGTGACCAATTTTATACTGCATATCCTGAGTACTTTACTTCTCTTCCGGCTTTTCCACCGCATGACCAAAGCCATCTGGGCCAGCGCGTTTGTCGCGGCTTTATTTGCGCTGCACCCGCTGCATGTGGAATCGGTTGCCTGGGTTGCCGAACGCAAAGATGTTTTAAGTGCCTTTTTCTGGATGCTGACTTTATATTTCTATGTTTATTACACGGAAAAGCCGGTTATCGGCAGGTACCTGCTCGCTTTTTTTACTTTCATTTTGGCTCTGATGAGCAAGCCCATGGTCGTCACATTACCTGTTGTCATGATCCTTCTCGATTACTGGCCGCTGGACCGTCTGCGATCAAGGAAAATCACTGAGGCTTTGTCGGATGTTGAGACTGTTGCAGGTTTGATGAAGAAGGGAAAAAAGAAAAATAAACTAAAAAAAGACACTCTCCGGGAAAATATATCCAGGCCTGCTGTCACCCAAGCAACGGAGCCAAAAATTGCGGGAATAATTCCGCTATGGCAATTGAAGGAAAAAATCCCCTTTTTCATTTTGTCGGCAGTCATTGCTGTCACGACAGTATATTCTCCGGTAAAATATGATGCGCTGAATCCTCCCGATTTAATTCCGGTATCTTTTATTTCCCGGCTGGCCAACGCACCGGTTGTCTTCGTTGGTTATCTGGGAAA
Organism: uncultured Smithella sp.; assembly: GCA_964394185.1. Lineage (GTDB taxonomy): Bacteria > Desulfobacterota > Syntrophia > Syntrophales > Smithellaceae > Smithella. The sequence continues at coordinate 16,699 of CAYMWM010000025.1, forward strand.
AACATTGTGTCCGTACGATATGGCTGTCTTTTATCCATTTCCCGATCATATTCCAGTCTGGCAGTTTATGGGAGCAACCCTGCTGATTATCTTAATCACCGCCGTGGTAATTATAAGAGCAAAACGCATGCCGTATCTTATTACGGGATGGTTGTGGTTTGCTTTAACCATTGCCCCCGTCATCGGAATCATTCAGATATCGAAGAGCGCACCATACGCAATGGCCGACCGTTATCATTATCTGCCTTCCATCGGCCTTGCAGTCATGATAGCCTGGGGAATACCGCCTTTGATTAAAAGTGAGGAAATAAGAAAAAAGATTTTATTCCCGGCGGGGATCATCTTTTTTGCCATTCTGTCGATTTTATCCTGGAAACAATGCGGCTACTGGAAAAACCATATCGTGCTTTTTAAGCATACCTTAAAAGTAACGGAAAATAACGCTCTGGCGCATAACAGTATCGGTCTTGCTTTTTATAGAAAAGGAAAAATCGCCGATGCCTTTTATCATCATAACGAAGCCATCCGCATAGTGCCGACTTATGCCGAAGCCTATATCAACAGGGGAAACTGTTACGATGAAACCGGTCAGTACCACAAGGCCATAGAGGATTTCAACGAAGCGATACATCTGAAACCCCATTTTGCCATGCCATATTACAACAGAGGGAATGCTTGTAGAAAGCTTGGCCAATATCAGCAGGCTATCGGTGACTATACTGAAGCCATCATGCTGAATCCTGATTATACCGAAGCCTACCGCAACAGGGCGGGAATCAATTTGGAACACGGCAACGAAAGACTGGGCTGTCTTGACGCGCAAAAAGCCTGTGAGCTGGGACTTTGCGATGCGTTGTCCTGGGCGAAAAACAGGGGAATGTGCCGTTGAAATGATTTTCACTGTCCGTTGAAAAACGGCTGCATAAAGATGCATTCTGCGCAAAAGACTGTCATCGGAAAATTGAACTCCGGTATAACATATGATAAGCAATTAATATGCAGATAATGATCAAACTATTTAAAATCGCCGTAATCAATATTCTTGTAATTCTGGGATTGTTGATTTTTGCGAATTTAACAGTCATTTCGATATATCAACTGATTCATTCCCAATATTTTTATGATGCGCAACAGAAGAAAACGCAAAATAAGTGGCGTTTACCCAATTACAGAAATCTGGAATGGGCTAAAAAACATTTTGAAGAATTTGCGGAGTTGCAGTCAGAATACATTTCTTACATTGATTGGAGAAGGCTGCCTTATAAGGGACAAACGATAAATATCGATGAACAGGGAATTAGATATACTCCCCAGTCGGAGCTTGCTACCGGAAAATCGCCTCTCGTCGTTTTTCTGGGCGGTTCATCCATGTGGGGCACAGGATCAAACGACGCAAACACCATACCGGCTTTTTTCGCGCAGATTTCCCGCGGGCGCTATCGGACAATAAATTTGGGAGAAGCCTCTTATAACGCATTTCAGGGATATTTATTCCTAAAACTGCAAATGCTCAACGGATTACATCCTGCCATCGTCGTATCCTACGACGGCGTAAACGACGCGGACTCCTTAATGCCGGAGAGAAAATCTTTCAGTCATTCCAGGGAAAATCAGATTCGTGAAGTCATGAAGGGAAAAGACAGCATTGAAGAAGAAGCATTATCATTTAACAATTTTCTTTTAAAGCCTTTAAAGTCATTTATTGCCGAATATAAAAACCGTCATGTAACCTATCGGACTTATGATGTCAGCAGGGAAGAAGTGGAACAAAAGGCCGGATTTTTATTGGAAAGCTGGATGAGCACCAAAAAACTGGCGGAAACCAATGGAGCTTATTTTATCGCAGTATTGCAGCCCAATGCCGGTTTCGGTAAGCCTTACTTAAAGCATCTCAGACTGAATGAAGGTAGTCTAAGGTCCAGACATCTGAAACTGGACGAAACAAAACTGGATCGTTACAGAATTTATTATCAGGTGGTTTTGGAATTGCTCCAGACACCAAAATACAAGGATTTGTCCAGGCATGTAATATTCCCGAAAGACGCTTTTGATATTGAAGATTTCATCTATATAGATGATTGTCATGTTTCTCCAAACGGCAATAAAATTATGGCAGAAAAAATTTATAATCACATTAGCGCTTTGATGGATCATCAAAAGAAACCGCTGCAACGCATAAAGTAAAACATTAATTCGCTTAATCAGCACGAGGGTGTTTTTGTTCATGATGAAGAAATACACTTATCCAATCATCATATTTTTAATTGTCGTCACTTTCCTTCCTTTCGGCCGGATTTTAGACAATGCCTTTATTAATTATGACGATCCCGCCTATATTATCAATAATCTCAACATCAAATCCGGATTGACTTACGAAAGCATAAAATGGGCATTTACCTCTTCATCTTTTTATTACTGGCAGCCTCTCTCCTGGCTTACCCACATTCTGGCCTGGAATATATTCGGGGCCAACGCCGGTGGTCATCACTTGATGAGTCTTCTTCTGCATATTGGGGCTGTTATCTTTCTGTTCCTCTTTTTAAATAAAACAACGAATAATATTTGGCCCTCCGCTTTTGCCGCGGCTTTTTTTGCGCTGCACCCCCTGAGAGTGGAGTCCGTGGCCTGGGCGGCAGAGCGTAAAGACGTCCTGAGCATGTTTTTTGGCATGGCCTGTCTTTATGCGTACGCTCTTTACGTCCAGAATTTCAAAGTGTCGCGATATATGCTCTGTTTGATATTATTCGCTGCGGCTCTGATGTCCAAGCCGATGATGGTCACGCTGCCTTTTGTCCTGATGCTTCTCGATTTCTGGCCGCTTTACCGCTGGAAGAGGGCTTTGTATGAACAGGGCAGAGGGGGGCGTTCGGCTGGAGGCCTTATTCTGGAAAAAGTTCCTTTTATCGTGCTAACGGTTATTTCAAGTCTTCTGACTTTTCAGGAACAAAATCATTTCAAATCTCTTGCAACCCTGGATATGTTGCCGGTCATTCCCCGCGTCAGCAATGTTATTGTTTCCTATGCCGCCTATCTGGGCAAAATTTTATGGCCTTTCAATCTTGCCGCGTTTTATCCATATGATTTTTCCATTGTTTTATGGAAAGTTGTCATTTCCGGTGTTTTCATCGCAGTCATTACAATTGTTGCTCTTTATAAAATCAACAAATATCCTTTTTTATTTGCAGGTTGGTTTTGGTATCTGATAACTTTTATTCCCCTAAGCGGATTGATACAGTCGGGCATGCAGGCCATGGCCGATCGTCATACGTATCTGCCCTTTATCGGCATTGCCATTATGCTGTCTTGGGGAGTTCCTTATTTGTTCGCCGGGCGGGATGCGCGAAAAAAAATTTTATTACCGGCGGGAACGGTATTCATTGTTGTGTTATCAGTTCTAAGCTGGCAGCAGTGCGGTTACTGGAAAAACAGCATCGAGCTCTGGAGTCACGCTCTTCAGGTAACGAAAAATAATTATGTGGCATATAATCTGCTGGGCGTTGCCCTGTCTGCAAAAGAAAAACAGGAGGAAGCTGTCTATTATTATGATAAAGCCATATCCATTGCGCCGCTTTATGCTTTTGCCTACAATAACAGAGGGGTGGCTTATGTTAAACTCGGGCGCCCTGAACAAAGTGCCTTGAATGATTTTACCAGAGCTATAGAATTAAGGCCGGATTACGCCGACGCCTACAACAACAGAGCCATTATTTATTTTAAGCAAAATAATATTCAGAATGGATGCCCCGATGCGCAAAAGGCCTGTTCCCTGGGCATATGCACAGCGTTAAAATCGGCCGAAAACAGGGGATATTTCTGCCGGTGATTGTTCAAATTAATTTCATCGGGGCTCATTTTGCAAATGATCAATTTTATGCTAGGCTACGGCCAGCAATCCAAAACAAAAAAATTATTGAAAGGGTAAATCATGAATAATAAACCCAGGCGGCCCTGGTTGGCCGCTTTAATGACAGTGCTTGCAACAGGTCTTGGTCATCTGTATTCAGGAAAACCTAAAAGAGGATTGATTCTCGTTGGCATTGGAATATTTTTAAATATCATTCTTCTAGGTATTCTTGTTATTGTTGCCCCTAACATTTCTTTATTAATTTTGTTATTAATTGTCGCCTTTGCTTTTGGGCTGTTTTGCGTAGTTGATGCATTTTTAATAGCAAAAAGATATAAAGAGAATTATGAATTAACAAAATACAACAGGTGGTTTGTTTATCTTGGTTATTTTGTGATCTTTATATTGATTTCAGAGTTTGTGTCTCTTGGCATAAAGACAACTTTATTTGTATCATATAAGACGCCCTCACGTTCCATGATACCGACGTTTCTAGTCGGTGATCACATTCTTGTCAATAAGTTCGTTTACGGTGTAAAAATGCCTGTATCAAGAAAAACGATCATTCCTGTCTCCGATCCTCAAAGGGATGACATTGTCGTTTTTATTTTTCCCAACGACCGAACCAAAGATTTTATCAAACGCGTTATTGGTATAGGAGGCGATAAAATTGAAATAATAAATAAAAAAATATTCATCAATGATAAAGAATATAAAGATTCCCATGCTATCTTCACCGATAATTTAATCCTGCCGGCATCCATGCAGCCGCGTGACAATTTCGGCCCCGTTACTGTTCCCCCGAATTCCATTTTCGTCATTGGCGATAACCGGGACGAAAGCCTGGACAGCCGTTTTTGGGGTTTTGTAGATTTGAAGGATGTTAAGGGAAAAGCATTTATGGTTTATTTTTCGTTGGATAGGGGAGAGAAAAAAGTGCGCTGGGACAGAATAGGATTAAAGATTCAGTAATGATGTTAAAACACATAAAAAATTTCCGGGGTCTGTTATGCAAAATGAAAAAATAAGAAAAGTCACCGGCATATTCCTTATCATCAGTTCCATCTGCATGATATTGATCTGGGTGATACTGTATCTATCAGGCGCAATTAATGATTACTTTGATGAGTTTCATCTCAAGACAGTATTCCTGCTGATTTCTGAAGCGATAACCTGCGGACTAATGTTTTACGCGGGGGTGATGAGTTTAAAGAGTAAGGGAATCAATAATAGTCTTTCCATGTTTTCCCTTGGCATGCTGCTTTATGCGTTACTCATCGGAATCGGTCAGTTTGCAGACAAAAAAATATATTTGCTGACGATTCTATTTGGCGCGGTTGCCATCGCAACGATAATTATCGGCATTCTGAATCTGAAACTGAATAAGGAAAAATAAATGTAACGTAACCAGCGGGCGGGAAACAAAATTTTCATCGTCGACCGTTTAAAAGAGCTTTTTCCCCTGAAAAATCCGTTTTTTAACAATTCAAATATTCTGTCAGGCTCCAGCAGTCTTCGATTTCCAAATCATCATTTCTGTGCTATATTACAACATCTTGATTAAAGAATAGCAGAAATCTAAATATCAAAAGGAGTGTTCTATGGAACAAGGTACAATGTTTTTTATAGTCGCCTGTCTGATGATTTTAGTGCTGGGCCTTCAAGTGCAAATCCGTACATTACGTTCGATAATTAAAAGGATGGAAGACGTCATTCAAAGGAAAGAGTAATCTTCCGTGACAACATCCATATAATTGAAGGCTTAAGATAATCCATATTCCCGGGCTTCGGGATTTCAGATTAAAATACGATTTTTATGATTTTACTTTATATTTTCTTTTCCACTTAAAGAGTTGTTTGCCTGGGTTTTCATACGGAAGTCTAACTGTCATGATTCCGTGACTGTAAGGCGGTAGGAATAAGATTAAGCATCATTCTAAAAACATCAATTATTATGATATGTTACAAACGATACCCGTTCATTTGCTTATATAGAGGAATCCGATCATGAAACCCAACCGCATTGTGACCATCTGTTTTTCTCCCACCGGTACAACCAGAAAAATCATTGAAGGAATTGCTCAGGGATTAAATATTACAACAATCAGTCCGATTGATTTGACAATGCCCGGTGCATCTACCGGAGATTATATGGTCAACAGAAGAGACCTTGCTCTCATCGGAGTGCCGGTATATGCCGGACGGGTTGCCCCCATTGCCGTCCGGAGACTCAAACAGCTCAAAGCCGATAAAACACCGGCTGTAATCGTTGTCGTGTACGGTAATCGGGATTATGAAGATGCGCTGTTGGAATTGTCGGCTATTACGAAAGAGGCGGGTTTTATTCCTGTTGCTGCGGTAGCGTTTATCGGCGAACATTCATTTTCCAATAAAGAAACCCCGATTGCCGTTGGAAGGCCCGATACGCAGGACCTGATGCAGGCAAGAGACTTCGGTACAAAGGTCATGAAGAAAATAGGGGAGATGTCCGGCTTGGATGCGGATATTTCATTGCCTTTGCCGGGGAAATTTCCCTATAGAGATTACGGGACATGGCCGGAAATGTCACCCGTAATCATTGAAGATCTCTGTAACCTTTGCGGAGAATGCGCCGCCGTGTGTCCGACCGCCGCCATCACGGTGGATGCGACGGTTGTGACTGACAAAAAGAAATGCATCCTGTGTTGTGCTTGTGTGAAAATATGTCCGCTTGAAGCGCGTGTCATGGAAGAGCCGATGGTGCAACAAATTGCACAGTGGCTGAGCACAACTTTCCGGGAAAGAAAAAAACCGGATTTTTTTATTTGAATTCGATCATTTCCGGCATATTCGTATAGTCGCAGAATGGAACCGCCTTTAAGCAAATGCCGCTGTAATCGAAGAAACAAATAGTACAAAACCGATCTTATATTCTGTTTCCATGCTCATATTCTCATATTCCATCAGCAGGAACAGCCCCGTTTCTTGTAAAAAATCAAGGAGGCTGGATTCATGAGAAAGACAGCGAATATTGTTTTATGTTTAAAGTCATAAAAAAAGTGAGATTGCTTCCGTTACAACCATTATCCGCTATTCCATCAACTCCGCGGGAATAGGATTCTGAAATAAAAAATCCAATTATTTATTGACCTGTTTATCTAAAATTACAGATGAAAATTATCAAAAATCGGCTGACCTCCGGCCTGATATGTGGTATAAATACCGACAGTAAATCATTATGATAAATAAAATAAATATCAATCCCGCAACACAGAAACTGATTATTTATGTCGTTTTGACAATCGCTACGCTTGCCGTTTACGTGCAGCTAAACCAATATCACTTTGTCAATCTCGATGATAACATTTATGTCACGCAGAACAAATACGTGCAATCCGGTTTAACGCTGGATGGTTTTCTCTGGGCGTTTGGCGCGACTTATGCTGAGTTCTGGCACCCTCTGACATGGCTTTCCCTGATGTTTGATTATCAGTTTCATGGCATGAATGCAGCTGGTTATCATCTGACTAATCTTATCCTGCATATCTTAAGCACTCTGCTTTTATTCAGGCTTTTTGACCGCATGACAAAAGAAATTTGGAAAAGCGCTTTTGTCGCGGCTCTGTTTGCGCTGCACCCCCTGCATGTGGAATCAGTTGCCTGGATTGCGGAGCGAAAAGATGTTTTGAGCACGTTTTTCTGGATGTTGACCCTTTGCCTGTACGTCTATTACACGGAAAAGACAACCTTAAAACGATATGGGCTTGTTCTTTTTTTCTTTGCCGGAGCATTGATGAGCAAGTCCATGGTTGTTACACTGCCCGTTATAATGATTCTTCTGGATTACTGGCCGCTGAGACGTTTTGAATCTAAAAAAGGCAATCCGCTTCTATGGCAATTAAAGGAAAAAACGCCGCTTTTAGTTTTATCTGCCACTATTACTTTAATCACACTTTACGCAGAGTATAATCCGTCGGAAAAAGTTTATCCCCTGAGTTCCCGTCTGGCCAACGCGCCCGTCGCTTTTGTAACGTATCTGGAGCAAACCCTCTGGCCTCATGATTTGGCTGTTTTATATCCTTTCTCGGATCAACTTCCGGTATGGCAGGTTTGGGGATCTACTGTGCTTCTTCTTGTTATCAGCATTGCTGTTATCGCAACGCTAAAACGTTTCCCGTATTTCTTTGTCGGATGGTTCTGGTTCCTAATAATTCTTTTGCCGGTTGCCGGAATAATAGAGTTCAATCCGGAGGCTTCCATGGCCGACCGCTACACCTATCTGCCGCTTATCGGCATTTTCTTCGGGCTTGTCTGGGGTATTGGAAATTTGTTTTCGCAAGCGGAATCGCGCAAAAAGATACTTTTCCCGGCAGGGGTAATATTTATTGCCATAATGGCATTGCTGGCTTGGAACCAATGCCGCTACTGGAAGGACAGCATGGTCCTTTTTGATCATGCCCTGAAAGTAACAAAGAATAATTCGATTATGCATAATAATCGTGGCTCTGCTTTCGCGGAACTTGGACGGCATCGGGAAGCCCTTGAGGATTTCAATGAAGCCATACGACTGAGCCCCAATTTTGACGAAAGCTATTTCAACAGGGGAGTTGTTTATGCTGAACTCGGCCATTATCAGCGTACAATAGAGGACTGCACAGAGGTAATACGCCTGAAACCAAATCATAGGGATGCATATCATAACAGGGGAAGTGCTTATTTAATGCTGGGCAATAAAGAATCCGGCTGCCGTGATTTGCAGAAGGCATGTGAACTGGGTAATTGCAGAGCGCAGGAGTGGGCTAAAAACAAAGGATTCTGCCGTTGATAATAACTGACCAATTTCAAGGCGCTCCGCTTTTGGAATTGGAGTCTCATTATCGCGTTAGCTTCGCTCAGGGATAATTCGTCCGGCAAACTTCAGCGCACTTCGTTTCTGAAGTTTGGGACTCATGATTTTTGTTTTGACACAAATGAATTTATTATGTACTTTTATAAGAAAGAAAAAGCGCAAAGCTCCAGTCTCCGGATAATGTCATGAAGAACAAAAAAACCGAAGATAAATCCATCGTAGAGAATAAACTATTCCAGGCTCTGATAGAACATTCTACGGACATCATTGTTTTTGTCGATCTGGAGGGAACCATCCTTTACATCAATCCGGCGATCCAGCAGGTACTGGGATTCACACCCGAGGAAAGAATCGGCCGTAAAGGATTTGAGCTTGTTCACCCGGATGACTTGAAGTTCATGACCGATACATTCGTCACGCTGATAACCGACAAAAATTCTCCTGTCATTCATGGGGAAATTCATCTTCGTCATAAGAATGGAAGCTGGCGCACGCTCGATGCAGTGGGAAGCAATCTTGTCGAGAATAATGTCATTAAAAATGTGATTGTAAACTACCGGGACGTTACCGGACGCAGGCAGGCGGAACAAGAACTGCGTCTGAGTGAAGAGAAATACCGGACCATTCTGGAAGATATTCATGAAGGCTATTTTGAGGTTGACCTTTCCGGTAAATTTACTTATTTCAACGACATTCTCTGCCGCTCCACCGGATATTCCAGAGATGAGTTGATAGGAATGAACAGAAAGCTTTACGCGGATAAAAAGGAATTTGACAGAGTCCTACGGGCTTACAAAGAAATTTATGAAACAGGCGAACCCAATAAAGAACTGGTCTGGAAAATCAAAACAAAAGAAGGGCATATAAAATATATTGAGGGATTTATATCACTGTTAAAGGATTCAGCGGGAAAACCGACAGGGTATAGAGGCATTGCCAGAGATATTACCGAGCGCATCCACATAGAAGAAAAATTACGGAACGAGGAAGAGCGCTTTCGGGCTCTTGCGGAGCAATCTTCGGATATTATCATTCTTGTTAACAGAAAAGGGGCTATCACCTATGAAAATCGTGCCATAGGTGTTTTGGGGTATGCCGCCGAAGAAAGAATCGGTGCCGGCGTTTTTGACCTTGTTCACCCGGATGATCTGAAAACTGTGACCGATTTATTCCATATGTTATTTAGCGATTCCAATGCTCCCGTTCAAAAGGTTGAATTACGCCTTCGTCATCGCAACGGAAGCTGGCGCCTATTTGAAGCCATTGGCAGCAATCTGTTGCGTAACAATACTGTTGAGGCCGCAATCGTTAATCTCCGTGACATTACTGAACGTAAAAAAGCTGAAACTTTTATCCGTGAAAGCGAAGAAAAATACCGTCTTCTGGCTGATCACATGAAAGACCAGGTATGGCTTATGGATCTGGATTTGAAATGGAAATATATCAGCCCGTCTCTGGAAAAGTTGCTTGGATACACCCTGGATGAGCTCAAGCGGCTGAGGCTTGAGGAAATTATTGTTGAATCATCTTTACAGACAGCCATTGATTTTTTTTCTGTCCAGTTACGCAAAGCAGTGACAAATGCTTCAAACCATTTACAGCATTTACTGGAACTGGAATGCCGCTGTAAAGACGGAAGGCATTTGTGGATTGAATGTTCTTTCAGCTTCATCCGTGATAACAGCGGAAAGCCGTTATCCATCTTGGGCGAGGGGAGGGATATAACCGAACGCAAGCAGGCGGCAGCTAAACTTCAACAGACCCTGGAAAGTCTCAAAAAAGCGGTTGGTACGACCATTCAGGTTCTGGTAGCTGCTTTGGAATCAAGAGACCCCTATACTGCCGGACACCAGAACCAGACAACTAATCTTGCCTGTGCCATCGCCAGAGAAATGGGATTACCGGATGATCGAATAGAAGGCATCCTCATGGCCGGTTCCATCCATGATATCGGGAAATTATCCATACCGGCGGAGATATTGACTAAACCGACAAAACTTACCAAGATTGAATTTTCCCTGATTAAGGAACATTCCCGGTGCGGATTTGATATGCTGAAAGATATCGAATCGCCCTGGCCGCTGGCGCAGATTGTTTATCAGCACCATGAACGCATGGACGGCAGCGGTTATCCGAGAAATCTGAAGGGAGATGAAATTCTTCTGGAAGCCCGTATCATGGCTGTGGCGGATGTTGTGGATGCCATGGGCTCGCACCGTCCATACCGTGCATCGCTTGGCATTGACGCGGCGCTTGAAGAAATTGAACAGAATAAGGGAATTCTCTATGATGTCAATGTTGTTGATGCCTGCCTGAGGTTATTCCGGGAAAAAGGTTACTGTCTTACATCATAAGCGGAACATATGGTTCTCTTCCAGTTATGATAATGAATTTTCAACTCGAATTTTGGATCATTTTTTCATTGACATGCACGACCGTGTTTATATATAAATTACAATCATTTAAAGAATATAAGGAAATAAAGAACATTAAGGCTTCCGAGGTATAAGAGGGGAACGGGTTATTATCATGGAAAGAAGGCGTGCGCCCAGGCTAACTGAAGTTAATGATATTACTATCATTGTAATGTCCGCGGAAAATAAATCTTCTCAGGGAAACATTATCTATAACCGCAGTACGGACATCTCCATGACGGGAGCCAGAATTCAGACTCATCTTTATTTGCCCGTCAATTCACTCCTTAAACTTAAAATATTTTTGAAGAATCCCCCCCAGATGATAACAATCTTCGGAGAAGTAAGATGGATCAAAAGCCTTGTTGAAGGTGGATCCTACGAGGCGGGCATTGAATTCGTCGATGTACCCGGTGAAATCACCCATCAGATTGCGGACTACATCCTGTCCAAACAGCAGCTTAAAGACCTTGATCTTTTTTAAGGCATCATGATCTGAAATTGAAATACGGAAACGTGAAAATAATATTACTACTGATGAGGAGGATGGAAAATGACTGCTGCGAGCGCTGAGGCGTTGAGCGTTTTAAGGAGTACCGGCAACATGCAATGGTACATTGTGCCCCTGCTGGTGTCGGTTTTTTACGTTTACTTTGTTGAAATCGAAAAGAAAAACTGGGGATTTGTTTTTCTGGGGCTGGCCTTCTGGGCGAATGAGACCATCTATGAGATTCTCAACGCGCTGCTTTTGCATATTACGGATTACGCGCCCCTCTGGATAACACCGGCGAAATCAGCTTTTGTCATCTACGCGGGACTGAATATCGAGATAACTTTTTTCTTCGCGGTTTTCGGTGTGATGGCGCTGAAAGTCATGCCGGAAGATAAAAAAATGAAAATCATGGGTATTCCCAACCGCATCTTAATCCCCTGTATCTTGGGTCTTTCCGGATTGTTTGTCGAGGTGGTTTTAAACCAGTGCAATCTGCTGATATGGGAATATAATTTCTGGAAATGGCCCAATCTCTATCTTCTGTGCATCGGTTACTGCGCTCCGCTGCTCATGCTGGTATGGCTTCACGACAATCTATCGCTTACAGCAAAGCGAAATCTTATGATTCTCTTGTTAGCCACAGCACTGGCCCTGCATATCCTGTTTGCAGTAATACTCGGCTGGATTTGATGTGAAATGAAAAGGCCCTTTAAACAGAATATTTTACCATTAAGATTATTTGTTATTTAATGGGTAAGATGCCCGCATATGAATGATGAGCATGAAGGGAAAAGTAATCCGTGTACCGCTACGGCAAACCCTATGGCAAATAACACCGGAAAAAATCCTTCAATGCTGTATTTATTTTTCGCATTTTCAGAAAAGCTGTCATCTTCCCCATATATAAAATGGCTGATGATAGCACTTCTGCCGGTATTGATTCTGCTGAAATATCCGGTTGACATCGTGGATAATGATTTGTGGTGGCAAATGGCGCACGGCAAATATTATCTGACCCATCATACCCTGAAGATGGACATCTCGGTTTTTTCCTGGACACCTACGGATCCGACTTGGATTTACAATACCTGTCTGGGAAGCATAGCGGTCTACCTGTTTTACAGTGTCATGGGCGGGTTTGGTCTTTGGCTTTTTCAATGGCTGATATTCGGCGGAATCTTTCTTACCTTTTATTATTTCCTGCGTTTACTTAACCGGCATCTGGACATAACTGGCGTGACGGTTATTGCCGCTGTCGGGATTGCCTGTTATATATCCTGCAGTTACTACAAGCCGGAATTGTTTTCCGCTCTCTTGTTTAGCTGGATTGTGTTTGTCTATTTTTATGTCAGGATAAATAGAACGAAATATCTTTTTTATCTTTATCCGCTGATTTTTGCTTTTTGGGTCAATCTGCATGGCGCTTTTCTTGTGGGTCTGGGTTTCCTTGCTCTTGCTTTTGCCGGAGAAATATTGAACAGAATTTTCTTTCGCGATGAGTCATTTACGTCAAATGAACTGGTTCATTTTGGAGGGGCATTCATTTTGTCCCTCGCGGCCACACTGTTGAATCCTTATGGTGTTGATTATCCGATAAGCCTTTGCCCGACTGTAATGAATGCGATAGGCTTCAAATATTATACCGGAGAGTATGCGTGGTTGATTGCTAATTATATTCTGGCAAATGCGAGTCTGTGGCCTTCTCTAACAAAAATGGGCGCAAACTATTTCAGTCTGAGCTTTTCAGCCTGGATTATGACATTGATGATTTTAATAATCTTTGTTCTCGCGGTTTATGAACTGAGCAGAAAAAGATCGTGCGATATTCCTGTGCTGATTGTCAGTTCATCCTTATACTGGAAGGGCATGGAAACGGGAAGATTATCCTATTTCTTTTCGATTTTTTTCTTCTTTGCTTTTTTCTATTGTCTTTCTTATAGGATAAAGACGGAGAAATTTTATCGCAGAGCCGCCGTATTTTTTACAACTGTTTTTGTTTTCTTCTTTGTCAGCATCACCTGGTTTACTATAAGTTACAATACCCATAGAAACTGGTTCGGGCAGGGTCTTGAGGACTTTGCCCCGGTGAAAGAAGTGGAATTTCTGAAAAAGTATAAGCCGGAAGGGACGATATTCAACGATTATGCCATCGGCGGTTATCTGACATGGGCGCTTTATCCCGACTACAAAGTATTCATTGACCCCCGCGGAGGCCTTTACAGAAATCAGGTGTTTCATGATTATTTTGCCTTTAACTCGAATCCCGTGAGTGGTGAGGATATACGCCGTTTTTCCGGGAAATATCCTTTTCGGATTGTTATCATCAATTACAGAGCGCTTTCGACGATACTCGGTTTTCTGCGGGAGAAGGATGAATGGTATCTTATATACTTCGACAAAAATGCCGTTATATTAATTCATAAGTCTTTGCTGCCCTCAATTAACGCGAATATCCGCAAAGAAAATCAGGACCCCGGAAGTTTTTTTAATGCATTGATTGATCCCGCGCGTTTCCGGGATGTCAGGAATCCTGAAATTCTTTACAATGTTTTTAATATCTATATCCGGATAAATCCGGAAGCCGGGAGATATATCCGTGATGTTTTCAAAAATAATATAAGCGATTATTACAAGCCTAAAGAACAATTCCTGCAATTTATGGATAGTGATATAAAAAGTCGTGAGCTGAGGAATTATAACAAAAGCCCATATTGACAATCACGAAAAAGAACGAAAACAGCTGCAACCGGAACGGACTTGTGATAGAAACAACCTGGACGCTGTGCCGATACCAATATTGTTTTGAAATATGAATTGTTACCGAGGTGATGATATTCTCAATACGGTTAAATGCATACTATTGCCGGTTCTCATTATCATTTATTTTATGCCTGCTGCAGAAATCTGTGCCGACGAGTTTAAAAACGTTGAAAATAGCACATCATACCGAAGCCGATATAAAGATACGATGAGCGGAAAACGTTTTGATAATGTAGAACCTGTCAAGAACCATAACGCGTGGGATATGATAAAGTGGAGTTTGACCCGCAAAAAGGCGAAGTGGCCAGAGTGGATTAACACGAAACCCGGCGACGCACCGCCGAATCGCGTTGAGAAAGGTATACAATACACCGTTGTCAATCATGATACGGTTCTTATTCAGGTTGACGGCGTCAATATTCTTACCGATCCCATCTGGTCCATGCGAGCGGGCATTTTTTCCTGGCTGGGTCCAAAAAGAGTTGTGCCGCCGGGCATTGCGTTTGAACAGCTGCCGCCTATTGATATTGTACTGATTTCACATAACCATTATGACCATATGGATATTCCCACTTTGCAGCGTCTGGCAAAACGGGACAATTCCCTCATATTGACAGGTCTCGGCAATAAAAGCACTCTACTCAATAACGGCATAAGTAATGTCAGAGAACTGGACTGGTGGCAGAGTATCAGTAGAGGGGACATCGAAATACATTTTGCACCCGCGCGTCATTTTTCACGCCGGGGCTTGTCCGACTATAATATGAGCCTTTGGGGCAGCTTTGTCATCAGGACTCCCAGCGGAGTCATTTACTTTATCGGAGATACGGGATACGGTGGTTTTGTGAAGGAAGTACGCAAACGATTCGGTCCCATTGATCTTGCTTTTATTCCCATCGGCGCCTATGAACCGGCGTGGATGATGGAAACGGTTCACCTGACGCCGGAAGAGGCGTGGCAGGTTCATGAGGAACTGGAGTCTCGTTTATCGGTTGGGATTCATTTCGGCACATTTCAGCTTACCGATGAAGGAATCGACGAGCCAGCGGAGCGGCTAGGTAAAATAATTTCTCAAAAAGGCGAGTCTTCGGGGAAGTTTATCGTGCCGATATTCGGCAAAAGCGTGAATGTCAAATAAATGCGTGAACAGTTCGTCTGCCACAGGCCGGGAGCAGGATCTTATGAAAATCCGTACATATGGAAGCATGATATAAATTTAAATATCAATACCTTACGATGAAATCCGATGCTAGTTAAGGTATTTAGATTATTTGACTACATTCGTTGACATTCGGAGCATGTTCGCATATACATTTCGGCATTAAAAATCGAATGCAAAGTTTAGATTCATCAGTTCATTAAGGTGGTGGCAATGAAAAAAATATATATGTTATGGGCAGCTGTTTTGATTATATTTACCGCAGGTTGCGGTGGCGGCGGAGGCAGCTCCAGCGGATCAGATGCTCCACCGGTATTTGAAGAAAAAGCAATCACGGCCTTTTCTCTCAACGGTGTTGCCGCGACGATTAATGAAACAGAAAAAACCATAACGGTGTCACTGCCCTACAGCACAAATGTAACGGCACTCGTGGCGACTTTTACCGCCACGGGCGTCAGCGTCAAAGTGGGTACAACCATTCAGATAAGTGGCGCAACGGCTAATGATTTTACCAATCCCGTCGTTTATACTGTTACAGCAAATGATGATTCAACTCAGAGTTATACTGTAACGGTAACGATTGTGTCGTCATCGGCTAAGGAAATCACGGCGTTTTCAATCAACGGCTTTGCCGGAGCGGTCAATGAAACAAATAAGACGATAGCAATCACCCTGCCGTACGGTACAGATGTTACAGCACTGGTGGCAACGTTTACCACAACCGGCGCAAGCGTCAAAGTCGGTTCAACCATTCAGACCAGCGGCACAACGTCCAATGATTTTTCAGATCCTGTGGTTTATACAGTTACAGCGGCCAATGCATCCACTCAAGATTACACGGTAACGGTAACAGTGGTGTCATCATCATCGAAGGAAATGACCTGGTTCTCGCTAAATAACGTTGTCGGAACAATCAATCAAACAAACAGAACGATAGCACTAACAGTGCCTTACGGTACATCTGTTACCAATCTTGTGGCGTCATTTGCCACAACGGGTACGAGTGTCGGCGTTGGTTCAACCATTCAGATCAGCGGTGCAACGGCAAATGATTTTACCAATCCCGTTATTTACACGGTAACGGCAGCCGATTCTTCCATACAGGATTATACGGTGACAGTAACGGTAGCTAAGATATCCTCTTCTAAAATGTTTAGATCATTCTCTCTCAACGGTGTTGCCGGAACCATCAATGAAACATACAAGACTATAGCGGTCACCCTGCCTTTCGGGACAAATGTTACGGCACTGGTGGCAGCATTTACCACCACCGGCGTTAGTGTAAAAGTCGCCTCATCTGTTCAGATCAGCGGTACGACAGCCAATGATTTTACCAATCCCGTGGTTTATATCGTTACGGCGCAAGACGCTTCCACGCAGGGTTATACGGTAACGGTAACACTGGCTCCACCCACCTACAGCATTTCCGGTACGGTAAGCGGAGATATCGTATCCGGCGTGACGATTACATTGAGCGGAAACGGTTCCTCTTCTACCAAAACGGATTCCAACGGTAATTACAGCTTCAACGGTGCTAACAATGGCAATTACACGATTACTCCATCTATGACCGGCTATGCTTTCAATCCGACAAGCATCAACGCAACGGTCAATAACGCCAATCTTACGGGGCAGAATTTTACATCTGTATCAACCGCTGTTCCCACCTACACCATTTCGGGCAAGGTAAGCGGAGCAGTGGTATCCGGTGTAACCATTACTCTTACCGGGACGGGTTCCAGTTCCACGACAACCGATTCCGGTGGCAATTACAGCTTTGATAACGCGGAGAACGGCAGTTATATGCTTACCGCATCGCTGTCCGGTTGCGCTTTCAGTCCGGGTTCCATCAGCGTGACGGTTGCCGGAGCTGACGTGACGGAGCAGAATTTTACATCGGTATTCGATTATACCGGCTCATATTACGGCACAATGAGACTGGGAATTATCAGCGGTGATATTCACTTGATTATCACCAGTTATTCGGAAACGACACTTACCGGAAGCGTTGAAGACTATGATTTCGGATACGGGTTAAGGACGATCTCAACGGGGTATATTTCGGGGAATTATTTTTATTCCGAAGGTTATGACGCCGAATCGAATACGACATTGACGGCTCAGGGAACATTCTCGTCTGATGGCAGGACGTTATCGGGTACTTTTCAGACCTCCAGCGGCATCAGCGGAACAATGGAAGTGACAAAGGAGTAAACTGCATATTTTAAATAAATAGATTCCTGATATATTGAATAATTATTGAAATCAACACTCTATTATTAATTATTATTTTGAAAAGGATGGAGTTAAACGCGCAGACCTTTCATGTTCCTGCCTCTTGTGTATATTAAAGGAGATAATAATGAAAAAATTGTATGCAATATTGGCGGTAATTCTGCTTTCTGTGATGATATCCTGTTCAGGCGGTGATGACGGCGGCGGTGATAATTCGTCATCGGGCAAATCTGCCGAAGGTCTATATAAAGGAACAACAAATACAGGCAGAAATATTTATGGATTGATCCTCAGTGACGGAACCTATTACTTTATATATTCAGCCCTGAATTATTCCAATGAAACGGCAGGCGCATTGCAGGGAGAAAGCAGCAGTTTTGCGGATAATCTGACGTCGGATGATGCCATGGATTTAAATATCAATGGAGCCGGGGTCAGTAAGGGCAAATTGACGATCAATTATAAACCAAAAGAATCAGCTTACGGCATGATGATGTTATATACAAATGACTTCTACACATTCACTGTCGCCTATGACAGTGATTACGAGAAAAAACCATCGTTGTCTGAAATTACCGGCTCTTTCTCCGGTTGGTTCGCGTTTTCCCAAGGTAAGGAAAATGCGACGTTGACCATTTCATCAACAGGTGCAATAACGGCCATCTGTGATGGCGGTTGTACGGCAACCGGTTCGCTCACAACACATTCAGAAGGCAATGTGTACGACTTTACCATTTCTTTCGGCGGTACACCTTGTCATTTTGCACATCAGACCATGACGGGTATCAGTTATTATGATTCGGAATATAACAGGATGTGGATTATCGTGCCTAACGGCGACCGGACTGACGGGATATTATTCGAGGGGGATAAGCAATAATATTTTACCAAGGAGACCGGAAGTGTAGATTATTGCGGGAGAAGGATGATATGAACAAAGGAGTACCTGCAGGATTTGTGTTTGTGATCATGATTATTGTATTTGCCGTTAAGGCAAATGCCGCCGTATGGGAGACGGATTTTGCCAAAGCATCGCAGCAGGCACAAAAGTCCGGTTTATATATGCTGCTTTATTTCAGCGGTTCCGACTGGTGTCACTGGTGCCAGAAAATCGATGGGGAATTTTTTAGCTCGGATGTCTTCAAGAAATTCGCCGGGAAAAATCTGATTTGCGTTACCGTTGATTTTCCCCGCTATAAAACAGTCGAAAAAGAAATAAAAGAACAGAATGACGCCCTGGCTACAAAATACAACGTACACGGATATCCGAAAGTCATCCTTTTGTCTCCGGAAGGAGAATTGGCCGGCCAAACAGGGTACAGCAAAATAGACGCAAAGGAATTTGTCGGGAATCTGAAAAAGATGATCGACGAAGACAAACAGAATCAATCGCTGAAAAAGGCCCAAAATCAATTGCCTCCCGGCCGGACGGATACGGGATCAACCAATTAAACGCGCTTGATTAGTATCCTTGACCTCTTCACTGTGCCCGAAATTATAGCTTGCGGCGTGAATGCTCATCAATCCAATATTGTTTTTGCAGCCGGTAATTGATACAGTATTCAATCTGTAACAGGCAAATATGCTTTTGTTCAAACGCAAACATTTGCGTCATTGAACCGGGAATTAACATGTGGTAAAAATTGTGTTATGCGGATGATCAAATTATTGAAAATTGTCATTATCAATATCCTTGTTTTTCTGGGTCTGGTCATTATCGCCGATTTAACCGTCATATCGATCCATCAATTGACCAGTTCCGGGTTATTCTCTCATGTACGCAACAAAAAAGAGGATTACAGATGGCCGTTGCCCAATTACAAAAATATTGCATGGGCTCGCAAGCATTTTCAGGAGTATCATGAACTGAAATACCATTATGTTTCTTATATCGGCTGGAGAGGCCTTCCTTATAGGGGACAAACCATTAATATTAATGAACGGGGAATCAGAAATACGCCCCAGTCGGAGTATGCTGCGGATAAATCACCTCTGGTGGTTTTTATGGGTGGTTCAACCATGCTGGGTGAAGGAGTTGACGATGCCAATACGATACCGTCGCATTTCGCATCCATTGCTCATGGGCGCTATCGGGCCGTAAATTTCGGGGAAGGTTCTTATAATGCTTTTCAGGAATATCTTTTTCTCAAATTACAAATCATCGGCGGACTAAAGCCTTATGCTGTAGTGTCCTATGATGGGGTAAACGACTCGAAAGTGTTGATGGCGGACAGAAGACCTTTCAGTCATGACCGCGAAAATCAGATTCGTACTGTCATGAAGGGACGTGACAAAAATAATGATGAAACATTATCGTTCGGTTATTATCTTTTAAATCCGCTGAAATCCTTCATTGCAAAATATAAAAAAGATAAAGTGGAATATGATGCTTTCAATATCAGCCGGGAGGATGTTGAAAAAAAAGCGAAAGTTTTACTGGAAAGCTGGTTGTGCACCAAAGAACTGGCAGAAAGTCAGGGCGCTTATTTTATTGCCGTGTTGCAGCCAAACGCGGGAGTTGGGAAGCCTTATTTAGGGCATCTGATTTTCGACCAGAATATGGTCAGCGGTTATAAAGTATACTACGCCGCCGTTTTGAAGCTACTCAAGACACCTGAATATCGAAAGTTAAATAAAAATGTTCTTGTTCTCATCGATGCTTTTGATCGTGAAGAATATATTTACCTAGACCACTGCCATGTCTCTCCGAACGGGAATAAAATCATTGCGGAAAGGATTTACAATCATATCGGCAAATATCAGGTTGCTAA